>CANRAF010000020.1 GCA_947628535.1 uncultured Bacilli bacterium | reverse complement strand
GATTTTTTCGCTTTTTTATTCAAATTTTGCACCAGAATCAGCATTTATCTCTAAAGTTGATACTTTCCCCTCTTTATATAGAAAATATCCTGCAGCCGCTACCATTGTGGCATTATCAGTACAATATTTTATGTTTGGGTATGAAAAATCAAACCCATTTTCTTTTGCTAAAGTATCAAATTTTTCTCTTATGCCTTTATTAGCCGCAACACCACCTGCGAGAATAAGGTTTTTAACATTATATTTTTTCATAGCTTTAATAGTTTTTGAAGTTAAAGAATCAACAACTATATTTTGAAAAGAACATGCTAAATCCTCTTTATTTAAAGTGTTCCCTTTTTGCTCTAAATTATGAACTAAATTTATTACAGCACTTTTAAGTCCACTGTAACTAAAATTAAAACTATCATCATTTAAAGGTAGTGGAAGATTATAACTTGGAGATCCTTTATGAGCAAGCTTATCAATAACTGGGCCTGCAGGATATGGTATATTTAAAACTCTTCCAACTTTATCATAACACTCTCCAACAGCATCATCTAAAGTTCTTCCAACTATTTCATAATCAAAATGATTCTTCATATATAAAAGTTCAGTATGACCACCACTTATAATCAAGGTCATTAAGGGAAATGTCATCTTTTTTTCTAAATTATTTGCATAAATATGACTTCTAATATGATGAACAGGAACGAGAGGTTTATTATAAATATAAGAAATTGTTTTAGCTGCTTCAAGTCCTACTAAAAGGGAACCCACTAATCCAGGGCCATGAGTTACAGCAATCGCACTTATATCATCAATTTTAATTTTTGAATCTTTTAAACATTTATCAATTACAAAAACAATATCTTTAATATGGTTTCTACTAGCGATTTCAGGAACTACTCCACCATATAAAGTATGGATATCTACTTGACTTAAAATAACAGTATTTATCTCTTCATGGCCATTTTTTACAATAGAACAAGATGTTTCATCACAACTTGTTTCTATTCCTAAAATATATGTATCTTTCATAAAACTCGCTTCCTAACTTTTTACTAAACATTTTCTTTCCATTAAAATTCCATCTTTATCTTTATAATATTTTTCTCTAATAGCTACTTGTTCAAAACCATATTTTTTATAAATATTTATAGCTGCAATATTGTCTTCTTTTACTTCTAAAGTAATATTTTTGTCTTTACTAATTAGTTTTTCAAGAAGTGAAGATCCTATTTTTTGTCTTCTAAAATCTTTTAAAACTTCAAAATTATTAATCTCTATCCTATCATAAATATCACTATAGTACAAATAACCTATAACTTTTTTACTTTCTACATAGATTAAAACTTTAGCAAATGGGTTGTTTTTTATTTCTTCTTTTATACCTTTACTAACTAAAAAAGAATCTTCTAAATAATTTAAAGTATCTAAATCAATCTCTTTTATCATTTAACTTTTCCTCAGCTTCTGTTTTCTTTAAGTAATTAGGAACAAAAGTTAAAGCATTTTCTTTTCTTTTAAAATTGTGTTTAAATAAATTATTTAAATCAGGCTTAACTTCTAAAGTATTAAATTCAAATTCATCATATGATATAAAAGTAACTTCTTTATTATAAGTTTTAGTTTGTTTTATCAAATCTTCTAATTTTATATATTGTTCTTTAAATAAAATATTGTAATTTTCATCATATATAGCACTATATACATAATCTCTTCGAGCATCAATTAAAGGAACAATTATCTTACCTTTGCAAGATGTTGCTAGAACATCTAAACTTGAAACACTATATAAGTCTTTATTTAAAAAATAAGCCATTGTTTTTGCAATTGTAACTCCTACTCTAAGGCCAGTAAAAGATCCAGGGCCTCTTACACAGATAATTTCATCTATATTTTCTACTTTTAAATTAACATCTTCTATCAATTTTGTTATTTCGAATAAAGTTTCTTTAGATAAATCTCTATCAAACTTTTGATATATAGATTTAATAACTACATTATCTTCTAATACTGCAGCATTTAAATATTTAGATGAAGTATTTAAAAAAAGACTTATCATAATACAGCCTCACATAAGTCTTCATATTTTTTACCAAAAGGTTTTATTATTAACATTCTCTTGTCTTCACCAATTATTTTAAATGATATTTCAAGTCTTTGTTTTGGAAGATGTTCTGCTATCATATCAGACCATTCAATTATTGAAACACCTTTTTTAGAAAAGTATTCATCAAAATCTATTTGAACACTAGCTTCATCTATTCGATAAACATCCATATGGAAAAGTGGCATTTCTCCGCCATAGTATTCTTTTACTATATTAAAAGTAGGAGAAGTTATTACATCAGTTATTCCTAAAGCATTAGCAAATCCTTTAGTAAATACAGTCTTTCCACTACCTAAGTCTCCTTTTAAACATATAACCATGTTAGGAAATTTTTCACTCTCTAAATTTTCTGCAAGTTCGATAGTTTCTTTTTCTTCGAACGATGTTAATTTATATTCCACTTATATCACCAAAATAATTGTAACATAAAGAAAAGATGTTCTACAACACCTTTTTTATTTTTTTACTTTTACTTTGTAAATTATTTCATCATTCTTAGCATTGGTAATTGTTGTAATACCTGAGAGAATTAGGATTACTCCTACAAAAATACCTGTGGTAATTACTGGAATTATTGGAAGTAAAAGTGCAATAAGTCCTATAATAACTTTTGGAAGTAAACTTATAATTATTTTGCTGTCAGCTTTTGTTTTAATAGCCATTATTAAAGGAGATAATCCTGAGATAAATAGCCAAATTCCAAGAAGTATAGATACAAGTTTTATAGCACCTTCTGTATGAGTTGCAAGAATTATACCAAAGATTAGTCCTATTACATACCCTCCAATAAAGTACGATGAGTATAAATCTTTGCTTAATAGGCCCCTTATAATTCCTATTACAGAATATACGATTAACACTATTCCTGCTACAAGGACAATACTTCTAAATGTTCCGGTAGGACTAATTATAAACATTATTCCAAAAAATATAAGTAAAAATCCTAAAATATAAGTCCACGTATTTTTTTTCATTAAATCCTCCTAATAATTTAAATATTCATCCTCTTCCCAAACCTTATCTTTGCTTGAGGAGTTATATACTTTATAATCATATGTTTTCCCTGCTTTTTTTATAAATACCGCATATACATGCATATTACTATTTTTAGAAAGTGGGATTACTGTCTCTCCTTTTTCTTTATAAACAAGGTTACAAGAAAATACATATTTGTTCCCACTACTTTCTAAAAACTGACAGTCTTTAGAAACTATTTCGTCTATATTTTCAATATTTTTTCTAACATCTCCTAATGTTTTACTAGAAAACCATGCGTCAACAGCCATAGCACCATATTTTGGATTTTGATATGGATCAAGACCACACCCACTAAGAAGAAAAATTATCATAACAACTAAAAAAAACTTTATCTTCATATGATTACCTCAATACAATCATATCATAGATAAAAGTTATTTTCAAGGGCAGTAAATTCTGTTAAAAACATTCAAACGAGTAAATTTATATGTTATTAATTTAATAAAAACAATTTCTTTGTTTGCAATGCTTACTTTTTAATTTTTCTAACTCTACTTTTATTTCATTAGAACATAATAATTCTCCATCTATTTGTATAATTTCTAAACCTTTTGCTTCTTTTAAATTTTTAAAATATGCTGTCCATCCTATATACTTTAAATTTTCTAGAGCTTGTGCGCTTGTTAAGTTAGAAAAGTAAGCTCCACATCCTATATATTGTAAGTTTTCTAAGCCTTCTGCTGTTGTTAAACTTGATAAACTGACATCTCCTCCTATGTGTTGTAAATTCTCTAAACCTTTAGCAGATTCTAAACTTGGTAAAATTAAATCTTTCGCTACATATTGTAAATTCTCTAAGCTTTTTGCTAATGTTAAATTGTGTGCCCACAGATTTCCTATTATTATTTTTGGTATTTTAATATCTTTTGAAGCTTCTTTATATTTCGATAAATCTATATTTCCAATATATATTTTCAAATCTTTTTTTAAATCTTCTTCTTTTGTCCCTATCTCATTTTCTTTACAATTAAATATTTTGACATAATCTTGCTTTTCGTCTCTTTCTCTTTTTATTTCTTCTATCCTTGGGTCATCTTCCCAACCAAATCCTTTTATATTACTTTCTATTTCATATAAAAATCTTAGTTCTTCTCTTGTTAACTCTTCTTTATTTTTATGTTTATTATATATTTTTGTAAGTTCTT
>CANRAF010000019.1 GCA_947628535.1 uncultured Bacilli bacterium | reverse complement strand
TTGTAGCTCAGCTGGTTAGAGCGCACGCCTGATAAGCGTGAGGTCGATGGTTCAAGTCCATTCAGGCCCACCATTTTTTGCCTCAATAGCTCAGTCGGTTAGAGCACTTGACTGTTAATCAAGGGGTCCTAGGTTCGAGTCCTAGTTGAGGCGCCATTTTTTATTGGCCAGTTGGTGAAGCGGTTCAACACACTGCCCTTTCACGGCAGCATTCACGGGTTCAAATCCCGTACTGGTCACCAAAATGAAAAAAAACACTTATTTTATAAGGGTTTTTATTTTGTAAAAATGATTTTAAGCACATAAATAAATGTTCTTTTATTAAACACTAATCTTTACAATTTACTTTGTTTTTGCTATAATCAAAGTACACAAAAAAAGAATTGCTTTTGATCGTAGTTTTTATTTTTGTGTATACTAACTTCGTGTTCCAGCACGAGGTTTTTTTATGCATTCCAATAGTGACCGCAATTTTGACATACTGCTTTTTTTGTTGTAACATTTTTAATTTTTTTTCTTTTTCCAATAAAGATTGCTGCAAATAAAGCGGGAACTGTTAGGAATAACCATTTGATAGGAATCCACCACCATCCAATTAATAACCACCATATAATATTATGATGTTTAGTTTTTAAATGTGCTTCATTTACTACTTGAAAACTAACATTGTCACTTCCACATTTTGGACAAACCATACAACACACCTCCTTTTATTTTATTATTTATTTTAAATATTCTTCAGTTGATTACTTGTTATAATTATTATACAATTAGCTTTCACGTTTGGCAATTATTTTTAAATATTAAATAAACTATTATTCTTTTTTGACTATTTTATTGCTAATTTATTCTAATAATGATACAATAAGTAATAGAAAAAAAGAGGTGATATTTGTGGATAACACAATGGTCTTTAAAGTTGACGAATTCGAAAATTATATGATTACTGAAACTCTTTCTCATGTAAATGAAGCTTTAAATGAAAAGGGTTATAATGGAATAAATCAAATAGTAGGATATTTAATGAGTGGTGATCTTGGCTATATTTCAAGTTATAAAGATTCAAGAAAAAAGATTCAAAGACTTGAAAGAGAAAAGATTTTAGAAGCTCTTTTAAAGAACTATTTAAAGGATGTTAAATGAAATATTTAGGACTTGATTTAGGTACTAAAACACTTGGACTTGCTATCTCTGATAGAACAGGTGTTATAGCATCTTTTTATGATAGTTTAAGATATGATGATGAAGATGTACTTATTTCTAAAATAGAAGGAATAATAGACAAAGAAAAAATAGATATTTTAGTACTTGGACTTCCTAAAAATATGAATAATTCGGTAGGCCCAAGGGCAGAAGAAACAATTCGTTTTAAGGAAAAGTTAGAGAAAAAAATATCAAAAAAAGTTATTCTTCAAGATGAAAGATTATCTACCAAACTTGCAGAAGCACCTTTAATAGATGCAGATCTTTCAAGAAAAAAAAGAAAAAAAATAATAGATGGAGTAGCAGCAGTTGTAATACTCCAAGCTTATTTAGATAGAAAGGAAAAAGATTATGAGTGAAGAAGAAAAGAAAATGATTGATGAAAAATTAAAAAATAATAAACATGAACTTAGAGAAGATATGTTTGTAGGTTTTAATGAAAAAGGAGAAGAAAAAGTTTTTTATAAACTTTTAGAATTTGATTCAGAAGAAACAGGAAAACACTATTTAGCTTATACAGATAATGAAACTGATGAAAATGGTAATTTAAAAGCTTATGGTTCTATCGTAACAGGAGAAGGAGAATACATGAAATTAGAAGCCATAACAACTGAAAAAGAATGGAAAGTAATTGAAACTGCCCTTAGAGTACTTCAAGATGAAATAAAAGGAACCGATGATGGAGAAAAAGAAGAGTAAGTATAGAAAAAGAAATATTTTTCTCGGAGTAGTACTAGGGATTATAGTTTTAACTCTCTTAGGATTAATTTACTTTTTAAGTCCTGTTTCAATGAATGGCAAAGATGTAGAATTTATTGTTACAGAAGGAGAATCTTTAAGAGAAATTGGTAAAAGTCTTGAAAAAGAAGGATTAATTAAAAATGATAAATTCTTTTTAGGATACATAGTTTTAAAAGATGCTAAAAAAATTTATGCTGCAAAATATGAGCTTAATACAGGTATGACTTTAAGTGAAATAGTTGAAGTACTTAGAGATGGTGGCAAAAATAAAGATGAAATAACAATAACTTTCAAAGAAGGACTTAATATGCGTGGGGTAGCTAAAGTTATTTCAAAAAATACTAATAACTCTTATGAAGAAGTTTTAGAATATTCACAAAATGAAGATTATATAAATGAACTTATAAAAAAATATTGGTTCATAACTAAAGATATAAAAAATAAAGATATATATTATCCTTTAGAAGGATACTTATTCCCGGATTCATATAATTTCCTATCAAAAGATGTAACTGTTAAAGAAATATTTGATGCAATGATTGATCATTTAGATCATAATTTACAAAAATACAAAAAACAAATTGAAAAAAGTGATTATAATGCACATGAAATTTTAACAATAGCCTCTATTCTTGAACTCGAAGGAATAGATAAAAACTCAAGAAAAGATATTGCTGGAGTATTTTATAATAGACTTGGAAAAAAGATGATTTTAGGTAGTGATGTAACAAGTTATTATGGAGTAAAAAAAGATCTGACAAGTGATATATCTCAAAGTGAACTTAATAGTGTAAATGGATATAATACTAGAATTAATAGTATGGCGGGTAAACTTCCTGTGGGACCTATTTCAAACCCATCATTAATATCTATTGAAGCTGCCCTTAATCCTAATAGTCATGATTATTACTATTTTGTAGCAGATAAAAATGGAAAGATTTATCTTACTAAAACATATGAAACTCATAATAAAGTAATTGCAGATTTAAAAAATAAGGGATTGTGGTTTGAATGGTAAAAAATGTAAATAATGTTTATAGCAGTATAAGAGAAATTAAAAGATATGCTTTAGAAGAAAATGTACCAATTATGCAAGATGAAACAATGGATTTTATTACTGATTACATTGTTAAAAAAAATGTTCGTAAAATACTTGAAGTCGGAACTGCCATTGGCTATAGTGCTATTATGATGGCACTTTCTTCTCCACTTGTAAATATTGTCTCTATTGAAAAAGATAAAGATAGATATATGAAAGCAGTAAAAAATATTAAAAAATTAGGATTAGAAAAAAGAATAACTTTAATTTTCAATGATGCTTTAGACATAAATTTAAAAGATAAATATGATTTAATTATAATAGATGCTGCAAAAAGTAAAAATAGAGATTTTTTCTTACAATTTGAAAATAATCTAGAAATAAATGGAGCAATTATTACTGATAATTTAAATTTCCATGGATTTGTCAAAAAAGACGTATCAGAAATATCAAGTAGAAATATACGTGGACTTGTAAAAAAAATAAAAGCTTATATTGATTTTTTAGAAAACAATGTTAAATATAAAACTAAATTCTATGAAATTGGTGATGGTATTTCTGTAACAGAAAGAAGGCTTTAAAATGGAGATAATATATAAAACAAATTATAATTTAGAGAATGCTAAAGCATTCCTTTTTGGTTTAAAGAACTTATCAACATATGAAAATGAAATATCATTAGAAGATTTAAAAAAGTATAAAGATAAAAAAATATTTCTTGCTATTGATAAAAATATGTTTAATAAAGATTTAAGTTATTTAGAAAAAATACTTTCTAAAATTGATAATTATAACATAGAGGGCATACTTTTTTATGATCTTGCGGTTCTTTCTATTTCAAAAAGACTAAATATTAAAACTCCACTTATTTGGAGTCAAAACTTTTTAGTTACTAATTATAAAACATGTAATTATTATGAAAAAGAAAATGTAAAAGGAGCAGTTTTATCTTCAGAAATTACTATTTCAGAAATAGAAGAAATATGTAAAAATACTAACTTTGATATTTTTGTTAATATATTTGGATTTCAACCAATGGCCTTTTCCAAGAGACATCTATTAACTAATTATTTTGAATATATTAATGAAGAAAATGAAAATACTAATCACTATATGAAAGAAAGAGGAAAAAGTTATAGAGTAGAAGAGGGAAGATGTGGTACAAAATTTTACTCAAATGAGATTTTAAATGGAATTAAATATATAAATAGATTAAAAAATTCAGGAGTAAAATACGTTATTATGGACTCAAATACTATAGATGAAGATACCTTTAAAAAAGTTTCAAATATTTATGAAAAAGCTTTAAGTGATTTAAGTGATGAAAAGCTATTAAAATATGAAGATGAAATAAGCAAACTACTTCCAAATAGTAGTACACTATTTTTAGATAAAAAAACTATATATAAGGTGAAGAAAAAATGATAGAATTACTTGCGCCCGCAGGGGATTTAGAAAAATTAAAAATTGCTTATCTTTATGGAGCAGATGCTTGCTATATTGGAGGAAAAAACTATAGTTTAAGAGCAAATGCTAATAACTTTTCTTTAGAAGATATAAAAAAAGCATCTTTAATTGCTCACAAGATGAATAAAAAATTATATGTTGCAGTTAATATTGTTTTTCATAATGAAGATATCAAAGGTTTAACAAAGTATTTAAAAGCCTTAGAGGAATTTAAAGTTGATGCAATTATTGTTAGTGATCCTTTAGTTTTATCTACACTCGAAGAGGAAAAAATAAATTTAAAAGTCCATTTAAGTACCCAAAGTTCTACTACTAATAAAGAAAGTGTAAAATACTGGCTTAGTAAAAATGTAGAGAGAATTGTTTTAGCACGTGAAGTATCAAAAGATGACATAAAAGAAATAATAAAAGAAACAGGTGCAGATATTGAAGTTTTTTTACATGGTGCTATGTGTACTTGCTATTCTGGAAGATGTGTACTATCTAATTACTTTACTCTAAGAGATTCAAATCGTGGAGGATGTGCTCAAGTTTGTAGATTTGTTTTTGATTTAGATAAAGAAAGAGATGTTAAATATTCAATTGCAACTAAAGACCTCATTTTAGCGGACCACATACCAGAACTTATTGATATGAATGTCAAATCTTTAAAAATAGAAGGAAGAATGCGTAGCATTTATTATCTTGCAACAGTAATTAGTTGTTATCGAAAACTTATAGATGCATATTATAATAATAGCTTTACAGAAAAACTTTTAGAAAAAGAAAAAAAGCTACTTGAAAGAGTAGCTAATAGAGAATCAACTTCTCAATATTTTAAAGGTGAAGTAAGTAAAAATGATCAGTATTATATTGGAAGAGAAGAAGTATCTAATCAAGATTTCTTAGGAATAGTAATAGGATACGATCAAAAAAATAAAATGCTTATAATAGAAGAAAGGAACTATTTTAAAAAAGGGAATAAAGCTGTTATTTTTACACCTTCCGGAGAGGAATTAGAAATTGAATTTAATCATATTTATGATGAAGATTTAAATGAAATAGAATGTGCAAGACACCCAAGAGAGATAGTAAAAATAAAAAGTGAAAAAATAGTAGAAAATAGCTCAATGATTAGGGTTAAATTTTAGGGAAAATACTTGACAAAAACCTTAAAAAATAGTATCCTTTTAGTTAGTTTAAATTTAAGAGGTGATAAACATGTCTGAAAGAAAAAAAATATTTTTAACTCAAGAAGGATATGATGAAATAAAAGAAGAATTAAACTATTTAATAAATGAAAAAAGGCCTGAAAATATAATTGCTATAAAAGAAGCAAGAGCTTTAGGAGACTTATCAGAAAATGCCGATTATGATGCTGCGAGAAATGAACAAGCTGAAATAGAAGCAAGAATAAAAAAACTAGAATCAATAGTTGAAAATGTAGAAATAATTGAAGAAGTATCAACAGATCAAGTTGGTCTTGGAAATACTGTTAAAATTTCATATGTAGATGATGAAGATGATACAGATGAATACAAAATAGTTGGAAGTCAAGAAGCAGATCCTTTTGAAAGTAAAATTTCAAATGAATCTCCGATCGCAAAAGCACTATTAGGACATAAAGTTGGAGACATAGTTTCAGTTGATAGTCCAAATGGTAATTATGAAATTAAAATCGTAGAAATTGGGTAAGAACTAGCAATAGTTCTTTTTCCTTAAATGTAGTAAGGAGTGATTAAATGGAACAATTTGATAGTAAAGATGTTATAGTTATGAAATTACTTCATTATTTTATCACTGAGGAAAACTATAATCCTGTTGTTCTACATGGTGCAAAGAATGAAATATGGCTTGAAAATATGATGAGTGATTATAAAATAGTTAGAATTGTTTCTAATTATATTCATAATAATGAACAACTTAACTTTGATACTTTTAGAACTAAAAAAATAGCAAAAAGCATTAAGAAAAAAACATTCAATGTAAATATGCACATTCTAAATATTTTTATTGATCTCGGAGATAATGTTGATTTAAATGTAAAAGATAAAAATATAGATTTTGTTTATTTAAAAAATGTTAAAGATGTTAAGAAATATGATTTTTTATATGAATATTTTCCAGATATAGAAAAAAAATTAACATTTAAAGAGAAAGGAATGAATTTATTTTTGAAAATAACTGATGATATAAATAAAAAAAATATTAATGAAGCTAAAAAAGTAGAAGAATTATTTAGACCTAAAAAACCAGTTGTTACTTATGCATTAATTGCTATAAATGTTCTTATTTTCTTAATTGGAATGTTATTTAATTTGAATGGTACATTTATAAATTTATTTGCAAATTATGGGCCATATATAATAGATGGTGAGTATTATAGATTATTTACATCAATGTTTATTCATGGGAATGTATTACATATTTTATTTAATATGTATGCTCTTTATTTACTTGGACAACAAGCCGAAGGATTTTTTGGTAAAGGTAAATTTTTACTTGTTTACCTATTAAGTGGTCTTTCAGGTAGTTTACTATCTATTTTACTTAATCAAGGAGCAGTTTCTGTAGGTGCCAGTGGAGCTATATTTGGTATTATGGGAGCACTACTTTACTTTGGATATAATTACAGAGTTTATTTAGGAGATACTTTAATTAGAGAAATAGTACCAGTTATATTAATCAACTTAGTTTTTGGATTTACTGTTTCAGGAATAGATAACTTTGCTCATATTGGTGGTTTAGTAGGAGGAATTACTACTGCTATGGCTGTTGGATTCCAAACAAGATATGGTAAAGTTGATAGAATAAATGGAATTATTATAACAATTATGTTATTTGCATTCTTAATATTTATGAATTTTATATATACAGGTTTTTAACCTGTTTTTTTATTGCATAGAAAAAAGAAAAGAGTTATAATAAAACTATAAGAAACTAAAGGAGTGATCCAAGTGAAGAAAATATTGTCTGGGGGGGG
>CANRAF010000018.1 GCA_947628535.1 uncultured Bacilli bacterium | reverse complement strand
TGAAAGGAGAGATATGATGAAAAAATTATTTATGTCATTTATGGCTATGTTACTTTCAGGAGTAATGTGTATGCCAGTAGTATTTGCTGATACAGTTAAACTTGGAACTGTAAGTGATGCAACTAAAGAAGATATACTTCATAAAGGAGCAGAAAAACCAAAGGCAGATGTTAAAGGTGCTAATACATCTAATGTAACAGTAACTTATAAAGGAATTAATGCAAAAACTCTTAGAGAAGATGGTACTAGACCAGATGGATATGCTTGGTTAGGAGTAAAGGTAGATCCAGATAGTGAATATCAAGACAGCCTTGATAAAGTTAATGTTAGAATAACTTATTTAGATTATAATGTTAATGATCATTTTTATTATACTACAAAAACAGGAACTTATAATGGCACTGTTGACGCAGATAACACTTACTATTTAGGAATAGATAATATGATGCTTTCAGGAGCAATGGAAGTAGATACATATGGTGATGGCATGTTAAGATTTGTACTTGAATTTGACTGGGATGGAGATAATAAATATGATCAAACAGTTACTGTATTAGTTAATCCAGCCGATGTAACATTATATAATTATGAAGATGAATATACAGTTTGGGATATTGAAGCATATCAAGCAGTATTAGATTCTTTAATTGAAATTGATGAAGAATCAACAGAACCAAGTACAAATGTTTCAACTAATAATACATCAAATGTAAATAAAAAAGCTAGTTTAGATGACGTACCAAAAACCGGTGTTGTTTATTCAGTGATAAATTATTTAGCTTAATAAATATAAGGGAACTTAGGTTCCTTTTTTATGTAAATTAAATATTTTAATGCTTAGAAACAACTTGACAAATATTATTATTTTTATTACTATAGTGATAGATAATATTTATAAGGAATAGTTCCTAAATATTCAAGAATCATGCAGATAGGAATATTCCTATTTTTTTTGAAGGTGATAATGATGAAAGAGGAAAATAATAAAAGTACAGATAGTGTAAAAATAACAAAAAATATAAAAAACAAAAAGAAGAAAAAAAATAAACGTAAAAAATTAATAATCATTGTGGCTTTATTACTTATTGTTTTTGGGACTATTTTAACTCTTATAGCTTTGCATTATTTTAATGATAATAAAAGTAAGGAAACTCCTATTCCTGTTGAAGTAGAGAAAAAAGAAGTTGACCCAAAATATGAAAAATTAAAAGAGTTAAATAAGAAGAATTCAGATGTTGTGGGATGGATTAGTATTAAAAATACTATTGTTAATTATCCTGTTTTACATAGTGATGATGATTATTATTTAGATCATAATTATAATAAAAAATATCAAAGAGAAGGAAGCATTTTTATTGATAAACATAATAATATTGATGATATTAATTTAATAATTCACGGACATAATATGGGTAATGGAAAAATGTTTCATACACTTATAAATTATAAAAAAGAAAGTTATTATAAGAAACATAAAACAATAGATTATTATACTTTGGATGGGCATAAAAAGTATCAAATAGTAGCAGTATTCTTATCACAAGTTTATGAAAAAGATGCAGATGTATTTAAATACTATAAATTTTATGGTAAGAAAAGCGAAGATTATTATAATATGTACATAAAAAATGTTAAGGAACTTGCGTTATATGATACAGGTGTCGATGCTATATATCCTACTAAATTAATCAGTTTATCAACTTGTGAATATACTAATGAAAATGGTAGGTTAGTAGTAGTTGCTAAAGAAGTTTAATTTAAGTTAGTATTATTACTAACTTTTAATTTGGTTTAAAGATATTTTTTTGATATAATGTAAGTGGAGTTGGTATGATATGAAAGCACTTATTACAGGGGCATCTTCAGGAATAGGAAGAGAAATAGCTATTTATTTAAGTGAATTAGGTTTTGATCTTATTTTGGCTTCAAGAAATAAAGAGGAACTAGAAAAACTTGGGGAATCTCTTAAAACAAAGGTTAAAATAATAGTGATTGATTTAGCTAGTGAAAAGGGTGCAAAAGACTTATATATGCTTGTTAAAAATGAAGAAATAGATCTTTTAGTTAATAATGCAGGATTTGGATTATATGGTGATTATAGAAGTGTTTCTTTACCCGCTGAACTAGAAATGATAGAACTTAATGTAAAAGCCGTTCATATTCTTACAAGAATGTTTCTTAAGGATATGACTTCTCGTAATAATGGCTACATACTTAATGTTGCAAGTAGTGCAGGTCTTTTAAGAGGAGGACCTCTTATGAGTACTTATTATGCTACTAAAAGTTATGTAACATCTTATACTTTGGCAATAAGTGAGGAGCTTAGAAGAAATAAATCTAAAGTAAAAGTTTTTGCTTTTTGTCCGGGGCCTGTTGATACTAATTTTAATAAAGTAGCAGGTGTTAAATTTAATATTTCGTCTATTTCTGCAAGAAAAGCTGCAAGATATGCAATAGATTCTATGATAAAAGGGAAAAAAGTAGTTATTGTACCTGGTTTTAAAATTAAAATGGGATTATTTTTTAGTAGATTTGTAAGTATCAAAAAAATGCTTAAAATTACTTATAATATTCAAAGGAGAAAGAAATGATTAGGTATTTTATTACATTTTCTTATGATGGATCTTGTTTCAGTGGCTTTCAAAGACAAAAAAATTTAAAAACAGTTCAAGGTACTATTGAAAATGCTATTAAAAATTTAGGGGTTGGAGACGTTTCTATAAATGCTTCTGGGAGAACAGATAAAGGTGTTCATGCTCTTATGCAATGTGCTCATTTTGATTTAGAAAAGGATTTAAAAGATTATAATCTTAAAAAATATTTAAATAGTTTTTTTGATGGAGAAATTTATATAACTGAAGTTAAAAAAGTGGATCTTAATTTTCATGCTAGATATGACGTTAAAGGAAAAACATATTCTTATTATATAAACATGGGAGAATTTTCTCCTGTTTCTAGAAATTATGTATATCAGTATTGTAAGCCTTTAGATATTGATTTAATGAAAAAGAGTGCATCTTGTTTGATAGGAGAACATGATTTTAGATCGTTTTGTACTGATGAAAAAGAAAAGGTTAATTGTGTTAGAAATATTTATAAAATTAATTTTGAATTAAATGGAGAAGTGTTAAAAATTACATTTGAGGGTAATGGATTCCTTAGAAAGATGATAAGAAATATAATAGCAGTTTTAATTTCTATAGGTTCATTAGAAAAAGATGTTAGTTATATGGAAGAAGTACTTAATATGAAAAGTAGAGAAGGAAATCTTAAATGTGCTCCTCCAGAAGGACTTTATTTAGAGAAGGTTTGTTATTAAACTTTTTTTTAAATTTTTAGTTGTAAATCTTATAAAATGTTTTAAAATTATTGACAATTACATATAGTTTTAGTATAATTTTAAACGGTACATTTTTCTAATATCCCATTTATAGGACTTGGGAAATCCTATAAAAAAGATAAGAAAGGAAGATAATATGAAAAGTTATATGCAAAAGGAAGAAACAGTTGAACGTAAATGGTATGTAATTGATGCTACAGATGCCACTCTTGGACGTTTAGCTAGTCAAGTTGCTCACATTTTAAGAGGTAAAAATAAAGCAACTTATACACCACATATTGATTGTGGAGATTATGTTATTATAATTAATGCTGAAAAAGTAAAACTTACTGGAAATAAACTTGATAAAAAACTTTATTATAACCATTCAAGATATGCTGGAGGACTTAGAGTTAGAACTGCTAAAGAAATGATTGAAAGATATCCAGTTGAAATGGTTGAAAGAGCTGTTAAGGGAATGCTTCCACATAATAGACTTGGTAGAGCAATGTTTAAAAAATTATTTGTTTATAAAGGAGAAAATCATCCACATATGGCTCAAAAGCCTGAAGTGCTTGATTTAAAATAGGGAGGTTAATTTATGGCTAAGAAAGAAAATACAAGTTATTATGGAACTGGTAAGAGAAAATGTAGTATTGCTAAAGTTAAATTAGTTGCTGGTTCTGGAAAGATTACTGTTAATAATCAAGATGTATATGAATATTTTCCATTTAAAACATTAGTTATGGATTTAGTTCAACCTCTTGAACTTACAAATATGATGGAAAAATTTGATATTGTTGCTACTGTTAGTGGTGGAGGATTTTCAGGACAAGCTGGTGCAATTAGATTAGGAATTGTTAAAGCACTTCTTGAATATGATAGTGCAAGTGATCCTAATAGTGCTGAAAGCTTTAGAAAAATTCTTAAAAGTTCAGGTTTAGTTACTCGTGATTCTAGAGTTAAAGAACGTAAAAAACCAGGACTTAAGAAAGCAAGACGTGCACCACAATTCAGTAAAAGATAGAAATATATACTTAACCCCCGTAAACTTAGTGTTTATAGGGGTTTTCATTTTTAACTGTTAAGTTTGCTATATATTTAGGTAATATCTTTTTTTGATTTTTAAATTATGATATAATTTTAGTAAGGTGATATTAGTTTATGGATGGAAAAATATTTAAAACTTTAGAGGAACAGATTGAGATTTTTGAGAATAAGGGATTGGTAATAAATAATAAAAAGTATGCAAGTGATATACTACTTAGAGAAAATTATTTTTTTCTAAATGGATATCGTCATCCTTTTATGAAATCTAAAGATAAAAGTAGATATATAGAAGGTACTACTTTTGAGGAAGTTTATAGTTTGTTTTTATTTGATAGAACTTTGCGAAATATTTTATTTAAAAATATTTTAATTGTTGAGAATAATATCAAATCAGTAATATCTTATCAACTTTCTAAAAAATATGGTTATCGTGATAAAGAATATTTAAAGCCAAATAATTTCAATACATCTTTTGAATATAAAAAGCAAGTTAGTGATTTGATTGGTAAGATGAAAAGACAAATTAAAACTAATGCAATACATCATTCGGCTACAAGGCATTATGTTTTAAATTATGGATATATTCCTTTATGGGTTCTTGTTAAAGTTTTATCTTTTGGAATTGTTGTTGATCTTTTTTCAGTACTTAAAAAGGAAGATCAATATGATATTTTAGAGCTTTATGGAGTTGATTTGAAGACTTTTTCTGTAGGACTTAGTATTTTATCAAATTATCGTAATTTATGTGCTCATGAGGATATTGTATATGAAAACAAAACCCAAAAGTATATTGAAGATACTATTTATCATAGAAAACTTAATATACCAATGATGGATAATGAATATATTTATGGAAAAAATGATTTATTTGCACTTATTATTGTGTTAAAATTTATGTTAAGAGAAGAAGAAGTTAAAAAATTAGTAATTGAGATAGAGGATGCAATTGCTAATTTAGAATATAATTTAAAGACTATACCAGTTTTAAAAATACTTGATAGAATGGGATTTCCTGAAAACTGGAAAGATATTAAAGATCTAACAAAAAAGGAGTTGTTTTAGGTTGGATAAAGAAAAAGAAAAAAAAGTAGAAGAAGTAAAAGAAAAAGATAATAAAAAAACTGAAGAAGTTAAGGGAAAAAGCGATATTTCTGAGAGAAAAAAAGTTAAGGCTATAAAAGAAGAAGTTAAGAATGAGGTAAAAAATAAGGCTAAGAGTAATGCTAAAAATAAGGCAAAAAATAAAACTAATAAACCAGATTCAAAAAATAATAAAAATGATTTTAACTGGTTTGATGGAAGACTTAAGTATGTTTTAGTATTTCTTCTTGGAGTTGTCTTTACAATTTGTTTGTTATCTTGCACTAGTAGATTTTTTGTAAATGATGATTCTAACAAAAATAATGTTTCTAGTGATAGAAATTTAAGTAAAGTTGTAGATAAAATTTATGATAGTACAGTTTTTATTAGTGATTTAAGTGGTAATGTTAAAGGAATGGGCTTTGTTTACAAAAAAGATAATAATAAAGGATATATTGTAAGTAATTATAGTGCTGTTAATGAAGGATTATCTAAAGTAATATTATCTAATGATAAAGAAGTAGATTCAGAATATATTGGAGGAGATAAGTATTTAGATATTGCAATTATTTCTATTGATGAAAATGATGTAAAAAAGGTTGCTGATATTAAAGATAGTCTTAGTACTGATATTGGAGATGAAGTGTTTACTCTTGGAACGTTTACGGGAGAAAATTATAGTACTGATGTTAAACAGGGCATTTTATCAGGAAATGATAAGTTAGTTAAAGTTTCTGTTAATGATAGTAAAAATTACGCCATTAGGATGCTTCAAACAGATATAAATTTGAACTCTAAGAATAGTGGTGGTCCACTTTGTGATAAGAATGGTAAGGTTATTGGAATTATTTCTTTAAGAAATAATGATGAAGGTACGTATGCTATGCCAATTGAAGATGCTTTAAGATATGTAGAATCACTTGAAAATGGTGAAGGCATAAAAAAACCATATCTTGGTATAGGAATAATTAATTTAAGCAATACAGAAGGTATGGATTATTATGGACTTAATGATAAAGTTAATACAGAACTACATGATGGTGTTGTAGTGGAAAGTATAAATGATGATTCTCCTGCCTTTGGAAAACTTGAGATTGGAGACATTATTGTCAAAATCAATGATAATGAAGTTAAAGATAGTACAGGATTAAGATATGAGCTTTCAAGAGCTGATATAGGAGATAAGACAGTGTTTACAGTTGAAAGAGATGGGAAACTTAAAGATATAAAAATTGAACTAGTAGAAGAAAATGATAACTAGAGTGATAGTTATCATTTTTTTTTAACTTTTTTTCATATATTTAATAGGGTGATTATGTGCTAAAAAGAAAGATTTTATTCTATTTTGTTTTTTCTTCTACAATAGTTTTTTTATTTTTTGGTCTTTATTCTTATAATTACAGAATGGTTTTTATATCTTTTTTAGCACTTATTTTGTTTGTTTTAATTAGAATTTTAGAAAAGTTTTTAAAAATTAATATGTCATTTGGCTTTAGTTTGCTTCTTTATTTGTTTATATTTTGTTCTTTAGTTCTCGGAGAAGTTTTTAGTTTTTATAAAATTATTCCTTTTTGGGATAATATTTTACATTTTAGTTTCGGTCTTTTATGTGCATGTTTTAGTTTTTCTTTCTTTTTTACTATTTTTGATTTTGGTAAATGTGTGAAAAAAATTTTTATGATGAGTATTTTATTTTCTTTATGTTTTTCAGTTTTTTGTGGTACTATCTGGGAATTTTTTGAATTTAGTATGGATAGATTTTTTGGATATGATATGCAAAAAGATACGATTGTTAATAAAATCAGCACAAGTTATATGGGGAAAAGGTTAGATAAAGTTTATTTTATTGATGGGATAGATAATGTAAAAATCAGTGGAAGAGATGGTAGTTTTGAAATAGAGGGATATTTAGATATCGGACTTATTGATACTATGGAAGATATGTTTATAGGAATGCTTGGATCCTTTACTTTTGTTTTGTTTATTATTATTTATAGATTGTTTGGATGTAATGTTTTCAAAAGGGTTAATGAATTTATTGGTTTTTATAGACTTTAAATAAGCTTTATGGAAAATATTGGTAATTAATAAAATTAAATGGGGAAAATTGTCCCATTTTTTGTGGCTTTTCATAAAATATGTTAGGTGATAGTTTATGAATTATAAGATAGTTGTAGATGCTGGACATGGAGGTATCGGTTAAATCCAAAAATAGAAGAAATGACTATTTTGGTAAGTAAATAC
>CANRAF010000017.1 GCA_947628535.1 uncultured Bacilli bacterium | reverse complement strand
AAAATATCAAGTAAAAGAAATTAGCCCTGTGGAAAAAGCATATTTAGAAACATTAAAAGATATTAGTAAAAAAATTGCAAATTAGCCTAAAATGTTCCCAAAATGTGTACAAAAAATTAAAATTGTTTCCATTTTGTTTTCAAAAAAATGAAAGAGTTTTCAGAAGTTGCTGGAAGCCTTTATAAAATAAGGCATTTATAAATGAAAATAAAAAGATTTCATAACATAAATATGAAGTCTTTTTTAGTAATAAAAATATATAAATTAGTGATATATACTAATTGATGATATAATTTTGTTGGGTGATACAAAATGTCTAAAATATTTGATTCTTTAGTAGGACATGTTGTTGGTGATGCAATGGGTACTCCTATTGAGTTCTTTATGAGAAAGTATTTACAAGAAAGCAAAGTTACTGAAATGTTAGGAGATATTGGACAACATAAAGAGCCTGTAGGATCATGTTCTGATGATACATAATGGAATTAGCAACTATAGATTCTATTATTACTAAAAATAGTATTAATTATGATGATATAATGAATAATTTTATATTATGGATAGAAAAAGGAAAATATACTCCAACAAGTCATGCTTTTGGTGTTGGAAGATGTTGTCTAAAAGCCATTTATAATTATAAAAAAGGAATACCTGTTTTAGAATGTGGAAATAAGGAAAAAGAGCATATGAGTAATGGATAATTGATGAGAATATTACCAATAGCATTATATTCTTATACAAAAAAATTATCTGATAGTGAAATTCAAGAACTAACAAATAATGTTTCTGCATTAACTCATAGACATGAATCGGTTCAGTTAGTTTGTTTCATTTATGTTATGTATGTAATAGATTTGCTTAATGATATTGATAAAGATACAGCATATATGAATATGAGAAAAAGAAAATATAATTATAGTCAAGAATCAATAGACTTATATTCTAGATTATTGAAAGAAGATATTAAAGAATTAAAAATAGATGATATTAATTCAAGTGGTTATATTGTAGACACTATAGAAGCATCATTTTGGTGTTTATTAACGAACACTTCTTATGAAAATACAATTATCGAGGCTATTAATTTAGGACAGGATACAGATACAATAGCTGGTATTGCTGGCGCCATGGCTGGAATAGTATATGGATTTGATAATGTCCCCAAAAGATGGTTAAATAAATTGCAAAGTAAAAATTATTTGTTTGAAATGTTTAACAAATTTGAACAAACAATTTCTTCAAAAGCTATTAATCAAATTATAAATAGAAAGGATTAAAAGCATTGACCAAAGATACCACTTGCGGTATAATTGTTTTGAGAGTGATATCTATGGAATTTATGACTACAAAAGAGGCTTCAAAAAAATGGAATATTAGTGAACGAAGAATAAGAAAATTATTAAAAGAGGGAAGAATAGAAGGTGCAATAAAAAACGGAAATAGTTGGAATATCCCAATTGATGCACTAAAACCAGTTGATAAGAGGATTATAAAACCTGATTATACTGATTTTATTATTAATTTGCCAAATAACTTTTTTGATGAAGTAGACAATTTAAAAAAAGAACTTGATAATAAAAGACCTATATCAAAAGATACACTTAGAACCCTAGAAGAAAAAATTAATTTGGAATGGACTTATAATAGTAATGGTATAGAAGGAAATACTTTGACCTTAAAAGAAACTCAAGTGGTTTTAGAAGGAATTACTGTTGGTGGAAAATCAATAAAGGAACACTTAGAAGTTATAAATCATGAACATGCAATTTTATTTTTACAGACTATAGTGAAAGATGATAACCCAATTACTGAGTGGAATATTAAAAATATACATACTCTTATATTAAAAGAAATTGATGATGAAAATGCAGGAAGATATAGAAGTGAAAATGTAACTATAAAAGGAGCAACTCATATTCCTCCAGACTTTGTAAAAGTTCCTGAGTTAATGGAAAAATTAATTTTAAATTATAAAACTTGGAATAAATATCATCCAATAATTCAAGCTACGTTATTGCATGGTGAACTTGTTAAAATTCATCCTTTTGTTGATGGAAATGGAAGAACATCAAGATTAATTATGAATTTAGATTTAATGAAACATGGCTTTAATCCTGTAATTATAAAAAAAAGAAAATAAATTACAATATTATGAAGCTTTAGATAAAGCCCATACAATGAAAGATTATACTGATTTTGTTAAATTGATAAATGGATTAGAGATAGAAATGTTAAAGAAATATTTAGAATTATTGTAAGAGGAGTTTTTAATGAGGTATAATAATTATATATTAAGAAAAGAGATATTTCAAAACATATAATAAAAAATATATTGCGATAGTAAAGGATGCAAGTAATGTTTGCAAATAAAAAATATTTATAGTAACAATAATATGATAAATACTATAAATATTGAAGTATGCTAAATACGCGCTCAGGCAAGAAGTATAAAAAGTGTTGTGGAAAGTAATAGATTTTATAATGATTTGCGAGTGATTGAGAACTTCAAAAAAACATAAAAATACTATAAAAATTGAAAAAATTTTTATATCAAGATGATAAACCTGTACAATATAGAATACTTGGCATACTGGAATTAAGATATTGGTAGCTGTTGTTGAAACATTAAATATATTGTAGTTAAGTAAATAAATTATAATAAACAAGTGTTAAAAATTTATTCATTTTTACTATGTGTGGTTTGAACGAAGGGATGGAAGGTTTTTATGGATAGAATAAAATTACAAAGTACTATAGAATCATTATCAAAATTAGTTGCAATAGATAATAATAAAAAGAATGAATTAATAGATAGATTTTCTTTGATGGATGATAAAAATGTAATTAAAGAATTATCTATATTAATTTATAAAACATTTGGTAATAACGAAGAATATTATGATTATGCTTTAACTATAGTACGAGATATAAATCCTGATATATGTCCATCAGTAGAGGAAATGAAAGTTATAATTTCAAGAATGTTTGCAAACGAAGTTTATGGAAATATGAGTCTTGAAGAAAATCACAAATTGATAAATGAAGCTTTAATAAAATTTACTACTTTATTTAATCAAGCAGGTGTAGACTATTATATTGTTGGAGCATTACCATGTTTTTTAAAAGCAAAAATTCCATTATTTAGATATCATGATGATATAGATATAATGGTTAATGAAGATGATATTTCAAAAGTTCAAGAAATAACTTCTCTATCTGGTTATGAATTTCATGATGATAGATTTCCAACATTAGAAAGATTTCATGAGATGGAACATAATAAACCACCTCATACTATTCTTGCACAAAATCCAGATAATGAATTTCATTTAGGTTTTTTTACATTTAGAAGAGAACCAGATAATTCTATAACAATGAGAGAATATTCTCATAGGGAAGAAGATGGTCAGGTATTAGTGGATGTTTTAGAAAGGGTATCAGATCCCATTGGTACATCATTAAGATATGATGATATGCCAATTTCTTATAATGGTACATATTTTAGAACAAGCACAGTAGAAAGCGTGTATAATTTAAAGTCTTATACAAAAAAACCTAAGGATATTACAGATATGCAAAAATTAGAACCTTATGTTGATAAAACAAAATTAGAACAAATAAATATACATAAGAACCAAAATATTATTTATGAAAATATTAAAAACAAAGAAATAAATAACAAAAAACATTAATGTTAATATTTTCATAATGTTTTTTTGAAATCATCATTTTATTAAATAATTATTTATAGATAATTTTGTTTTAGGTTTTTGACAATATACATTATTTTTGTTATGTTTATGATAATAAATATATTTTGGGAGGATATTTAGTGAAAATAATAGAATATGAAGAAAAGTATTTAGAGGATGTTAGGAATTTACTTACAGAACTTGAGGAATATATTGTTTCTATAGATAAAGATGGTTTAGATCAGGTACATCCTTTGTATCATGAAAAAATGGCTTTACTAGATTTGGAAGAAGTTCAAAAATATAATGGTAAATGTTATTTAGCTTTAGAGGATGATTTAGTAGTAGGTTTAATAATGGGAACAATTCCACCATATGATGAATTTGATTATTTAGATTATAAATGCCCTAAGAGAGGTGAAATTACTGAGCTTATTGTGACAGCAAAAACAAGAAGTAAGGGTATAGGTAAAGAATTAATGGCTACTATGGAAAAATATTTTAAAAATGAGGGGTGTGAGTATGTTATGGTTGATGTTTTTGCTTATAATGATAATGCTATTAACTTTTATAAAAATAGAGGTTATCATGCCAGAATGTATAATGATATTAAAAAATTGGATTAATGTATGGAAAGATGTAGTTGGGTAAATTTAGATAATTCTTTATATGTTAAGTATCATGATTTAGAATGGGGAGTTCCTAGTTATGATGATAGTTATCTTTTTGAAATGTTATTGTTGGAATCTTTTCAAGCTGGGTTATCTTGGGAATGTATTTTAAATAAAAGAGAGGCTTTTAGGGAAGCTTTTGATAATTTTGATTATAAAAAAATCGCTAATTATTCGTTAGAGAAAGTTAATGAATTATTAGAAAATAAAAATATTATTAGAAATAAACTTAAAATTATGGCAAGTATAAATAATGCTAAAGTATTTATCGCTATACAAAAAGAATATGGGAGTTTTTCTAATTATATTTGGCATTTTACAGATAATAAGGTTATAAAATATGATGGGATTATTAGAACAGATTCGTTACTTTCAATAAAAATTTCTAAAGATTTAATTAATAGAGGTATGAAGTTTGTGGGTAGTGTAATAATTTATTCTTATTTACAAGCAATTGGGGTTATTAATGATCATGAAGAACAGTGTTTTAGATATTAACATTTTTTTGTTAATATTTTTTTCTTTTATTTTTACTTATTTTAAATTATAATTATATTGTGATGTTATATGGAAATTAATGAAATATTACGTAAGTTAAATGGTTATTTAGAGAAGTTAGATGTGTTATGGAGGTTACTTTGACACTGATAATAAAAATAAACGTATAGATGAATTAGAAACTCTTACTAATAAAGGGTCTTTTTGGGATGATGTTGATAATGCTAATAAAATAATGGAAGAGTTATCTAATTTGAAGAAATCTGTTAATGAAGTAGTGTCTTTGAAAAAGAAAATTGATGATGATATAGCATTGGGAGAGTTATTAAAGGAAGAATTTGATCAAGAATTATTTAATAGTCTTATGAAAGATATTTTAGAAATAAAAAATTCAATTGAAAAATTAGAACTTAAAACTTTACTTTCTAAAGAATATGATCATAATGATTGTATTTTAGAAGTGCATAGTGGTGCTGGAGGTGTTGAAGCTTGTGATTGGGCAGCAATGCTTTTTAGAATGTATAATCGTTGGGCTACTGGCAAAAACTATAAAGTAGAAGTTGTTGATTATCAAGAAGGTGATGAAGCAGGGATTAAAAGAGCTTCTATTCTTGTTAAAGGTGATCTTGCTTATGGATATTTAAAATGTGAAAAAGGGGTTCATCGTTTGGTTAGATTATCACCATTTGATGCTAATAATAAAAGACATACTTCTTTTGCTTCAGTTATAGTTACTCCTGTTTTTAACAATACTGTTGATATTGTTATAAAACCGGAAGATTTAAAAATAGATGTTTATCGTTCTGGGGGTGCTGGAGGACAAGGTGTTAATACTACAGATAGTGCTGTTAGAGTAACATATTTACCTTTAAAGATTGTTGTTACGTGTCAAAATGAAAGGAGTCAATTAAAGAATAAAGAAAAAGCATTAGAAATATTAAAAAGTAAACTTAAACTTATTGAGATAGAAAAACAAGAAAAAGAACTTAAAAGTGTAAAAGGTGAAGCTTTGGAAACTTCTTTTGGCTCACAAATTCGTAGTTATGTTATGCATCCTTATTCAATGGTTAAGGATCATAGAACTAATGTAAGTACTAGTGATGTTTATTCTGTTTTAGATGGTAATATAGATATGTTTATAGAAAGTTATTTAAGGAGTTGAGTTTCTTATGTCAAATATTTTGAATAAAATTTATCATAAGCATAAAATTAGAAGATATATTGAGCTTATTGTGGGGCTTTTACTTACAGCTTTAGCTTTTAATTTGTTTATCTTGCCTAATGATATTGTTTTTGGGGGAGTTAGTGGAATAGGTATAATTGTTACACATTATATTAATATAGATTTTTCATTATTTGTCTTAATTATTTCTATTATATTACTTATAATTAGTTATATATTTTTAGGAAAAGAAGTATCTAGATATTCAGTTGTGGGATCAATTTTATTCCCGGTTTTTGTTAAGCTTACAGAAAACGTTGGGACATTTTTCAATTTTGATACAAGTGATCAACTTTTGTTTGCCTTAGTTGGAGGGGTTTTATATGGTATAGGAGTGGGGCTTGTTTTTAAAGCAGGCTTTACTACTGGTGGTACTGATATATTAAATCAAATAATGAGTAAATATGCTCATGTATCAATGGGAAATGCTATGCTTATTATTGATGGTTTAATTGTGGTTTTGGGAGCGTTTGTTTTTGGGTTTGTTAAATTTATGTATGCTATTATCGTACTTTATATAATTAGTATTTTAACTGATAAAGTATTAATAGGTATTTCAGAAGCTAAGGCTTTTTATATAATTACTGATAAGCGTGAAGAAATATGTGATTTCGTTATCAATGAACTTAAACATAGTATTACAACAATAGATGCTAAAGGGGGATATCGTAATAAAAAAAATCCTGTTTTGTTTACAGTAATTCCTACGAAAGAGTATTTTAAATTTAAAGAAGGTATAAAAGAGATTGATAAAGATGCTTTCTTTACTGTTATAGATGCTTATGAAGTAATGGGCGGTGAATAAAATGATAAAAAAAGACGTCAGAGAAAGAGGTTTTTTTGTAAAAATTATTTATTTAACTATTGCTCTTATTATTTCATCCTTATCATATGATTTATTTATGCGTTCTTTTAATATTGTTACTGGAGGAACTGGAGGTATTGCTCTTATTTTAGAACATTATTTAGAGATTGATTCTTCAATTATAGTTTTTCTGCTTTGCCTTATTTTTACTTTGCTTAGTTTTATATTTTTAGGTAAAAAAGATTCTTTAGTATCTTTATATATTGCTTTTGTTTTTCCAATTTTTATTAAATTATTTGATTTTTTAGTAGGGTCTTTAAATCTTACTAGAGAAAACCTTTTGTTGGCAGTTATTTTTGGAGGAGTTATAAATGGTATTTCTAATGGTATGATTTATAGAACTGGTTTTAATAATGGAGGACCGGGAGTAATTGGACAAATAATTGCTAAATATAAGAAAAAAGCTGTTTATAATGTTAATTTATTTATAAATGCTGTTATCATAATTGTTGGGGGATTAACATTTGGATTTAGTACAGCAATATATGCAGTTATTATGGTTTATATAATGTCATTAGTTAGTGAAAAAGTATTTATTGGTATTTCTAAAA
Source organism: uncultured Bacilli bacterium (assembly GCA_947628535.1). Lineage (GTDB taxonomy): Bacteria > Bacillota_I > Bacilli_A > RF39 > UBA660 > UMGS1449. The sequence goes on along the minus strand of CANRAF010000017.1, from coordinate 3,024 downwards.
ATAAAGCCTTTTATATAATTAGTTCTAAAGAAGAGCAAATATTTGATTTTTTAATAAAAGAGATGAAACATGATGTTACAATGTATGATGTAATTGGGGAATATTTAGGGGATAAGAAAAAAATGTTTATGACTGTTATACCAACAAGAGAGTATTATATTTTAAAAAATGCTATTCAAGAAATAGATAACGAGGCTTTTGTCTTTGTTTGTGATAGTTATGAAGTTTTAAGACAAGATGTGTTAATTAGTAATAATTAAGCATCTTTTTTGATGGTATTTTTTTGTCGTATATTGTAATATTTTTTTATATTTGTTATAATGACAATATAGAGATAGAGAGGTGTTTTTGTCGTGGAAATAATTAAAATTAATAAAGTTAATAAAACATATCCAAATGGGGTATGCGCTATACATGATTTAAGTTTAAATATAAAAAAGGGTGAATTTGTATTTATAATTGGAGGATCTGGAAGTGGTAAAAGTACTTTAATTAAAATGCTTTATCGTGAAGAAAAACCATCTTCAGGAGAGATTACTTTAGGAGGAGTTAATGTCTCTAAGTTACGTAATTATAATGTGTATAAATTAAGAAGAAAGATTGGAGTAGTTTTCCAAGATTATAAATTATTACCTAAGCTTACAGTTTATGAAAATGTAGCTTTTGCTTTAGAAGTTACTGGTGTTGAATCAAGAAAAATAAGAAGTAGAGTAATTGAGGTTTTAGAGCAAGTTGGGTTAAAGGATAAAATTAAGACTTATCCAGATAAATTATCAGGAGGAGAACAACAAAGAGTGGCGATTGCAAGAGCGATAGTTAATAATCCTAAAATTCTTATTTGTGATGAACCTACTGGTAATTTGGATCCGGTTATTAGTATGGAAATTATGGATATTTTAGAGAAAATTAATAAAGAGAGTGGTACAACTATACTTATGGTTACTCATGATATTGAAATTGTTAATAAGATGAAAAAACGTGTATTAGTTTTAAAAGAAGGACGTTTAGTTAAAGATTATAAGGAGGGAACATACAGAGATGAAGATATTTAGAACGTTTTTTAGAAGTTTAAGAGATGCTTTAAAAAGTGTAATTAGAAATTTTAGTTTATCACTTGCTTCTATATCTTGTATAACAATTACACTTGTAATTATTACTTGTTCTATTGTACTATCAAAAAATGTAGCAAATTTTACGCAAGAAATAGAAAAAGATGTTACTATTGTAGCTTTTTTGAATAGTGATGTTACTGATGAAGAAAGAGAAGATTTTGAACTTAGTTTAAAGAGAATGGATAATTATGAATCTTTTGAGTATCAAAGCAAAGCTGAAGTAAAAAAAGAAATGGAAGAAGAAAATGAAACTTTTAGTGCTATTTTAAAGGAATGGGATGATGAAGAAAATCCTTTAAAAGATACTTATACAATTAAAGTTATTGATGTTGATAAGATAGGGGAAACTGCTAAAGAAATAGAAAAATTAGATGGTGTAAGTTCTGTACAATATGGAGAAGGTTTGGTTGAACAATTAGTGGGAGCTTTTGATATAGTTAAGAAAGTTACTATAATTGCAGCAGTTGCTTTAATTTTAGTTACAATATTCTTAATTATTAATACTATTAAGTTAACTATTTTTTCAAGAAAACGTGAAATTTCAATTATGAGATTAGTTGGAGCTTCTAATTCAAGAATAAAACTTCCTTTTGTAATTGAAGGTATTATTTTAGGTATTATTGGTTCTGTTATTCCAATCCTTATTACCATTTATGGATATACTCTTTTATATAATCAATTACATGGATATGTTTTCTCACCAGTTATTAGTTTAGTAAAACCTATGCCATTTGCATTTTATGTTTCTTTAATTATATTACTTATTGGTATGATAGTAGGTATGATAGGAAGTTCTAGAGCTGTTAGAAAATACATAAAAGTTTAGGAGGTAGTATATGAAAAAGATAATTTTAAGTATTATTTTTGCGGGTTTTCTATTTTTTATCTTTTTAGGTACTACTAATGCTAAATCTGTTGCGGATTTAAGACGTGAATTGCAACAAATAAAGGATGAACAAGCAGTACAAAATGCTAATGCGGCACAGGCTCAGGCGGAAATGGATAGAGTTAATGCAGAGATTGAAAAAATTACTAAACAAATTGCTGAGGCTCAAGAAGATGAAAAAAATACTAAAAAAGAAATAGAAGACTTAGGGGTAGAAATAGAAAATAAGAATGTAGAAATTAAAGATTTAATTGTATTCTATCAAGAAGCTAATAGTGAAAATTTTTATTTAAAATATATATTTGGTGCTGAAAGTTTTACTGATTTTATATATAGAGCTTCAATTGTTCAACAGTTAATGGCTAGAAATGATGAACTTATTGTGGAGATGAATGATCTTATTAAACAAAATGAAGAAAAATTAGTAGAGCTTAAAGAAACACAAAAAAAATTAGATAATTTGAATAAAGAAGCTACTAAAGAGCTGGCTTCTTTGGGGGACAAAAGAAGTCAGTATATTGAAGAAGCTCAAAGTTATGATATGCAGATTTCTAATCTTGAAAAAAGAATTGAAGATTATTTGAATTTAGGTTGTGGGGAAACACAAGATTTATCAACATGTACAACAGCTGTTCCTAGTGATTATGGATTTATATATCCTTTAAAATCAGGAGCTGTAACTGATGAATTTGGATGGAGACTTCATCCAACAATGGGATATTGGAAATTTCATAGTGGTATTGATTTAGGAGGTAATCCTGAGGGAACTAATGTATATGCTATTGCGGCAGGTCGCGTTTCATATATAATATGGAGATCATCATGTGGTGGTAATCAAGTATATATTAATCATATTGTTAATGGAGTTTATTACACTAGTGTTTACATGCATTTATACTCTGTAAAAGTAAGTGTTGGAGATATAGTATCGCAGGGTGAAGTTATTGCGACAGTAGGTGGAGGAACAACTTATTATGATGCTTGTTCTACGGGAGCACATTTACATCTTAGTATGGCAAGTGGCCA
>CANRAF010000016.1 GCA_947628535.1 uncultured Bacilli bacterium | reverse complement strand
ATATTATATAAGTATAATAAAAGGAAAGGAGAGAAAAAATGAAGAAATTATTTATGTCATTTATGGCAATGCTACTTTCAGGAGCAATGTGTATGCCAGCAGTATTTGCAGATGAAGTTCAACTTGGAACAGTAAGTGATGCAACTAAGGATGATACACTTCATAGTGGAGCAGAAAAACCAAATGCAGTTGTTAAAGGTGCTAATACATCAAATGTAACAGTAATTTATACAGGAATTAATGCGAAAACTCTTGGAGATGATATTACAAATAGACCAGATGGTTATGCTTGGCTAGGAGTAAAGGTAGCTCCAGATTCTTCAGTTACTGATCTATCAAAGGTTAATGTTAGAATAACTTATTTTGATGATGAGAATGCTTTTGATTATATTACAAAAACAGGAACTTATCAAAACACTGTTGATGCAGATAACACTTATTATTTAGGAATAAATAATTGGAGACTTAAAGGTGCGATGGAAGCAGATACATATGGTGATGGTATGCTAAGATTTGTACTTGAATTTGACTGGAATAATGATAATAAATATGATCAAACAGTTACTGTATTAGTTGATCCATCTGATACAACAATTTATGATGAAACAGATACTAATGAAGATTGGAATAATGATACATATCAAGACGTTTTAGATAGTTTAAATCCTGAAGACCCAACAACTTCTGATGAAAATACTTTAACTGATAATAGTACATCAACTATAACAGTAAACAAAAAAGCTAACTTAGATGATGTACCAAAAACAGGTGTTGTTTATTCAGTAATAAATTATTTAGCATAATAAATTTAAGGAACTTAGGTTCCTTTTTTTTGTATAAAATAAAAAACAAAGTTAAAATACTTGACAAGGCCTGGGGGGGGGGTGATATTATATATATGTATAAATATGAAAGGAGAGAAAAAATGAAGAAATTATTTATGTCATTTATGGCAATGTTACTTTCAGGAGTAATGTGTATGCCAGCAGTATTTGCTGATACAACACTTGGAACAGTAAGCGATGTAACAAATAAGGATACACTTCATGAGGAAGGAAAAAATGTGACTGCTACTATTACACCAAATGGTACTAGTAAAAATGTAACTATTACTTATAGTGGTGTATCAGTTAAAGCACTTGATAATAGTGTAGAAAATAGACCAGATGGTTATGCCTGGATAGGAGTTAAAGTTGTACATGATAATGGTTCAAAAGATAAGGGTCAAGTTAAAGTAACTGTATTTGATGAAAATACTAATGCCTATAAAACATATAGTTGGGAATCAGTTAAAACTGCAGCAGATAGCGAAAATAATTATTATCTTGGTATAAATAGTGCTAAACTTAAAGGTGCAATGGCAAGCGGTGAGTACAATAATAAATTAACATATGTCTTAGAATTTGACTGGGATGGTAATAAAACAGTTGATCAAACAGTTACAGTTATTATTGATCCAGCAGACGTAACACTATATGACAAAGATAATACTACTGAAGATTGGGATAATAATACTTATCAAGAAGTATTAGATGATTTAACTGCTGAAGACCCAACAACTCCTGATGAAAATACTTTAACTGATAATAATACATCAAATGTAACAGTAAACAAAAAAGCTAACTTAGATGACGTACCAAAAACTGGTGTTGTTTATTCAGTAATAAATTATTTAGAATAATAAAAAAAGCACTTCAAATTGAAGTGTTTTTTTATTTTTGATCGTATCCTTTATTTTTATATTCTTCATATAAATCCTTGAACATATTAAAATGTACTATTTCTCTTTGTCTTAACCATAGAAGTGGGCCAATAACATCAGGATCATCTGTTAAATCAATAAGATTTTCATAAACGGCTCTTGCCTTTTGTTCAGCAGCCATATCCTCATAAAGATTAGCTACAGGATCTCCTACAGAAGATACATAAGTAATTGTAAATGGTACACCATTTGCATCTGTTGGATATAAATCTAAACCATGTTCTGCATAGTGTGGGTCAAATCCCGCATTTTTTAATTCTTCAGGAGTAGCACCTTTTGTTAATTGATATACTATAGAACAAATCATTTCCACGTGATTTAGCTCTTCAGTCCCAATATCTGTAAGAAGGGCTCTACCTTTTGCATCTGGCATTGTATATCTTTGATTTAAATATCTAAGAGCAGCAGCCAGTTCTCCTTGAGCTCCACCATATTGAGTTACTATAAGTTTAGCAAGTCTAACATTTTTTTTCTTTATATTGATAGGATACTGTAAATTTTTTTCATATTTCCACATTATCTTGTTCCCTCCCATGGCCATTTTTTTGTATCCCAAATCCAAGGGATATTTGCTGGTACTTGATTATCTAAATTAAGTGGTCCGTAAGTGTTTTCATAATTAGCTAAAGCTTCATTGTATTTTTCTATATATTGATTTCTTAAGTTAATTGCATTAGTATCATTTGGATAAACATCTAGATAAAGTCCCAAATCATGTGCTGCAAACCCATACATTTGAACGAATAATAGTGCTTGTTCTTCTTCGCTTGCTGGTTTTAATTCTTGGGGTTTATAATTTTTATATTGATCATATAAATTATTGAACATGTTTCCACGCATAAATCCAGTATATGGATTAGTATCATAGCCTAAATCTTTTTTATTTTGTGTTTGATAGTTATTGACATTAGGCATATTAGAACTCATTTGTTTATTATTTAAGTTATTTAAATAATTGTAATAGTCATAATAATTATTCATCATTTCTTTCCTCCTGATTTATATTATGTGACTTTTGACTATGGGTTTGGGGATTTGTCTATATTTTGTCATGTTATTTTAAAGTTTTAAATTTATTATATTTACTATAATTTTATTGTATTGTATAATTATGTATAGTAGTGAGGTGGATAAAAATGTATTTATTCTTTATGATAAGTGGATTTTTATTTGTTGTAGGTTTTTCAATTATTTTGAACTTTTTATATGAATTATTTCCTATAAACAAACTTACTAAATTTTTAAGTCCTACAGAAAATAGTATATTTAACAAAATAACTATTTCTATTGTTCCTAATATTATATGGGCTTTAATTGAAATACTTATTTTAGGAAGTAATTGTTATTTTGTTTTAGGTTTTATATTAAATATTTTTATAAATATGTGTGTTATGTATGTAATATGCTATGGTTATAAAATTATTTCAAATAGTGAATCTAATACTGCTAAAGTCATTGCTATCATATTTTCTTCGTTCTTTGCCTTTTTAGTTAATTATTTAGCATTATTAATTGGCATATCAAAACATATAAATACTTGGTATTCTCTAATTGGAATTTTAATATTTACTTTGATTTTTGTTTTAATAAAATTATTTCCCCCAAAAAGTGAATTTTTTAGAGGGGCTTCTGAATAAAAAAAACACTAGGAAACTAGTGTTTTTTTAATATTTATTTGTACTTTGAAATAATTATATTATTAATACTAAATACAAGTAAACAAACAGAAGAAAAGATAAAATTCATTTTAAAATAAATACTATTTTCAATACCAAATGAATTATATACTAATAGGAATTTATAGGCAATGAAACTAAAGTAAATATGTAAGAAAATAGCTACTATGTTATTTAAAATATTTTCACTTTCTTTAGGTTTAATAAGAAAAATAATTATGCTAATAAAAGAATATATTAAAAATAATATAAAACATATCATTCCATAATCAATTTTAGTAAAACCTTGAAATAAAACAATTCCACTTATTAAAAATATAATAAAAGTAATATGTTTAATATATAAAAATAATTTTTTTATTATTTTCGTTGTTTTTTTAGAACTTGTCAAATTTTCCATAAGCATCATTTAACTCTTTCATAGTGTCAATAACCTCATCATTTTCCTTTTTTAAAGGCTCATTTTGAGTTTCTATAGAAGTATTATTAGTATTTTCACTAGAATTAGTTTCTCTTTTTGTTTTATTAAAAATACTTTCAGATTCCTTTTCTTCGAAAATAGGATTATCAAAGGTCATATCTTTAGATTCAGTAGCATCATTATATTGATTATTTTGTTTTTCTGTTTCTTCATTTTTAATAAGCCCTTCGTGATCTCTATTATCTTCTTCAAGTAAATCTTTAAACTCAGAATCAAATAAAACTAAATTCTTTTTTATTACATCCGGATAAACTGCCTTTGAATTTTCAATAGCCTTTCTAACATGAGTTGCAGTAACTAAACTCTTATTTTCAAAAAGTGCTTCAGAAAAGGCTTGACTTAAAAGTGTAATAGGAACATCAGGGTATCTTCCTGCAGTTTCATAAACACGATTATATTCGGTAGTAAGTTCAACTATAAAACGTGCAAGCTTTTCTTGAATAAATGGTGTGTAAGACATTTTAATTCCTGTAGAATGTTCAATTCTTGGAATTACCCCTACTACTATTTTAGTAGTAAGATCTTTATCTGGTTCATTAATATCAATTCTTTGAAAACGACGAGTGAAAGCCTTATCACGTAAAATATATTTTTCATATTCATCAGAAGTGGTAGCACCAATTACTTTCAAATCTCCACGTCCAAGTCCAGTTTTAAACATATTAGCAAAGTCAAGAGCTGCTTCACTTGTAGCATTTATTAAAGTATGTATTTCATCGATAAATAAAATGTATTTTTCGTGTGATAAAATTTCATCAATTAAAGTTTGAACACGAGAATCACCAGTCTCTTGAACTGTACCCATTAAAGCTTGAGTATCAACTTTTATTATAGTATATCCTTTAAGAGCATCAGGCACCTCATTTCTTTGAATTAAATAAGCAAGACCTTCAACAATAGCAGTTTTACCAATACCAGGTTTACCAGTTAAAATAGCACTTTTATCAGGGGTTAAAAGTATTAAAGAAAGGTCTTTTATTTCTTCTTCACGCCCAATAGCAGGATTTACAACATATTCTTGTTCAGTAAAGTTAACTCCGTATCTTTCAATAAAACTATTTTTTTCAGGCATATAAACATCCTCCTAACTATATAATTAGTATAAATGATTTTAAAAATTAATACAATATTTAGACAAAAAAACTTGTCAAACCAAATAAAATTTGTTAATATATGAATATAGTTTTATGGCGGTATTGGTGAAGTGGTTAACACGCTGGATTGTGGCTCCAGTATGCAAGGGTTCGATTCCCTTATACCGCCCCATATTGTTAAGATAAATGACTAATCTGGAATGGATTAGTTTTTTTTGTTGTTAAAAGCTACAAATTAACCGAAAAACATTGCTATTTTAAGCGTTTTATGATATAATAACAACCAATTTAAGGGGCATATACGAAAATTGCTGTTTATTGATATATATAATTGTTAATTATTAATAAAAAGCATACATAATATATAGATGTCTTAAGTACAGGGGTGTTTAATATGAAATATAAAAATGTTAAGTATTTATTATTTTTTATTTTAATTATGTTTACTTTTCCTTTAACTGTTTTTGCTCAAAATAAAATTGTTCTAAGTACTGATAAAACAGATTTAGGAATTGGTGATGAACTAACAGTAAGTGCTCAAATGTCAAGTGATGATGAACTATATGCTATGACTGCAACTTTAAGTTATGATGAATCAGTTTTTGAAACAATTGACGATAGAAATTTTGAAGAAAAAGATAACTGGTCTGATATAGTTTATAACAGCACTAATAAAAAATTTGGTTTAATAAATAAATCAGGAGAAATATCTAAAAACTTATTAAGTTTTCATTTAAGGGTAAAAGATGGTGCTAATGTAGGAAGTTCAATTATTTCTTTAAATAATATTGAAGCATCAGATGGAACAGGAGAAAACAAAGTTTTTAATAATGTATCTACTGAAGTATTTGTATCAAGAGATGCAAAAGATAAGGAAACTATTCCAACTAAAGAAATTCAAAATGAAAATCAAAAATCTGAAGATAATGTTAATACTTTAACAAATCATCCTATTATTATAATTACAGGAATTTTAACAATTGTACTTATTATAGTCTGTTTATTAATCATAACAGATAAAATAAAAGTAAAAAATAAGAGACAAACAACTCTAATATTAATAGCGATTCTTTTGGCATCTCTTATAACATCAGTCATTCTTTTATTTGTAAATGGCTCTAATAAAGATGTAGATAAAGATGGTAAAACAGGTTATGAAGATGCCAAAGAAATAATTGAGTACATTATCGATATGAAAGGTACTAAAGAAAAAAGCGAAAAGCAAAATAAAACAAGTAACAAAGCGTCTAATCTTGCAAATACTACAGGTAATATTAGTAGTTTCACCTCATATAAACCAAATATGAATAGAGCAGATATTAACAACGATGGTAAAGCAGATGTTAAAGATGTTGCTCACGCTACTAAAGCTAATACAAATAAAAATTACAAAGTAACCTTAAGTAACTCTTCAAATAGCGATATATATGCTCAAAAAGGTAAAAATTATACTTTAACATTTAATGCCAGTGTAAAACCTTATGCTGACATAAAACAAGTTGTAATAAATGGAAAAACTTATAAAGTGTTTAAAAAAGATGGATATTACGCAGTAACAATAAAAGCCCCAAATAAAGCAGGCACAGAAGAAGTAAAAATAACAAAAGTTATTTTAGATAATAAACGTGAAATTAAAGTAAGTTATAAAAGAAAAATAGAGGTTTTAAAAGCAGAACCAAAATTAACTAAATTTAATGTTGATGATGAAACAAATGAATTAAGTTTTACTATAACTGATTTAGATAACTCTTTAATTAATGGAACTATTAAAATTACTGATGAAAAGGGCGCAACTATCTTATCAAAAAAGGTTATAACAGGAGAAAATAGTTATATTTATGATTTTGAAAAAGATAAAAAATATAATGTTATAATAACAGGTACTTATGATTTAGATAGTACATTAGGGAATAAATATTATTATAAAAATAAAGTATTCATTGATACTGATATAGAAATACTTCAAAAATATGATTTTAAAATAAATAATATTGAAATAACTGAATCAGTTTCAAAAGGAGAAAGTGCTGTCATTACTTTTGAAAGCACTAATATTACTGAATATGATATTAAAACTGTAACTATTAATGGGAAAGAATATGAAGTTTTACCTACTAATAAAAAGAATCAATATCAAATAATAATGCCTGCTAAAGAAGAATATGGGAAGTACACCTTAAATATAGAAAAAATAACTTTAACTAATGGAAAAACCTTTCAAAATAAAAAAGATTTTGAGGTAGAACCTTTAGTATATGGTGTTTTAAAAACAGCTCCAAAAGTAGACAATATAAATTTAACAGAAGATGCAGATGCAAAGACTATAAAAGTAACATTTGATACTATTGATAATGATAGTACTTTATCAAATATAAATGCAATATTACTAGATGGTAATGGAGATATCGTTGGAGAAGAAAATGTTAACAATAAAAATGAAGTTACCTTTACTTATGAAAGTAATAGTACTGCTAAATTTACTGTAGAGTTTAGAGCTTCTTATAGTCTCGGAGTAGAAGGATATAGCTATACTGATAAATTAATTGGAGAAGAATCAATTTATACTGAATCAAGATTATATTTTACAGATTCTACTTCTTCTAAAAAATATGTTAAGAAAAATGAAGAATTATATCTTTATTATTACATATATGTACCTCAAAATTTTGAAGTTAGTAGTTATCCTACTAATATTACAGATTTAATTACAAGTATTACTGTAAATGGTTTAAATTATGTAGCTAAAAAAGAAACTTATCAAGGAAGAGGAAGATACGTTGTTAATATAACTGCTCCAGATAAAGCAGGAGTAGTAACTACTTTAGCAAATCGTGTTATGTTCTTTAATACTCATACATATTGGTTAAAACCTGCAGAAGTAAGTTTTGAAGTCCTAAAGGATAAACCAGTAGTAGAAAACTTTAAAGTTGAAAATGAAGATTATGAAAATAATACAGTTACATTTAGTTTTGAATTAAATGATGATAATGGTGGTTTAGATTCAGGGGTTATTGTCTTAGATGGTAAAGAAAAAGAAGTTAAAAAAGGTAAAAATACCGTAACTTTAGAAAATATTACAAAAGATGAATTATTTAGCCTTGAAATAAAAGCAAATTATGATTTAGATAGTGATAAAGATAATGGCGAAAACTATTATACAAATGATACTATTTTTGAAACTCCATATGGTTTATATGATGAACATAATTATGATAATTTAAAAATTAGTAATATAAAGGCAACAAGTAAAAAAGATAATATTTACTTTGAAAAAGAAGAAGATATTAATTTAAACTTCAACTTTACTGGTTTAGAAGAAAATACTAATTTTGAATTAGATAAAATTGTAATTCTTGAAAAAGAATACAAAGTCCAAAAAAATGAAGATGGAACTTATAATGTTAAAATGAATGGTTTTGATAATGCTGGTGTTAAACACTTTGAAATAAGTGATGTTATTTTAAATAGTGGTAAAAAAATAGCATTAAAAGATAAACAAGTAATAAGTATTGAAGTTCTAAAAGATGTTTTAACAATTACTGATTTCAGTTACAAAATAAATCAAAATAATATCGATGTTAATATGAAATTAAATGATCAAGATGAGTCTTTGATAAATAAAGCAACAGTAAAAATATTAGATGAAGACAGTAATGTTTTATCTAGCACTCCATATAGCAATAATATAACATTTGCTAAGAAAAATAACGTAGATAGATATTATGTTCAAGTTTATGCTACATATGATAGAGATACTAATAAACTTACTGAAACTGATAATAAATATCAAGATAAATTAATGTTAAATGAAGTTGTTTCTTTAGATAAACATTATTTAGAATTAAAAAATATAACAAGTTTTGAATTATATAAAAATGATAATGGTAATGATGTAATAATAGATGAAATAACTAAAGAAGAACTTGATAAAAACTTAAAAGATTATTTTTTAAAAATTGAAATGAGTGATATGCCATCATTTTATAGTAATATTAAGGAAACAGTAATAGAAAATGGGCATTTAATTTTAGTATTAGACTATGAATATGCTACTTTAGGTAACGATGGCAAAAAAGAAAATTTAAGAATAGATTTTGGAGAAATAAAAGATGGAACTGCATCTAATGAAGTTCGTCCTGAAACATTTGAGGAATTTGTTAATAGACTTAAAGATAATCCAAGTGAAGAAATAACTTTAACTAATGATCTAGATGCTTCAGGATATGAATCAGATTCAGATACAATAATTGATTTCGATTTTTCCGGTACTTTAAATGGTAATGGTTATAGTATTAAAAACTTAAATAAACCTTTATTTAATAAACTTACTGGTACTGTAAAAAATATTGGATTTGAAAATGTTACTTTACCAGGTTCCAAAGGTAATGGGACTGTAGCAATTACTGCTGATGGTGCAAATATAAGTGGTGTGCTTATTGAAGGGTTAAATAAAATTAACATGGAAGGCGCAGTAGGTTGTATAGTAGGAACTGCTCAAAATAATACAACAATAGAAAATTCTAAAGCCACTAGCTTTAAGATAACTTCATCACAATATTCTCATCAACAAATAGGTGGCTTAGTAGGAGTCATGAAAAAATCAACTATTAAAAATAGTTATGCTATTGGTACCATTACAAATGGTTGGAACTTTAGAGGCGGTTTAGTAGGAAATATAACTGATGTTTCATATATTGAAAACAGTTACGCTAAAGTTAATATTGATACTGGCTGGGGTAGCAATCTCGTTTGTGGTATCGCCTGTGGTGGTAGCGGAAACTTTACAAATGTTGTAAGTTTAAGTTCAGGAAGTCTAGGAAATAAATTTGCTGGAGGCTTTAAATCAGTTTCTAATAACTACTACTTAATAGCAAATGAAACAGATAGAAATGATCAAGACGGAATAACAGGTATAACTGAAAAAGATGTAACCCAAACTTTCTTTGAAAATAATGTTAAATTTAGTGAAGATGTTTGGAATATGAAAGATGCATCTTACTTAAACCCTCCAACACTTAATATTGAGTTTAAATCAGCTCTAAGTAAAGATAGTACAGAAAACAATGATTTATATGACAAAAATAAAGAACTTTTATATAGAAATCTATCACGTTTAACTCCTTTCTATGATAGTGATAGTATTATAAAAACAGGTTCTAAAATAAGTGAAAATAGTCTTTTAAACACTCAAGAAATAACTCATATTATTCCTTTAGATAATGAAGGAAAGTTGGTTACTTATTTAACTTTAAAAGATTATAAAAAGATAAATAGTATTAAAGTAATATTTAAAAATAATGTAGTTAAGGATTACAGCGTTAGTTTTGACAATCTATATGATAAAGTTGTTGGTTATAGAATTAATGATTTAAAAATAGATTACACATTTAATCACTATATGATAAATAGTGAATCAGATACAGTTAAAAATTTAGTAGAATATCTAGAAAGTTTAGATTATACAAAAGATTTAGATCCACTTACTTCAAAAAGTGACAGCAGAATCTATAGAGATTTTTATAATGATACTACTAGAAAAGAATTAAAAGAATTTGTTTTAAAATATATTTCTAATAGTGATAGTGCCCTTGCGGTAGATACTGCAGGAAATCATGCAGAAAAACAATTAAAACAAGATGATAAATTAATAAAAGCCTTATATGTTTACAATTATTATAACCGTTTCTATAGTGTTAATATTGAAGGTATTATGTTAGATGATTTATTATTCTTTAATGGACAAGGATTCAGTAAAAATATAAATCCTGACAATATAACTGAACTTATGTTAACAAGTGATAATAATTTTGAAACATATAGAACAAATGATACTTATGTTGATACCTTAGCAAAATATACAAATTATAGTAATTTACCAAGATTTTTGGATTACTTAGTAAGAACACTTACAGATTTAACACCAGATGAATGGTTTGCTAAAGAATTTAAAAATATTTTAGTAGAAGTACCAGTAGATGGACGTCAAGATATTGATTATACTATGTGGGATCATTTAAGTCATGAAGATAATACTAATTGGAGAAAATGGCATAATTATATATTACCAATTATAACTTTACCTAAAAATTCTACTTATATAATCTCTAGTCCAACACAGTTCTTAATTGGATCTCAAAGAACTTATGTTAAAAATCCAAATAATGAAGCAGATGCTAAAGAAATTCAATCTTTAGTTGATGCTCATGCTGCTAAAATAAAAAGTTACTATAATACAGCCGCTGGTATAATTGAGGATGCAAGTATATTTAATGCTGTTCATGGAACTCAATTAGATCAAAGATATACATTAGATTCAAATGGTAATTCACAATATCAAAGTAGACTTGCAACAGAAGAAGATTTCCATAAAAACTATAATGAAGTAATGGGGCACTGGAAAGAAATGGACGGTAATGCTGCTACATCAAATGGTACAGATATATTATGGAATGCTCATCAAGCCTTAAAAGATTTCTCAACTTGGTCACATGAACAAGCTCATAATACTGATGATCGTATTTTCTATAAAAATAAAGGTCAAAGATTTGATGTTGGAGGAGAAGACTGCGCTGATAGTAATCTTTCTCAATTTTTCGGAGCAGGAGATATCAGTATGAATTTAACATTTAACTTTAATGAAACAGAAAGAATGGAAAAAGGTACAAACTGGACTACTGATAGAATAAATGATCCAGATAAAATTTATGATTACTATCGTAAAGTATTTGAAACTGTCTATATTATGGATTACCTTGAAGCTCAAGCATTTTTAAAACTTACACCAGATGAACAAAGAATGTTATCAGTAAAAGTTACTTATCCAAATGATCCTGAACCAGAAAATCCAAGTGATAGTAAATACAAAGCAGAATATCGTAAGCGTTTAGCAACAAGATATTTGGAAATGACTGAAGAAGAATTTTCTAAATTAGAATTAAAAGATATGGATGACTTATATGATAATCGTATAGTAATATTCCCGGGAGTTATTTATTCTACCGTTATTGATAATCGTTATGGTGGTGAAAATATCTTTAGAACTCGTTGGTATCAAGCCCATAATGATAAAGGTAGAGCAGATTCTCAATCATTTAAATGGTTTGCTTATGAAATGCTTGGATATAAAGGTTATGATGATGGTTATATTGAATTTTATAGTAATACTAATTCAATAACAAAACAGTTATATAACGAAAAAGGAGAGCTTCAAACTTATAGTGGTTACAAAACAGATTTAATGGCTTTACAAACAATAACAGGAGATCCTGATATGTCATTTAGAACATATAAACTTAATAGATTTAAGGAAGTAGAAAATAATTTACAATATATTCAACATATTAATGTTGGAGAAATGTTAAAGAGATTCTATGATGCTTTAAAGGAAGATGCTAAAGTAGTTAAAGAAGCAGAAAGCAAAGAATATCAAGATACTACTGCGAGAAATAATGCTATTAGTAAAGCAAGAGCATATAATAAAAGTACAGCTCTTAGAAAAGAAATTTATTATACACTTAAAACTGTTACTAATGACTTTAGAGGAGAAATATATGATAAAAATAATCCTCATGAAATAGAAGATTTCCAAATTACAAAAAACTCTAGTAAAACAGTTAAATCAAATGAAAATAAGGTAGCCTTAGAAAAATCTGCAGTCAAAAAAGAAACATCTAATAAAGAAGAAGAAAATAAAGAAAAGGAAATAAAAATAGAAGATGAACTTGTTGATTAAAGTAGATGATTGAAAAAAATACATAATTAAATTTGTATTTTTTTCTTTTATAAAAAATTAAAACAACACTTGTTTTTTAATAAAATTAAGGAGTTTACATTAATAATTGTTCATGTTATAATTCAAACAATTGGAGGTCTATGTTATGAAAACAATCAAACAATTAGGAGCTTATGGATTAATTATAGAAAATGAAAGAATTTTGTTAATTACAAAAAATGGAGGGCCATATGATAAAAAACTGGATTTACCTGGTGGAACAATTGATTTTTGTGAAAGACCAGAAGATGCTCTAAAAAGAGAATTGTTAGAAGAAACAGGGCTCAAGATAATGACATATGAATTATTTGATGCTGATTCATTATCATTTGAATGGTATTTTAAAGAAAATTTACCCTTTAAGGTGCATCATATAGGAATATTTTATAAAATTAATAGTTATGAAAATAATATTAAAGAAGATATAATGATTAATGAAAATAATAATGATTCATTAGGAGCAAAGTTTTATGAAATTTCAAAGCTTAATAGAAATGAATTGTCTAAAATAGCACTTTTAGAATTGAAAAAATTAGGATATATTCTTAAATAACTATATTTTTGATCAATTATAATATAGAAATAGCATATTTTATTTATATTGACACGTCTATAAATAAAAAGAAAAATATAACAAATAAAGTAGGAGTAGTTTATGATAAATTTTTATGAATTATTAGGAATAAGTGAAACAGCATCAGAACAAGAAATAAAAACTGCTTATAGAAATATGGTTAAAAAATATCACCCAGATATTAATAAAAGTGATGATGCTAATAAAATTATTAGAAGTTTAAACGAAGCAAAAGAAACACTTTTAAATGAAACAAAAAGAAGAGATTATGATCAGTTACTTCACGGGATAAAACACTCTAAACAAGTTTCTAAGGAAAAAGAACAAACATACAAAGCTAAAACTGATGAATACAAAGAAACATATAAAGATGTTTATGTTACAAGATGGCAGTTTTTTAAAAATTATTTAAAAAATGGTTTAGATTCTAAATTTACCAAAATAATAAAAAGTATTATAGTAGGTATAAATTTATTATTATTTTCTTTATTAAAAGGAATTAGTTTAGTTATTACATATTTATTCTTTTATGCAAGTAGTATTATTGATTATGTAGCAATAATTCTTATATTAATAGCCATCTTATCAACATTTTTATTAAAAGGAAATAGTCCAGATTATGTATCATTTATGTCTGCTAAAGCAGAGAGTTTTTGTATATTTTTCGGATTAGGTATAATTATTGAAATTTTAAAAATTGTCATATTCAAAGGCTCAATTAATCTTCATGCTTATTTTCAAAACCTTCATGATAAAATATTAGTTTCTGTTTTAATGAAATAGTTTTAGGAGATGACAGAGAAATAGATTAAAAAAATACTTTCTAATTATATAACAAGTAGATCTATTATAAAGCAATTAGAACTATTAGAATAAAAACAAAAGCACAAGTAACGCAAACTAAATGCTAATTTGGCAAATAAGTAGAATCAATTTATTTCAGGTGTTATACTTTCATTAAATCATTTAAGGAGGAGTAGTACATATGAATGATAAAATTGAAAAAAGAATCCAAGGAGGTATAAAAAGATATCAAACAGTACTTAGAAATGCCAAGACAAAAGATGTTAATGAAAGTGATACAGTTGTTATAATTACTGATATGTTAAATGATATATTTGGTTATGATAAATACTGTGAAATAACTTCAGAATTTGCTATAAAAAAGACCTATTGTGATTTAGCAATAATATTAAACGATAAAGTGAAATTATTAGTAGAATGCAAAGCAATAGGTATGGATTTAAAAGAAGAACATGTAAAGCAAGCTTGTGATTATGCATCAAATTTAGGAATAGACTGGACTATATTAAGTAATGGTCAATACTGGAGAGTATATAAAATGATTTTTTCTAAACCAGTTACTAGAGAACTTGTATATGAATTTAATTTCTTGGAATTATCATCAAAGAGAAAATCTGATTTAGAAGAGTTATATTATTTAACTAAAGAAGCAGTAACAAAGTCAAAATTAGAAGAATATTACTATCAAAGACAAATAATTAGTAAACATTTCATAGGACAATTATTAAGTACAGAACTAATAGCAGATGTAGTAAGAAGACAATTAAGAAAAATTTCACCAAAAATAAAAATTGATAACAAACAGATAATAGAATTAATAGAAAATGATATTTTGAAAAGAGAAATTATTGAAGGTGAAACTGCTGAAATTACTAGAAAAAGAGTTAATAAAGCTCTTAGAGATATAAATAGAAAATCAAATAAAAAACAAAAAGTTGAAATATCAAATTAAAGAGCAATAGCTCTTTTTATATTGAAACAAAGAAATAAATGGGTTATAATAAAAGTATAAGAAACTAAAGGAGGCTATTCAAATGAAGAAAATAATGCCTGGAATGGAGGTATATAAAAGAAAAATAAAATATATATCATCTTTAGTAATAACAGTAGTGGGGCTACTGTCTTTGATAGTGGGAACAAGTTATGCGATATTAAAAGATAGTGTTAAAAGTGAAAAACAGCAAGTAATAAAAGCGGGAAGCGTAGAGTTAGAATTATCTGAATATTCTGGTAGTATAAATAAAGGAATAGAAGTAAAAGAGGATACTGAAGGATTATTAGGAGAAGAATATAAATTTAGTATAAAGAACATAGGTAGTGAAGTAGCAAGATATGATGTAAAACTAGTTAATGAAGCAACTGAAAGCAAAATACCAGATGAATATATAAAAGTTGGTCTAGAAGTCAATGGAGAAGAAATGGGGCCAATGAATATAGGTGATGTAAAAAATATAATAGACAGTAATGTAATAAATGAGAAAGAGATAATAAACTATAGTTTAAGGATATGGTTAGATAAAGAACATGAAGAAAAGATAGAACAAATAAAAGATGCAAAAGCAATATTAAAAATAGAAGTAGAAGCAAAACAAAGAGAATATGAAGAGAACTTAGATAAAAGTGGAGCAAATAAGCCTGTACTTTCTGATTCAATGGTACCAGTATATTACGACAACAAAGAAAATGTATGGAGGAAAGCAGATAAAAATAATAAAGAGGAAGAACATAAATGGTATGATTATAATGAAAAGATGTGGGCAAATAGTGTAACATATGATCATACAAAATTAGCAAATGAAAGCAAAACAAAAATAGAAGGAAAGACATTCAATGGAACAAGTGATTACATAGATATGGGATATGCAAATGAGGATTTCTCTGGTGGAATTACTATAGCAGTTAGATATAAAACAAATAAGTTAACAACAAACGGAGGTTGCTTAGTAGATAACTATTATAACTATAAAGGTTTTGAATTTTTTATTTCTGGTTCGTCAAATACTCCAATGTTTCAGTTTTATTTAAATGGTACAAGTTCCACAAATCTAATGAGAATACAAGGGGAAGCAAATGAATTAAATACTTGGAATACAGCAGTTCTTACATATGACGGAAAGGTAATGAAATTATACCAAAATGGTAGTTTGGTTTCTACTAAAGAAGTAACAGGAACTATTCCTGTATCAACAAAAGGCATTTTGATTGGCGCTATACCATTCTCACCACCAACACATTATTTTAATGGAACAATAAGTGATGCATTAGTAATAAATGATGCAATAGATGAGAACACAATAAAGAAGAATTATTCAGGAGAGGTAAATCATATAGATAATTCTAATCAATTATTCTATACAAAGTTTGATAATAAAATAGGGAATGTAAATGAAGCAAAATATACAGAAGAAGGAATGACATTTGATGGAGAAAATGATTATGTAGACGTAGGACTTGCGAATTATGATTTTAAAAATACAATAACTTTAGTAGCAAGATTTAAAAAGCCTGAAGCAAGTACTAAAACAGAATATTTAGTTGGAAATGCAGAAAGTTCTGGATTTGGTCTTCAATTGTCAGCTGATGATACTATGGGAATAGCAATATATAATGGAAGTGGGTATACAGGTGCATATTCAACAACAACAATAGAACCGAATAAATGGTATACAGTAATAGCGACATATGATGGAAGTAACATTAAAATATATGTTAATGGTAAGTTAGAGACAACGCAACCAATGACTTCAGATATAGTAAAATCTCCAGTACATATATCTATAGGTGTAAATCCTGGGACAAAATATAAATATATGGATTATTTCAAAGGGACAATAAGTGATACTTTAGTGATGAAGAGTGCTTTAACAGAAGAACAAGCAATTAAATTAAGTAGTGATAACAATTTTAAAGATTATGCAAAAAATGATAATACTCTAATATATAACAATTTAAGAGAATATGAAGGAAGAGAAAATGGAACAGAGCTTCCAATGGACATAATAAGTACAATGCAAGTATGGATACCAAGATTTAATGCAGTAACTCCAAGTAATTATAATGATGGTACTTTAGA
>CANRAF010000015.1 GCA_947628535.1 uncultured Bacilli bacterium | reverse complement strand
GAGCGGTAGCGAAGTGGTCAAACGCGGCAGACTGTAAATCTGTTCCTTCGGGTTCGATGGTTCAAATCCATCTCGCTCCACCAGAGATTGCCTCGTAGCCAAGTGGTAAGGCATCAGACTTTGACTCTGACATTCGCTAGTTCGAATCTAGCCGAGGCAGCCATTTATTTTTGTCCCGCTAGCTCAGTAGGTAGAGCATTTGACTTTTAATCAAAGGGTCAGGCGTTCGAGTCGCCTGCGGGACACCATTTATTAGTGCCTGAGTGGCGAAATTGGTAGACGCACAGGACTTAAAATCCTGCGAGGATCAAACCTCGTGCCGGTTCAAGTCCGGCCTTAGGCACCACTTTTTAAAAAATTCTTGGAGGAATACCCAAGTCTGGCTGAAGGGACCGGTCTTGAAAACCGGGAGGTCGTGTGAGCGGCGCAGGGGTTCGAATCCCTTTTCCTCCGCCATTTAAATTTTTTGCTTTATCGCGGAGTGGAGCAGTCTGGTCAGCTCGTCGGGCTCATAACCCGAAGGTCGTAGGTTCAAATCCTTCCTCCGCAACCATGGTTCCGTGGTGTAGTGGTTATCACGCCTGCCTGTCACGCAGGAGATCGCGGGTTCAAGTCCCGTCGGAACCGCCAATTTTTTTAGGCTTCATAGCTCAGTCGGTAGAGCACAGGACTGAAAATCCTGGTGTCACTGGTTCAATTCCAGTTGGAGCCACCATTGACGTTTATATTCAAACCTTTTTGAATATTAATATATATAAATCAATCGCAAGATTGTTTTTTTTTATTAAAAATTAGTCTATTAAAATAATATAGTATGCATATATTTTATTATGTGAGATTCCTTTAAATGTATAAAAAGAATTATTATATATTTTAAAATATGATTATGAATGTCTACTATAATATTAATTTTCATTTGAAATTTATTGACAAAATTAAAAATGTATGTATAATATAGGTACTTTTTTTGAAATTGGGGGAATGGTGATTTTTATGAATAATCAAAATGAAAATAATAATTCTAAAAAGAAAAAGGTAGTAGCTTTATTTATTAGTGCAGTCATGGCTTTGACAGGGGGGGGGGCTACTTACTAAATGTGATAACGATACACCAAAGAAACTACCAAAAGATAAAGCAAAAATTAGTACGGAAAAAGAAGACAAGAAACAAGAAAATAATAAGCAAGAAAACAAAAAGTATCAAGAAAAAACAAGAAAACAAAAATCAAATAATGATTTTATATATGACGAAATAAACAATTCTATTATTTTAAATAAAAATCATGAGGATGGTTCTGAAATAAATCAAGTTATTTCTAAGCATAATCATGAGTTTTCTGCGTGGACTAGTTTAAATGATAACTATGAATCAAGAACATGTGAAACATGTGGAAAGGTTCAAAAAAGAACTCATAGTTATGTTAATACTATAGAAAATACTCCAAATAATGATGGAACATATACAGAAATTGTTACCAGTGTATGTAGTAATTGTGGTCATAAAGTGACTAAAGAATCTATTCATAATTGTGTTTTTGGAGACTGGACTTATAATCCTGAAACTGGTAAAGACGAGAGAACATGTAAAATAACTAATTATAAAGAAGTTAGAGAGCATATCCATAGGGATTATAAATTTGCAGGATGTGATGAATCTGTTGAAAACTGGGTTTGTGTATGTGGAGATGTAAAGCAAGTTTCACATAACATGACAACAACTCCTGAATATAATAAAGAAACAAATATGGAAGTTTATAGATGTTTAAATAAAGGCTGCAATCATAAAATTGAAACTCTACATATAAATCATAAAAATGTTAAATCAAATAATGATGAATATGAAATAGATACATGTTCAGTTTGTGGTCAAGTAAATAAACAAAAACATAAGTTTCCTGCGGTACCTGTATATGATAGTAAAACAAACATGGAAATATATAAATGTGAAAATCCAGAATGTGGATATGTGATTAGAAAACCTCATACTCATACATTTGGAGAAATAACAAAAACAGATGAAGAATTTGAGTATCGTTATTGTACTTTAGATAATACTGAACAAAAAACACTACATAAATTTTCTGACTTTACATATGATGGGATCACCAATACTGAAATATATGAATGTACTAACGAAGGATGTAATTATGTAATTAAAAAACCACATGTACATAAATTTGGTGATATTTTGAGAACAGATGAAAACTATGAATATCGTTATTGCGAAGTAGATGGTGAAGAACAAAAAACGCCACATAGTTTTCCAGAAATAGGAAAATATGATAAAGCTTCTAATATGGAAATATATGGATGTGAAAATCCTGATTGTGGTTATGTTCTAAAAAAGGAACATACTGTTCATAATTTTGTAAGAACAAACGATAAAACAAATGAAATTGATATATGTAAAATTTGTGGTTTTGAAAAAACAAACCCACATCACTTTGATTTAGGTACTCCGGAAGGAGATGGACTTGTTCGTTATAAATGCGAAAATGATGGTTGCGATTATAGTTATACAGAAGAACGCCCACATGAACATGTCCTTATAACAGATTATGAAAATGTGGGAACTGAAGAAGTTTGTAGAGTAGCAATTACTCATTGTCAAAATTGTGAGTATGAAGCATCAAGAGTAGAAATTAAAGATCACGAGAAACACGAAGTAACTGTAAGATATATCGGAACAGAAAACGAGTGTAAAGCAGTAGCGGATAAGTGTAATAACTGTACTTATGAGAGCGAAGAAAGAATTGTATCTGAACATAACTGGGGTCCACTTCAAGAAGGATTTTTCCAAGATACTCAACAATGTTTAGATTGCTCTTATAAAAAAGTAATTCCAAAGAGTATAAATAATAAAGAAACTAAACAATCAATAGCAAAAGTAGAAGATGTTTCAAATGAAAGTGATAAGGTTACAAAAATTGAATCAACAGAAAATAAAGATTCCTCATCAAAAGTAGAACAAACTAAAGCTGAATCAACTATTACACAAGAAGTAAAAGAAAATAAAGAAACTACTCAAGTAGAAGAACAACCAATAACTGAACAAACTGCTACTCAAGAAGTTAAAGTAGAAAAAGAACCTGTAAAACAAGAAGAGAGTACACAACCAGAAGTAAAGGAACCTATAAAAGAAATAGATCCTGTAGAGTCTAAACCTGAGAAAAGGAAAGTAGTTGAAGTTGAAAGATTAGATTCTGTAAAACAAGATCCAGTGGATGAAGATATTGAAATAGGTAGACAAAGGGTAAGAGAGTAATAAGAAAGGGAGATAATAATGGAAAAAAATAAAAAGTGGTATAAACGAATTAGTAATTTAGTAATTATAATAGCTTGTGTGATTCTAATACCGATATTACTAATAAATGTATGGATAATTTTTCAAGCAAAAAGTGATGAAGATACAATACCAAGTGTCTTTAACTATAAACCATTTATAGTTTTATCTGGTTCAATGGAAACAGAAATACATAAAGGGGATTTAATAATTACTAAAATGGTTGATCCAAAAACTTTAAAAGTTGATGATGTTATAGCATTTAGAGATGCTGAAAACACAGTTACAACTCATAGAATTATCGATATAGTAAAAGACAAAAATGAAACATACTTTGTAACAAAAGGAGATAACAATGATTCACAAGATCAAAATCTCGTGGAATATAAAGATGTTGAAGGATTATATGTCACTCGTATGCCTGGTATTGGTTCTATGATGAATAGTTTATCAAAACCTACTACTATAATTATCGTTATTATGAGTGTAACAATGATATTTGTAATTGGTTTTATGATTTCTAGTAAAAGACAAAGAGATATTGAAAGAGAAGAGTATCTAGAATATAAAAGACAAAAAGAGTTAGAAGAACAAAAGGCTAAAGAAAAAGAAGAAAAAAGTAAAAAAACAAAACAAACTACAAAGAGAAATGAAACAAAAACAAAAGCCAAAAAAGAAGACTCTAAGAAAACAAATTCTAAGAAGTCTAATTAATCATGGTAAACCTACCAATATGGTGTTTACATAAAATAGGAAAAAGCATAATTTCCTATGCATAAGAATTATGCACAAATATAAACACGAAGGAGGTGAAAAGATGAAAAAGAAAGTAATGGTTTTCGGAGCTTTATTAATGGCTACAATTATCACAGGTTTTTCAGTAAGTGGTACTTATGCTAAGTATATTTCTGAAGCTACTGCATCAGATGATGCACGTATAGCAAAATGGGGAATTGATTTATCAACTAATAATGAATGGAAAAAGAATATTGATTTATTTAAAGATTCATATAATGGTGATGCAATAAAAAGTAATGAATCAGATGATGTTATAGCACCAGGTGCATATGGAGCATACACTTTATCAGTGGATTCAACAACTGCACCTGAAGTTAAGTACGAATTAAAATCTGTTATTGAAGCTACACTTGACCCAAGCTTAAATGATAAAGTTAAATTTGCTGTTGAAGAAGGTTCTGATGATTCAAGTGATTTAAAACCTACATCAGGATATACAATAACTACTGTAGATCAATTACAACAAGCAATTAATGAACAATTATTATCTGTAGCAGGAAGTGGAGGAACAGCTACAAAGACTTATGAAGCTAATCAAAATGCATTTGGTGCAGAAAATACATTTACAATTTATTGGTCTTGGGATTTCGGGACAGATGATCAAGTAAATGCTGATCCAAATCAATCAGATACTAATTTAGGTAAAGGTGCAGTTTCAGATACTGCTAAAAAAGTATCATTAACAATTACTTTAACTGCTAAACAACTTGCAGAATAATAATTATTGAAGAAAGTTAAATTATTTAACTTTCGAATAAAATCATGATTAGTTCATGGTTTTATTCGAGGGCTAAACTTAAAAAGAAGAAAGGAGTGAGAGAATTATGGTTAAAACTAAAGAAAATAATAACAAAAATGATGATAAATCAAGACTTAGAAAAAGAATAATTATGATAATAATCATTGTAATCATAATTCTTTTGCTGCTTACAAGTTGTACTTCTACTTTTTGGGGTAAAATAGGAAGTTTATTTACTTATGAAAGGTCTTTTAATATAGAAGAAAATACTAATGATAGAGAAAAAATAATTAATAAAGACTTAAAATTTAATATCTCAAGTTTAAAAATGTATTTAAGTGATGATAATGCTAAAGTAGTTTATTATTACAAAAATATAAATCCTAAGAAATTTACTTGTACTACAACTAATACTAAAGTAGCAGCTTGTTATGTTAGAGATGGTTATGTTGTTATAGTACCTCGTAGTTCTGGAGAAGTTAAAGTTATTCTAAAGACTACAACTAATGGAAAAATTTATCAGGCAACACTTCCTGTTACTATAGGAAAAAGTAAAAGATATATTTCTCTTTCTAATACCAGAGGAACTATTGATTTAAATAAAAATAGAATAAAATATGTATCTTATAACTTAATTGGTTTAAGAGGAAAAGTAAAGGTAAGTATTGACAATAATATAGCGGACGTAAGTATTTACCATGGAACAATTAAGATAGTTGGTAAAAGTAAAGGAAATGCTACCATAAAATTAAGTGTTATTTATAATAATCGTGAATATACAGCATATTACAATTTAAAAATTGTTAAAGGAAAAACAAAGAGTGCTGTAGTAAGAGATAGTAATAGTTATTTAAAATCACTAAAACCATCTTCAGGAAAACTTAATTTTAATTCTAAAACTTATAAATATTATTTAAGCGTTCCAAATAATGTATCTAAAATGACTTTTAAAGCATCTTTAAGCAGTAAGAAGTCTACTATGACTTATACTTTTAATGGTAAAAAAGTAAAATCTTTGAGAAATTTAAAATTAAAGGTTGGAAATAATAAACTTACAATTGTTGTAAAAGCTGAAAATGGTAATGTAACAAAATATGAAATTACTATTAATAGAAGTAAAAAGACAAGTAGTAAGTCTACTAAACTAGAAAGTTTAAGTGTTAGTAAAGGTAAACTTATTCCTAAATTTAATCCAGATGTTTTAAATTATAACGTAGTAGTAGATAATGATGTTAAATCATTAGATGTAAAAGCAAAACCAAAAAATGATAAGGCAAAAGTAAAATATAAATATAATGGTAAAACTAAAGATAATTTAGATGACTTAGATTTAAAAGTTGGTAAAAATGTTGTAGAAGTAACTGTAACAGATGAGAGCGGAAATGAAACTACTTATACAGTTACTATTGAAAGAAAAGCAAGAGAAGAAACTACAAGTAATTATTTAAAAGATATTACAGTATCTGATAATCTTAAATTAAATGAGGAATTTAAAAAAGATAATTATTCTTATACTTTAGATGTACCTTACAATCAAGATGAAGTAACGTTTAAAGGTATTCCAGAAAACGAAAATTCTAAAGTTACATATAAGTTTAATGGAAAGGAATCTGATGGTAAAAACTTAAAGTTAAATTCTGGTAATGACAATGTTTTAGAGATTACTGTAACAGATGAAAATGGGAATACTAAAACATATACAGTTACTATTAACAAAAAAGTTAGAACTATTGCTTTTGACTATGATAAATATATAGTTCCTGGAGATGTTTCTTCATATACTATAGGATATACAGTTTATGATGATGGAGAAAGTACAGAAGACTATGATTTATCAGAAATAAAAGTTACTTCAGATGACGATATTGGAGAAATTATAGTAAATAGAGGTTCAATTACTATTAAACCAAAAATTAAAACTGATTTTGAAACGAAACTTCATATAACTCATAATGATTATGAAGATATAACAACTTTAGTTTTTGAAAAAATTAAATATTTTCTTGAATCTCAAAATAGATATATAGTTGATATGGAAAAAGATACTGGAAAGGGTAGTATTGTTTTAGAGAATAACTTATTTGATGGTGAGATAATTGAAGAACCTCTTCCAGGAGGGGGCCTTAGACTTCGTTCATCTACTAATCCTGATATTTATATTGATGTTACAAGTGATAGCGATGTTACATTTAAATATAAAGATGGAAATGGGAACTTAGTTATTGAAGTAGAAGTTACTTCTCCAGGAAAACATCAAGTAGATGTTAAAGCTTCTAAAGATGATTTAAATCTTCAAATAGAACTTGAGGTAGTTGAAAAACATGTTTTAATAATTGATGCAAATGGAGGATTCTTTGATTCATTTACTACAAAATATGAGTATAAATATACTACTGAGGATAAAGTAAATGTAAGCCTTTCTGATTATGTTCCATATAAAACAGATGATGCAGAGTCTTGTACATACTTTAAATTAGAAAGTTATAATACATCTCCTGATGGAACAGGTAAAAGATATGAAAAAGATGCTGTTATAACTAGTTTAGATAGTGATTTAACACTTTATGCTATTTACGAAGTAACATCAGAAAAAGTTATACTTGAAGAAGGGAAAAAACTTTATTTAACAGATGTAGATTTTTTCCATAATGAAAAGTATTACAGTTTATACAAAAAAGATAAAATAATTTATCCTGGAGCAAATGGTTCCTATATTATGAATCTTAATAATAATACAGGAAGTACAATTACTATTGAAAGTATAACTTTAAAAGAGAATAATGATGTTTGTAAAAACATTGGATGCGTAAATATGGGATATATAATAAAAGATCCATCAACCTATTATTTAGGAGCAAGTTCTAAATATGAAATTTTAAATGATGGAAGCGAGAAAACTGATTCAGAAAAGATAGTTAGCGTTCCTATTACTATAGAAAATGGCTCTTACACTGAAATATCACTACTATGGAAATGGGTAGAAGAAAATGATAGAGTTGATACTTTAATTGGTAATAAAGCAACAGATTTAAATACAATATATGAACTTACTGTAAGTGTTGAATTTAAAGTTTTAAATGAACAGTGTAAAGGGGTTTAGATTATGAAAATAATAAAAAAAATAGCACTTATTGCAGTAACAAGTTTAATAGTAATAATGGTTCTATTTAATATTTACAATTTCATTAGTGTAAAAATCTTAAAACAAGATTTAGCGCATTTTAATGGTTATTCCATTTTAGAGGTAGTATCTGGATCTATGGAACCAACTATTAATGTAGGAGATTTAATTGTTATAGATACTAAAGAAAGTAAATATAAGGAAAATGATATTGTAACATTTTATGATGTTAATAATACTTTTGTAACTCATAGAATTGTAGAAATAAATGATAAGACTATGGTTACAAAAGGAGATAATAATAAAAGTTTAGATGAGTCTACTAAAACTGATAAGATTATTGGAAAATATGTATTTAGAATAAGAGGAGTAGGAAATTTTCTAAATGCTTTAAAAAATCCTTTAGTCAGTATAATGATCTTAGTAGTGGGAATTATGATTTGTTATTTTCTAAGTGAAAATAAAAATGGTAAACCAGTATATGCTGATGAAGAAGATGAAGATTTTAAAAAATTCATCGAAGAAAAAAGAGAAGAAGAGAAAAAAAGTAAAAAAGAAATAAATTTAATTACAAAAATAAAAGATTTCTATGAGAAAAAATTAAATAAAAAGAAAAAGAGAAAAAATAAAAAGAAAGGAAAAGGGAAAAAGAAAAATCAGAATAAAAAGGTAAGCTCTAACAAAGTTAATAAAAGTAGTAAAACTTTGAAAAAAGATAGTAAAAATGAAGGGACAAACAAGAAATCTTCTAAAAAACCTTCAGAAATAAAAACAAAAACTAGTAACAAAAAATCTAGTGGTTCCCCTTCAAATAAAAAGAAGACAAATCAAAGTAATAAGACTACTACTGTTAAGGAGAAAAAGGCTACAAAAACTAGCAAAACAAAAAAAGAAGAGTAAAAGCAAGTAGGTGAAATAAAATGAAAGGATTGTTACATAGTAAGAGATTAAAAAAGAATTTATGTAAATGGGTTATTATGTATGTAGGTGTTATAGGTCTACTTACTAC
The DNA here is from genome assembly GCA_947628535.1 of uncultured Bacilli bacterium. Lineage (GTDB taxonomy): Bacteria > Bacillota_I > Bacilli_A > RF39 > UBA660 > UMGS1449. The sequence goes on along the minus strand of CANRAF010000015.1, from coordinate 10,807 downwards.
TGTAATTACCTATTCGAAATTCATTAGTAATTTAGAAAGTGGAGATTCTGCACGTGTTGCTAAATTTGGGGTTACAATTACACCTCAGGAAGCATGTCAACTTACAGCTGATAAGGTATGTAACACAAATAGAAACTATAGACCCACAAGTAATATAAATTATTCATTTGTCGTTGATACGAGTGATATAGAAGTAAAAACAGATTTAGTTTTAACAATACTTATTCATGAAGAATTTAATCTTGTTAGTCTTACTGATGAAAATGGAAATAAAGTTACTACTACACCTGCTGCTAATAGTAATAATTATAATGCTTATAGTATTAAAAGGGTAGTTGACTCTTCTACAAACAAAAATAAGAAAACCTACAAAGTAACTGTTAGATATAGTAAAAATGATACTTCTGCTAATGGTAAAAAATACGATATTGTAAAAGTAGGATATTCTGCTAAACAGATAACAAGGTAGAGGTGATTTAAATGATAGAAAAATTAAAGGTCATTAAAGATAAATTTTTAGATAATAAAAAAGTATTAACACCTTTTATAATGGCATTACTTTTGGTGATTACTGCTAATTTTAGCAATTTCACGCCATCGAATGCAAAATATATTTTAGAGGAAGATAATGCTTTAACTTATCAAAATGGTTTATATGAACTTTTTAATAATGAACCCATTATAGGGGAACTTTATGCTGGTTCTAATCATGATACAATTTTTGTTCATTTTACCTTTCCACGTAATGAATATGGGGTAGGATATAGGGATGTATATTCAGTTGGTGTTCCAAGTGCTTGTAAAATAGAGGCAATAAATTTTAAGGGAGATCAAACTAATCCATCTGATGTTGTTTATGAGAAAGAAGATAAAATGGATAATATGGATGCTATTGTGTCTTGCCCTGTTGAATCTGTTATTAATAAAGATACAGATAGAATTCAAATTCCTATAACAATAACAGAAAACATTAATAATGAAGGGTATGTTACTTATAGATACGGAGCATATAATAGTTCAATGACACTTGATGATTATCATAAAAGATTTCCTAAGGAAGAAGAACCAGTTGACCCTGATGTTATAGTTTTAGAAGAAGATGATGCTTTTCTAGAGCTTGTGAGAAAACTTAAAGAAAAAACAGATGTTGATTATCGTGATTATGTAGAAGGCTTTTTAGAAAAATATAAAAGTAATATGTTTGATATACCTGGACTTGAATTTTTAAGTAAAACAAAACCATATAAAGTAAAAGCTTCAGATTCATTTAATGGTTATATTAGAACATATAAAGATTATGTTTTAAAAGATGGCCTAATTACAATGTATTTTTCATCAAGTGATGTTTCAGAGCAAAACAAGGCCTTTGAATACTATATAAAAGAATGGTATGAACCCGTTAGTGATGTAACAAAAGATGAAATTATAAAATATGTAAAATCTCTTTCAGAAAATGGTATTAGTAATTTAATTATTGATGGTAAAACAATAAATGGATTTATTTATGCAAGTGATGTTCTTACTATGAATAAAGAAGTAGAAGATTATGCTCATAATTATTTAAATAAAGAACTAAGAGTTAAGCTTAACAGTTCAGCAGATACTATGTTAGTTGTGTTTAATGCAAGTATTTTAATGTTAAATGATGATATTGATAGTACTTTATCTAGAAATATAGTAATAAAAGCAATGAGTTCGTTAACCAAAAATCAAGGTTCAAGTAATATAGTTAAATTTACAGATTATTATATTGTTGATGATACTTCAAATAATAGAAAAATTTTAGTAAAAGTTTATTCTGAAGGAAAAGAATATAATTATGCTACATTAGAAAAAATGGAAATTAATAATAACATAGCAATTACATTTACAAATACTGATGCTATTTTAACTGTTAGTATAAGTACACCTACTTCTGCTACAAGTAAAGAAGAAATAGAAAGTGTTTTAACAAAATTAAATAATTACTTTAGTACGTCTATTGATAGTTCTTCAATTACTGATGAAAATGGTACAACTAAAGTAGAATTTACAGTAAATAAATAATAGGTAAAAAATATATTTACCTATTTTTTTTGTCAGAAAATATTCAAAAGAGCGCAAAAACACTAAAATAAAATTTTTCAGCATAATTTGACAAAATTTTCATCTTGGTTGTGGTATATTCTTTATGCAGTAAGCAGAAAGGAGATTTAAAAATGATTAAGAAGGTGAAGTGGTTTAATGATGCTAAAGGATACGGTTTTTTAGATAATGGAGAAATGGAGGACATATTTGTTCATTATTCCGCTATAAATAGAGAGGGTTATAAAACTCTTGAACAAGATCAACTAGTAGAATTTGATTTAATTGAAACTGATAAAGGTTATCAAGCTAAAAATGTCACTTTAAAAGAAGAACAACATGTTTAAATGTAAAGGTTTAACACATAAGTGTTTCTTTTTTTTGGTTAAATTACTAGGCTATGATACAATATAAAAGGTGATAGTATGGTTTTTCTTTTACTTTTTATATCAATAGTTCCTGTAGTTATACTTGGATTTTTTATATATAAAAAAGATACAGTAAAGGAACCCATTTCTTTACTTATTTCACTTTTTTGTTCGGGACTTATAGCATCTTTTATAGTTATGATTGTTAATATTTTGATGCTACATTTTATACCAGAGTTATATATAACAGATAATTATCTTTTATTTGGATATGTTAAACTTTTTGTTTTGACATTTTTAGAAGTTGCTTTAGTTGAAGAATTTTCAAAATGGATAATGATTAGATTTATAGGATACCCTCACAAAGATTTTGATCAACTATATGACATCATTGTATATTCTGTTTTTGTGGGACTTGGGTTTGCAGCTATAGAAAATGTTTTTTATGTTTTAGAAGGCGGTTTTTCACTTGGTATTTATAGAGCAATTTTCTCTGTTCCAGGACATGTTGCTTTTGGAGTTTTTATGGGTTATTTTTTAGGACTTGCTAAAATATGGGAGAAAAAAGATAAGCGTAAATTTATCTTATATATGTTTTTAAGTGTTTTAGTGCCAACTGTGTTACATACGATTTATAATTATTTCTTAATGTTTGATGCTTTATGGTTCTTACTTATTTTTATAGGCTTCATAATTATTTTATATGTTACAGCTTTAAGAGAAGTAGATAAAGTTTCTCAAGATAAAGATTCTTTAATTTAATAAAGAATCTTTTCTAATTGAAATAATTATTCCAAGTAACATCATATAAGATAAAAGGCTACTTCCTCCATAAGAAATAAAGGGAAGAGTAATTCCTGTAATAGGAAGAAGACCAATGGTCATAGAAATATTTTGTATTTGTTGATAAATAAGAGCGGCTGCAAAACCTGATATTACGTATTTAAATGCTCTTTTTTTTGTATTAGTTTTAATAATTAAAGTATCAAACCAAAGAATAGTAAAAATTAAAATCATCATTCCGATAAGACCATAAATAGAGGCAAAAGATGAAAAGATAAAATCAGTATGTCCTTCAGGAAAATAAAGCAAAATATTACTTATTCCATGTCCAAAATATCCGCTTGAACCAATAGAAATAACTGAGTTTTCAAGCTGCATTCCAGATGAGGATTGCCAGTCAAAAATTCTATCAAATCTATAAAACATACTACTACCAAATATACTTATAAATAAATCTGTTTCAAAAATATATAAATAAAAAAGTGCTCCAATAAGAACTGCAACTACTCCAAAAAGAATTAAAAACCATCTATATCTTAATCTTGATGTAAAGAGCATAACTAAAGTAATAATTAAATAAATTAAAACAGCTCCAGTATCTGGTTCTAAAAAGGTGAAAAGTGAAGGAATTAAAGTAATTATTAATACTTTTATTATTAATATAATTTCATCTTTTACACTATTTAATTTTTGTTTATCAATTACTTTAGCTAAAAATAAAATAAGACCAATTTTCATAAATTCACTTGGTTGAAATGTACCTATTATAGGAATAGAAAACCATGCTTTAGCACCATTTACTTCTGTTCCAATAATTAATACTAAAATAAGTAATAATACATTAAAAATATAGATAAAAAATGAATATTTTAAAAGTTTTTCAGGATTTATTTTATATAAAATTAAAATAATAATAACTCCAATTAAATAAAAAATAGATTGTCTTATGACAAGACTATATAAATCATTTGTTAAAAACGATGAAAAACTATAAATAGAGTTAATACTAATTACAAAAAAAATTAAAAGAATATATATAAAAGATTTATTTGTTTTCATAATATTTAGTATATCTTTTTTAGAATTTTTTAATCACTTAAACATAAAATATAGTAATAAAAGGAGGCTATATGGATAAAAAACCAAAAATTTTTAAACCTGATATAGGAGAGGTTAACAATAATAAAAAAGCCTATTATTCTTTTTTGGAAGATAGACTTAATATTAGCACAGAAGAAGAACCAAAAGAAGATGTTGTTGATTTTGTGAATAGATTATCTAAAAGCGGATCTTATATATTTAATAAAGATGTTGTAATTGTAACAAAAGATAAAAGATATGAAACTAAGATAGCGGGTAAAATAGGTAATAGGTTAATAACTTTAGATAATGAATCAATTAATGTTGATGATGTAATTAAAATTTATGAAAAATAAAAAAACTTCAATTTTTTGAAGTTTTTTAAATACATGCAATATAAGTATCATCTAAGCACTGAATTGCTCCAACACAATTAAGATTAATAGTGAAGAATGAATCAGTTGCTACATAAGGTGTTCCTTCAGTAGTGCTTGGTGCCAAAACTCTACATGTACAACAACAGTCCTCTACAGCTTCAACTCTAAAAACAGAAGATGTTCCATCAGTTCCATCTAAAGTATAAGGCATTGTCCATAAAGTATTGCTTGGACAAGTATAGAAAGTTATAGGTCTTGTGTTATAAACGCTATTAGAATTAACTCCTAAATAAGGTCTATCACAAGATTGTAATCCTCCATCTATACATTCTCCTTGTTTTTGAATTTTAACAATTGTACAAAGGACATCTCTTAAACAATCACAGTTATTATTTCCACACATATTATTCCTCCTTTCTATACACAGTCTACAAATGTATCTGGTAAACATCTAACAGCACATACACAATTTGTATTTACTATGATAAATGAATCTGTTTTTACATAAGGAAAAGTGCTTGTAGTATCAGGATTTGGTGCTAAAACTCTAAGTGTTGCTGTTTCATTTGTAACTTTTTCTACCCTAAAAACTGAAGATGTTCCTGTTTGACCATCTAAAGTGTAAGGTGCTTCGAATAAAGTATTATTTGATGTATATAAAGTTATAGGTCTTGTATTGTAAACAAATGCATTTGAACTTCCAGCAGAACCTAAAAATGGTCTATCACATGTATTTGGAATATCATCAACTTTTTCAGCTTGACATTGTAAAACATTGATAACTTCTAAGATATTATTTATACAGCATGAGCTACTATTCATATATAATCCACCCCTTTTTTCTTTCTAATATAAGATATTCAGTACGTAACATTTGGTGCAGAGCTAATACCTATTTACTAAATTGTATGAAAAAAAGTTTTAATTTTGACGAATTTATTGTATAATTACTATAGGTGATTTTATGACGTTTGAATATTTAATTATAATTTTAGTGTTTATTATATTGCTTTTAGCAGTACTTAAAATCAATAAAAAAGAAGTAAAGCTTGATATGAATAAACTTGTAGAGTACTTAGGAGGAAAAGAAAATATTTTGAATACGGAAGTTAATCTTTCTAGATTCATAGTTACTTTAGAGGATATAGAAAAAGTAGATAAAGATGCTATTATATCTTTAGGTGCTAAAGGTATTGTTGAAATGGGAAACCAGCTTAAAATAATACTTGGGCCTAATTCTAAACAACTTAAAAAATATATCGATGAGATAAAATAAATTTCAACATATTTCGACAAATAACGACATAAACCATCTGTATTATTAATATAGGTGATAAATATGTCGTTTTTTGATGCTTTGATATTAGATATAATTTTAATTATTTTTCCAGTAAGTTCTATTTTACTTATTAAGGCTTATACAAATAGTGTTGGTAAAATAGGCAAGAATTATTTAATAGATATTGCTAATTTTTCAAGTTTATTTTTACTTATGCAGTACTGTGATAAAAGCTTTGCTTATACAGTTTTACTTGTTAATATGCCATTTGTAATATCAATACTTTATAACAGAAAATGGGCCTCTATTCTTTTAGCCTTTATTTTAGTGGGATTTAATACTGTAAATGGTGACAATATAATTGTAGGTATGACAGAGTATCTTATTTATATTTTAATTTTTGTATTATTATCCCATAGAGGAAAGAGTTATAAAAGTCTTCTTCTTTCCTTTGTTTTTATTAAAGGCATTTTCTTAACAATTGAAGATTACTATATTTTAAGGCACAATGATTTAATTGCTCTTTTTAAAATATTTATCTGCCTTTTAGTATTTTATTTAGTGGGAATATTAGTTGTTAAAATAATAAGTAAGGTAGAAGAAACTATTAATCTTAATCAAACATTAAAAGAACTGGAAAAGGAAAAAGCATTAAAAAATTCTCTTTTTAAAATAACACATGAAGTTAAAAATCCTATTGCAGTATGTAAGGGTTATTTATCAATGATGAATCCAAAGGATGAAAAACAAATTAATAAGTATAAAAAAATAGTTTTAAGTGAAATAGATAGAACTTTAGATATTATGGATAATTTTAGTGAGTATACTAAAATAAAAGTTGATTTAGATATTATGGATTTAGATTCACTAATTACAGATACTATTAAAAATATGCAAATGCTTTTTGATAAACATAAAATAGTTGTAAATTATAATTATGATGATGAAGTATTTATAAATGGAGATTATGCAAGATTAAAACAAGTGCTTGTAAATATTTTAAAAAATAGTGTTGAAGCAATAATAGAAGAAGGAGTTATTGATATTAATTTAGTAATGAATAAGAAAAATATTTTGTTAAAAATAAAAGATAATGGCATTGGTCTTACTAAAGAACAATTAGAAAAAGTAGGAGAGCTTTTCTATTCGTGTAAAGAAAAGGGTAGTGGTATTGGAGTTACTTTGTCAAAAGAGATAATGAATTTACACCATGGAGAAATGAAGTATAAATCAGTCTTTGGTGAATATACTGAAGTTATACTTAAATTCCCTGTTACTAATAATTTACAGTGATGGCGTAAACAAATAAAAAAGTTTTCAAAAAAATATTTACACTTTAGTATGAGTTATGTATATTTATACTAAAGGAAGTGATTTTTATGAAAAAAATTATATCTATATTTATGACATTAGTATTTAGTTTTTGCTTTATAGGAAATGTATTTGCGGCAGAACATGATTTGAGTTCAATTGCAACTATAAGTTTAAATGTTGGTGGAGATGAAAAAGAAATAACTCAAACTGATTCTGCTAACAAATATACTTTCTATTATAAGTATGTAGCTATAGATAGTAGCGATTTTAATGATTATGTTAAATCAAAATATATAATAGATAATGGTGGAGATTCATCTGCATATGCTTCAGCTGCAACAAAGGTTGCGAACTATGAAGCAGATTTTAAGAATCTTATTCCTGAAGTTACAGTTGCTGATTTAGAAAGCTGGACTTTAGCATCAGATTATGAAATTAATCTTAGTGATTTAGTTTATGAAGAAAATTCACATAATGGTTATGTTTTAGCAGTTGCTGCTGTTAAAGATGGAGATAAAGACAATGTATATATTAGTAGAGTTATTTTAGAGACTACTAGTGAAACAACTTTAGGAGATATTATATATACTTCAAGTGATGAATCTTCTTACACAACTACAACCGAAACAACAAATGTTGCATCTAAAACAGTGACTACAGGAACTAATCCAAATACAGCAATCAGTGATTATATTTTCTATGTGGTTCCAGTATGCATTATAGCAGGATCATTCTTAATTTTTAGAAGAAGTTATTGTTAAGACCTTTTGGTCTTTTTTTTGTTTTGTAATAATTTACTTTATTGTAAAGAGATTGATTTCGTGTTAAAATATGAATAGAAATTAACTTATTTTTAAATGATTTGAGGTGTCATTATGGAATATGTCTATGTTGGAAGAATAAATGGATCACATGGAATAAAAGGAGAATTAAAACTTCAAAGTGATTTTTTATATAAAGATAATGTTTTTAAAAATGGTTTTTCTTTTTTTATAGGTGAAGAAAAGAAAGAAGTAAAATTATCAAGTTTTAGGAAACATAATAAAGTATATCTTATTTCTTTTAAAGATTTTGAAGATATTAATTTAATAGATAGTTTTAAAAATAAAGATTTATTTGTAAAAAGAAGTGATTTATTACTTAAGAAAAATGAATATGTTTTTGAAGATTTACTTGGACTTAAATGTTTTTATGAGAATAATTATATAGGAACAGTTAAAGATATAGTTAATTGTGGTCTTAATAATTATGTTTTTTATATAACTTTAGAAGATAAAGAAATTTTAATTCCTGTTAATAATAAATTTATTGATGAAGTTAAGGATGATAAAATAATTTTTAAAGAAATAGGGGGTCTTATTGATGCAAATTGATATATTAACTCTTTTTCCTGAAATGTTTGAAGGATTTTTAAATCAATCTATTATAAAGAGAGCTATAGAAAGTGGTAAAGTAAAGATAAATATAATAAATTTTAGAGATTATAGTGATGAGCCTCATGGTAAAGTTGATGATACTCCTTTTGGGGGAGGCGCTGGGATGGTGCTTAAAATTCAACCTATATATGATGCTATAGAGAGTATAAAAAAAGATGATTCTCATATAGTGCTTCTGACTCCGAGAGGGAAAACGTTTAAACAAGAAAAGGCAAAGAGTCTTTCAAAATTTAAACATTTGATTCTTATATGTGGACATTATGAGGGATTTGATGATAGAATAAGGTTGTTAGCAGATGAAGAAATTTCGATAGGAGATTTTATTTTAACAGGTGGAGAACTTCCTGCAATGATGATAAGTGATGCTACTATTAGATTGATAGAGGGTGTTATAAGCAAAGAATCTTTAGAAAGTGAATCTTTTGATAATGATTTAATGGATTTTCCTGTTTATACAAAACCACGTGAATATAAAGGGATGAAAGTTCCAGATGTTCTTTTAAGTGGAGATCATAAAAAAATAGAAGAATACCGAAAAAAAGAACAAATAAGAATCACTAACGAAAAACTTAAAGATAAGTAGTAGGGTGGGTGTTTGAAGTGGAAAAAGAAAGAAAATTTGTAATAAAAAAAGATGATAATACAGATGTTATTACTTATATGGAATACGAAAAAATAAAAGGATTTAATGTTAAACCTAAAAAAAATCTTAAATTTGAAGATATGATTAATGTTAATGAAATGATAGTTATTAATCCTAGTTTAATTGAAAAATTAGTAGATAAAAAATGTAAAAGAACTTTTGAGAAAATTTTACAAATGATATCTGTTGTTTATGAAGAAGATGACGATGACGATTCTAATTACGATTTAATCCTTGGGGAAATAGAACGTTTTAAAAGTTTAATTATGGGTAAGTATAAAGAATATATAGAAGAAAAAGAATACGAAACTCTTTGTAAAAAATTAGAGATAATAAAACAAGAAGTAGAGTATAGAAAAAGACTTGTTATTGAAAAACAGTTAGATTATGAAGTTAGTCGAAAAGGTAAATCTTCGAGATAACTTCTTTTTTAGAAAGGTGTTGATTTTATGAAGGATAAAAAAGTAGTTTTTATGGGAACTCCAAGTTATAGTATTCCTGTACTTGATATGTTAATTGAGGAAACAGATGTAATAGCAGTTGTTACACAACCAGATAAACCTGTGGGAAGAAAAAAAGTTTTAACACCTTGTCCTGTTAAAGTTCATGCTTTAAAACATAATATAAAGGTTTTATCACCTGAAAGTTTAAAGGAAGAATATGAAAAAATTATTAAATTAAATCCTGATATTATTATTACCTGTGCATATGGACAAATAATTCCTGAAAAATTAATTTATGCACCACCATATGACACAGTAAATGTTCATGCTTCTCTTCTTCCAAAATATCGCGGAGGTGCTCCTATTCATCATGCCATTATAAATGGAGAAGAGGAAATAGGTGTTACTATTATGTATACTGATAAGGGTATGGATAGTGGAGATATTATTAAAAAGAGAGCTATTAAAATTTTAGAAAATGATACTTATGATATTATAAGTTATAAAATGAGCACACTTGGAGCAGAACTTTTAAAAGAAGTACTACCAAATATTTTTGATGGAAATGCAAAAAAAGAAAAACAAAATCATGACCTTAAAACTTTAGCACCAATTATAAAAAGAGAGGATGAACATGTAGATTTTAGTGATTTTTCATATAATGTGCACAATAAAATAAGAGGACTTTCATCAGTTCCTGGATCTTTTGCTTTGTTAGATGAAAAACCTGTTAAAATTTTGTTATCAGAAAAGACACATGATAAATCAACAGAAAAACCTGGTACAATTGTAAAAATAGATAAAAATGGAATATATGTTGCATGTAAAGATTATGATATAAAACTGTTAAAAATTAAAATGTCTGGTAAAAAAGAGATGTTAGTAAGAGATTATTTAAATGGAATAAAAAAAGAAGAAATCATTGGGAAGAGATTTGAATGATTTTGTATATTTGTAAATGATGTGAAACAAAAATTATATAAAAATTAATTCAAGATAATTGAGTTAATTTTTTTTGTT
>CANRAF010000014.1 GCA_947628535.1 uncultured Bacilli bacterium | reverse complement strand
AAGAACTTACAAAAATATATAATAAACATAAAAATAAAGAAGAGTTAACAAGAGAAGAACTAAGATTTTTATATGAAGTATATAAATCAATAGATGGTTTTGGTTGGGAAGATGACCCAAGGATAGAAGAAATAAAAAAAGAAAGAGACGAAAAGCAAGATTATGCCAAAATATTTAATTGTAAAGAAAATGAGATAGGGACAAAAGAAGAAGATTTAAAAAAGGATTTAAAAGTATATCTTGGAAATATAGATTTATTAGGATATAAAGAAACTCTAAAAGAAATAAAAATACCTGAAATAATATGTGGTGATTTAAATTGTATAGATCTAACCACAGCAAAAGGTTTTGAAAACTTAAAATATATAGGAGGATCTGCAAGCTTTTCTAATCTAACTACAGCAAAAGGTTTAGAAAACCTAAAATACATAGGAGAAAAGGCAAAATTTTATAAATTAACAACAGCAAAAGGTTTAAAAAACCTGGAACATATAAGAGGAGATGTAATATTTAGTTATTTAACTACAGCAAAGGGTTTAGAAAACTTAAAATACATAGGAGGATCTGCAAGTTTTTCTAATCTAACCACAGCAAAAGGTTTAGAAAATCTTAAATATATAGGAGGATCTACAAGTTTTCCTAATCTAACCACAGCAGAGGGTTTAGAAAACCTAGAATATATAGGACAAGTTGCATTCTTTCCTAATCTAACCACAGCAAAAGGTTTAAAAAACCTGGAATATATTGGAGGAGTCGCAAACTTTTCTAATCTAACCACAGCAGAAGGTTTAGAAAATATACTAATATCACATGAAACAATAATATGTCCCGACAAAATAAAAAAATATAAAAAAATTCAAAGAATAAGAAAACAATAATAGTTTTCTTTTTTCTTTATATGTAGTATAATTATATTGATTTAAAGGAGTGATATTATGAGTGGACACTCAAAATGGTCTACAATTAAAAGAAAAAAAGGTTTAATAGATGCAGAAAGAGGAAAAGTATTCCAAAAATTAGCCAAGGAAATATATGTTGCTGCTAAATCCGGAGATAAAGATGTAGATAGTAATCCATCACTACGTATGATAGTAGATAAGGCAAAAGCTGCAAATATGCCAAAAGACAAAATAAATGCTGCCATTGAAAAAGCAAATAAATCTGCAGGTGGAGAAGACTATGAACAAATAAGATATGAAGGATATGGGCCAAATGGTGTTGCCATAATGGTTGACTGTCTTACAGATAATAGAAATAGAACAGCTTCTCAAGTAAGAAGCACTTTTACAAAACGTGGAGGAAATCTTGGAACTGATGGTTCAGTAAGTTATATGTTTGAAAGAAAAGGCATTATAGTAATACCAAATACTTATGACGAAGAAAAACTTATGAATATTGCTTTAGAAAATGATGCTCTTGATTTTATCTCAAATGACGATAGCTATGAAATATATACAACATATGAAAACTTTATCAGCACCAACAATGCTTTAGAAAAAGAGGGTATAACTGACTTTATAATGAACGAAGTAAGATATATACCATCTAATTATATCTCGTTAGATGAAGAAAAAACTACCAAAATATTAAATTTAATTGATGCCCTTGAAGATCTTGATGATGTTCAAGATGTATATCATAATTTAGAAATAGATAATTAATCTATTTTTCTTATGTTTGATAGATTAGAACTTTTGGTAGGTAAAGATGGTATAAAAAAGTTAAAAGAGGCAAACATTACTGTTTTAGGGCTCGGAGGAGTAGGATCATACCTAGTTGAAGCTCTAATAAGATCAGGAATAGAAAACATAACAATTATCGATTTTGATAAAATAGAAATTTCTAATTTAAATAGACAGTTAATGGCAACCACAAAAAATATAGGTAAATTTAAAATCGATGAAATTGAAAAAAGAATAAAAGAAATTAATGAAAATGTAAAAGTAAAAAAGGTTAAAGAATTTATAACAACTGAAAATATAGATAAAATTTTAAATGAAAATATAGACTATTTTATTGATTGTTGTGATACTATAAATACAAAAAAAGAAGTAATTAAAAAATGCATTTTAAAAAATATTAAATTTATAACTTGTCTTGGTACAGGAAAAAGAATGGATCCCTCTAAACTAATGATTTGTGACCTTAGAAAAACTAGTTATGATCCAATAGCTAAAATATTAAGAAAATACTTAAAAGATGAAAACATAAAGGAAAAAGTAACTTGCTGTTATTCAAGTGAAATACCTATGAAAATAGATAGTAAAAAAATAGCCTCAAATGGTTTTGTCCCCGCATCTGCAGGATTACTAATAGCAAGTTATATTGTAAAAGAAATAGCACTAAATAAAAAAGGAAGATAACTTCCTTTTTATTTTAAATATTTATAGCAATTAACATCAAGCATTAATGAAGATGCATTAACTCTATTATAAACTATATTTTTAGTATTATTTATATAACTTTTACTTACATTTCCTTCTCCATAAAATTTGTCTTTTCCCTCATCATAGTAACCTTTACTAGTAAGAAAACTTCTGTCATTAAAAATTACAATACCATCATCTTGACTCATAATATCTTTTCCAATTAACAATCTTGAATCATATTTCATTCCAAACATATTTAAAAGAGTAGGTAAAATATCCACATTAGAAGCATACTTATCAGATGAAGAACCTTTTATTTTGCTATTATAAATAATAAGACCTGACTTATGTTTATCATAACTTGTAGTGGGTTTAATAAATTCGTTAATAGAATCTTCCTTAAGTCCATATGGATAATGATCAGGGACTAAAACAATTACAGTATCGTCAAGAAGGTTATTTTTCTTTAAATTATTAATAAGATTTTCTAAAGCTTTATCTAAATCAATAACTGAACTAATATATGCTAAAACATCTTCTGGATAATCTAAACCTTTTACCTTATCTTGATGCTTTTTTGCCATATCATTAAGTTTAAAATCATGAGGTAAATGACTACTTATAGTCATATAATATGAAACAAAATGTTTATCATTTTTATAGTTTTCAAAACTTACATCAAACATTTCTTCATCACTTTGAGTCCAATTATTACAATTCATTTTATTTTCAAGACCATTACCACATCCCAAATATTTATCAAATCCAAAGTTTGGCATTACCAAATTACGATTATAAAAATCATATTCACCATTATGAAAAGCATAAGTTTTATAACCTTTTTCTTTAAAAATATTAGCATAACTATAAGGATAATCATTATTTATAGAAGAGAGGAAACTCCATGTACCATAACTTGGTAAAATACCCGTTAAATTAGTATATTCTCCATCTGAAGTAGAAGCATAGTAAATGGGAGTATAAAAATTATTAAATTTAAATCCATCATTTTGAAGTTTATATAAAGTAGGGGTAAGATTCTTATCAACCACCTTAAAACTAAATGATTCTGCAGTAATAAAGATAAGATTTTTATTTTTAAAAATACCCGTATATTCATTCTTATTTGTTGCCTTTTCATTCATAAAAAATTTTGCAAGCTTTTCATTTTTCTTTGAAAGATTAGTGAAGTCAGTATCTAATATATTATAATTATCACTATCAAAAGAGCCAACAGTCACACCATGTTCTCTAACATTTGTATCAAGAGAAAACCCAAATACAAATCTTTGAATATCAATAGAAGTAGCAGTTAAAAGACCAAATTTTTGAACATTTAAAGTTTCGTCATTAACACTCTTTAAAAGATTTTTCCTTGAATAAATACTATTAAAGTCAATGAGTGAAGCACCAAAACTTACAAAAATAGTACATAAAATAGTTATTAAAGGAACATAAAATTTATAGTTATTACTCTTATCCTTAAATTTAATAAATAAAAGCGCATTTGTAAAATAAAGTAAAATTATAAATATAATAATATAAATATTTTCTAAAACTTCACTTAAAATAGCATAGAAAAAACCAAATACTTGTCCTCCATTAATAAGAGAGTATACTGAAAAGAAACATTCATAAAAACTATAATGAACAATTTGCGATATAAATAAAAAAGAAAAAACAAAAGAAAGAATTACATAACAAATAATTCGTAATTTTCCTTTAAAAATAAAAGAAAAAAGTAAAGTAAAACTACCAAAAATAATACTATCTAAAAAATAGAAAAATAAACTATCAATAGATATAGTATTAAATATATAAAGAGAAAAAATAATATTTATAATGAAAAAATAACCAATTGTAATAAAAAGTGTTTTATAATTTTTCATAACTACTCCTTAAATTTATCTAATTTTTCTTTTATATTTTTTAGACTAATTTCATATTTTGAAGATTCTTTAGGAATATAATATTTACTATCTTTAATATTATCAGGTAAATATTGTTGTTTAACAACAGAACCTTTATAATCATGTGGGTATTTATATCCGATATACGGACTTTTAATATAACTTGGAACATCTCCAATATTTTTTGTTTCAATATCATTTATCGCTTTATTTATTGAAAGCATTGCAGTATTACTTTTTGGAGAAAGTGCCATTTCAATAACTATATTAGCAAGAATAAGTTTTGCCTCTGGAAGGCCAACTCTTTCACTTGCATTTATACAAGCATCAAGTTTTGGACCAATTGAAGGATTAGCAAGTCCAATATCCTCATAGCAAATAACAGAAAGTCTCCTGTAAATACTATCTAAATCTTCTGCCACTAAAAGTCTAGCAAGATAGTGAAGTGAAGCATCAACATCAGACCCTCTAATAGATTTTTGAAGTCCACTTAAACTATCATAATGCCCACCATCATTTTTATCATGAAAAAAGTTTGGTTTATTATTAATACTTTTAATTACCTCAATATCTACTTTATGAGAACTTTTAAAGTAATAGGAAACTTCAAGTAAATTAAGAGCAAATCTTAAATCTCCTCCTGAAATAGAAGCAATATATTTAACAGTTTCATCATCAATTTTTATTCCCTTTAAAATCTCAGATGAAATAGCTCTATTAAGACCATCTATAATATCATTATCTGTAAGGGGCTCAAGCTTAAAAATTTGGCATCGACTTCTAATTGCAGGATTTATCTTATGGTAAGGGTTTAAACTAGTAATTCCAATAAGTGTTATAAGACCACTTTCAAGACAAGGAAGAAGTATATCTTGCTTATCTTTATTCATTCTATGAATTTCATCCATAATTAAAACCATTCCATCAAGCATTTTTGCCTCTTCAATAACATTTGCTAAATCTTGCTTATTATTAAGAGCAGCATTAAGAGAGCGATAATTACATCCTAAATCATTTACTAAAGCATTAGCAAGAGAAGTCTTACCAGTTCCAGGACTACCATATAAAATCATTGAAAAAATCTTTTTACTTTTAACTAAATTAGTAAAAATTTTTCCCTTACCAACCAAATGCTTTTGTCCAACTATTTCTGAAACTTTATTTGGTCTTAAAATAAGTGCTAAAGGTTTATTCATAAATACCCCTCCATGTAAATATTTTATCAAAAAAATGTCTAAATTTGAAGAAAATGTTTATATTTAAATATATATTTGCTATAATTAATATGAGGTATGTTATGGAATTAAAAGATTACATTGACTATATTAAATACGAAAGGAAACTTTCAAATGAAACAGTTGAAAGCTATCATTATGATCTAAAACAGTTTGAAGATTTTTTAAAGAAAGAAAAAGTAGATATCACTAAGGTAACTCAAAAAATAGTTGAAAAATACTTAAAGACTTTAGAAAAATTAGATGCCAAAACAATCTCAAGAAAAATAACTTCACTTAATAACTTTTATATCTTTCTTTTAAAAGATAAAAAAATAACTAAGAACCCTTGTGAATTTATTGATAGGCCAAAACTTAAAAAATCTCTTCCAGATACTTTAACAATAGAAGAAGTAACTAATCTTTTAAATATACCTTTAAAAACTAAGTATGATTATCGTAATAAGGCTATGCTCGAAATAATATACGGAACAGGCCTTAGAATAAGTGAATTAATTTCTTTAACATTAAGAGATATTGATTTAGAAAACGATATTATAAGATGTAAAGGTAAAGGTTCAAAAGAAAGAATTGTACCAATCAATGATTATGCCATTCATTATTTAAAGCTTTATCTTGATAAAAGAGGTCTTTTCTTAATAAAAGGTAAAAATGATTATTTATTTCTAAATAATCATGGTCTTCCAATGACAAGACAAGGTTTTTTCAAAAATCTTCAAAAAATTTTATCTGAAAAAGGCATAAAAAAGAAAGTTTCACCACATACTTTAAGACATTCCTTTGCCACACATATGTTAAGTGGAGGAGCAGATTTAAGAAGTATTCAGCTTCTCTTAGGACATAGTGATATAACAACTACTAAAATATATACTCATATATCAAATGAAAAAGTAAAAACAGATTATCAAACGTTTCATCCACGAAGCAAAAAGGAGAAGTGATAAAATGAAATTTAAAAGAGTTTTTCTAATAGTATTAGATTCCCTTGGAGTAGGGGAAGCAATTGATGCATCTAATTATGGTGATACAGGAGCATCAACTTTAGGAAATATTAATAAAACTGTTGATTTATTTATTCCAAATCTAAAAAAATTAGGATTTTTAAATACCTTAAACATGAACGTAAACGAAGAAACTGAAGGATATTACACAATTGCAAGACCAACTAATAAAGGGAAAGACACATTATCAGGTCATTATGAAATAGCAGGTGTAAGATGTCAGTATGCTTTTCCAACTTTTCCAAATGGTTTCCCAATGGATTTAATCGAAGAAATAGAAAAAACAGTAAAAAGAAAAGTAATTGGAAATGTAGCAGCAAGCGGAACAGAGATAATAAAAACTCTCGGCGAAAGACAACTTCAAACAGGAGAATTAATTATTTATACATCCGCAGATTCAGTACTTCAAGTGGCTGCTCACGAAAATGTAATCCCTCTTGAAGAATTATATGAAATATGTGAAAAAATAAGAAATATTGTTAATACAAATGACAACTGGAGAGTAGGTAGAGTAATTGCAAGACCATTTATTGGAACAAACAGTGAAGACTTTAAAAGAACAAGTAGCAGAAGGGATTTTGCCCTTGATCCACCATCTAAATCTATTTTAGAAAAACTTGAAGAAAAAAAATTAAGTGTCATCTCGATTGGAAAAATATATGATATTTTTAATGGTAGGGGAATAACTAAAAAAATAACTTCATCAAGCAACAAAGATGGAGTAGATAAATTATTAGACATTATGGATAAAAAGTTTACTGGTCTATGTTTTGCTAATTTAAATGATTTTGATACTTTATATGGACACAGAAGAGATGTGGCAGGTTATGCAGAAGCAATTGAACAATTAGATGTAGAAGTACCAATGATTTTAAATAAATTAAATAATGACGATTTACTAATCATAACAGCAGATCATGGTAACGATCCCACTTTTAAAGGAACTGATCATACTAGAGAAAATACTCCAGTTCTAATTTATAGTAGAATCTTTAAAGAACCAAAAATGTTACCAATAATGAATACTTTTGCTGATATTGGAGCAACTATTGCAGAAAATTTTGAAATAGATATGCCAATGATAGGTACAAGTTATTTAAAAGAATTAAAATAGAAAATAATAAGAAAGGGGAAATAAAATGAATAAAACAACTAAAAATAAAGGAAAAACTAATAATAAAAATACAAGAAAAAGAAATATTGTCATATTTATAGTAGTAGCAGCAATAATACTGGGAAGTCTATATTATCATTCAAATCAAAATAACAAAGTATTAAAAAACGAATATACAATGGGCGAAGTAGGGTACATTGATGATATTGAAGTAACATTAAAAGATGCAACCTATATTAATAATGGTACAGGAATTGAAGTAACATTTGAAATAACTAATAAAAGAGATAATACCATAACAATAACCCCTGATGATTATTTTGTATTTTATGATATAAATAAAGTTCAAATACCAAACAAATATACAAATGATAAAAACATCATCAAAAAAGATGAAAAAATAACTTATAAACTTCAATACGATGTAACTAAAAAAGAATTATATGAAATTTATTTCTATTCACAAGTAGTAGAGAATAATATTAAATTTAGTTTCGCATCAAGAAGTATTAATTCTGATATAAATGAAAGTAGTGTAAATAATATAGAATAAATAGAAGTTAACATAATATCTATTATAGGAAGTTGTATATAGTTAAAAAGAAAGCCTTAAAAATATAAGGTTTTTTTTATTCTTAAAACAATATTTTAATTATATTTTTATTACCCTTCTATATTCATCTAAAACTATTTAATTTAAGATATATAAATTTATACATAAAACAAAACCTCGATTTAAATTACAGCACAAAAAAAAGAAGTATAACTACTCCTTTTTATTAATTGCTTTTTCAAATAGGGGAACAATACCAACACTTCCATCGATTTTAATCATTCGATATAAATCATAAGCTGGATATTGATTAGCTTCAATTAAACATGGCTTATCAGGGCCAATACAAACATCCCAACCAATGATACCAAGTTCTGGAATTGTTTTAGAAGCATTTGTTACAAGTTTTATTACTTTATTCCAATTAGGAATCTTATATCCAACTAGTTTTACATTTGTAGTAGGGTGCTTATCATAATAAATTCCATCTTTATTAATAGCTTTATCATTTATAACCCCCCTATCTATATCAAGTGGGGCACAAATGCCACCATTATGAAAATTATCTACAACTTTATGATTAGTACCAATTCTTACAACAGCCGCAACAACAGTTGTAACATCATATTTATTATGAATTGTAACTACTCTGATTGTATTTATTGAATCAGGATGAAGCTTAGCCATATCTTTATGTTGCTTTGCTACTTCTTCTATCAATACTTGTTTGTTTGATAGAAGTTTATCATATAGCTTTTTTAAAGGTAACTCCCCTACTTCAATTTTCTCAACTCCAACACCACATGTTGCATCTATTGGCTTAACAATTATCTCTTTTTTATTTTTTAAAAATTCCTTAAACTGATTGAAATTACTATCATTTAAAAGAAAATAATCACGGCCTAAATATTTTTTAAATTTTTTATTAAATAACCCTTTATCATCAATATATTTCCAGTACTGTTTAGGATTCAATTTTTTTATATAACTATTATTCTTACCTCTTGTAAGGATAGTTTTCCTATCTTTATGTTTGAGTTTATACATATCAAAAAACAAATAATCTGTATAACCTGCCCTATAAAATACAATGCACCACATTAAATCAAAAAAGATGTAAATTCTATTTTTTAAAGTAATTTTATGTACCTCATTTATTACATCTTTAATTTTACTAAAATCAATATGGAATAATTGTTTTATCATATACATAACAAAGCATCCCCTATTCTATTTAAATTTGACGAGACATTATCTCAGCTATTTTTTCAAATACTTCTTTAGCATTACTTTCAGTTACTGAATTATATCCAAGTTCTTTAAGAGCTTGTTGCTTAAAATGAGTAAGTTCTTGTGTACGACTTAGTTTTTCTTCCTTTTTTTGATCTATCTTCTTTTCCCAGTTTTTATGAGATTCAGAAACCTTAGCACGTGAAGGATTACCATTTATATATAAAGTTTCAGCAGAATAGAAAATTCCCTCAAAAATATATTGTTTTTCTTCATCATATAAATATTCATTTACTGGAATTTGAGTAGTAGATTTAGCAAGATATGCTAAAATGTACTTAAGTTCTTCCATTTGTTCCATGTTTTGAATAAACATTTGAAGATAGCGAATAGTATTATATTCAGTTTCATCATTATGACTAAGTAGTCTATCTTTGAGAGTTGTAAATATATCAGTTAAAATAGTTTGTTCTTTTTTATTAAGACCTTTTAAATCAGAAATAGACTCTCTATTAAAAGTATCAATTATTCCTTCATTTATACGAGCCTCAAGAGCACTTATATAATCATCATCTACTTTTATTTTAGCAAGTTCACTTTCATTCTCAACCCCAAAAAGCATAAATAATTTAGTTTGTTTGTCTTTAGGAAGATCTCCAATTTTTTCAAGTGCCAAATAATTGTATAGCATTTGACGTGATACCCCTAAAAACTTTGCAACACTAACTTTAGAAACATTAGCCTCATTTATAATACGACTAGCTTCTTTCATTTTATCATCCTCCTACAATATAATTGTAGCACATGTCAAAACAATGTCAAGTGTAAATAGTTGTAAAATGAAATTTTAGCTTATATTCGAGATGATTATAATAGAATAAATCTTATATATTGCAATATTTTAATACTTTTTATTTTTAATAAATCATAAAAAAAATACTAAATTTCTTTTAGTATTTCTTCTAAATCTTCTTTTGAATGAAAACCAATAAGTTCTTTAACTATTTCTCCATCTTTTACTATAAGTACATAAGGTATAGACATAACTGCATATTCCTTAGCTAGTTCTTCCTCTTCATCAACATTTATTTTAAGTATATTAATGTTTTCAAGTTGCTCTAAAACCTTTCCAAGCATTTTACATGGTCCACACCAATCTGCATAAAAATCAATCAAATAAACTCCTTTTAAATCTTCAAATTTCTCACCATCATATTTCTTAATCATTTAAATCATTCCTTTCAATATTTAATCTTCCCCTGATTTCTAAGTTTATTAATATAATTATTATCAATAACTTCATGCTTAAGTAATGTATCAATTACCTCTTTATTAAATTCGTTTTTATCCTTATCATCACTAAAATCTTTACTAATATCATATATATCATTTATTGCATCATTCATATTTGAAACAATATTAGAAAGTCCTGGAGATGAATTTACAATAATAGGCTCAAGTTTTGAATCATTTACAATTTTTAAATTAAATGAAGGTTGTCCTATAAAAAATAATATAGCAAATAAAATCACATATGCTTCTAAAACACCAACAATAAATCCTAATATTTTAGATGGAATACCTAGAATAATTGTCATTTTTAAAATTTTTTCAAGCACACCAGTCATTTTTATAATAACGATTAATACTGCTATTAAAAGAAATAATAAAAGCAAAAATGCTATAAGTTGATACAAAACAATATTAAGAGATGTAAGTCCCTCAAAAGGACCAGCAAAGTTAAAAAATGGAAGTGTATAACTTAAAAAGTTTGCAACAATATCTTTAAAAATCCATGCAATTATAAAACATAAAATAGTACCTACTAAAAAAACACTTTGTTTAAAGAAACCATTTTTAGCACCAGTTACACCACCAAGTAACAAAAGCATAATTATACAAGCATCAATAATATTCATAACTTACCTCCATTATTAGTATACACTAATAAATATCAAAAAAAAAGGTAAAATATTCATAATAATTATCTTACCTTTTTAATTATAATTAATTCTTATCAATCTCTGCTTTAGCAGCTGCAAGTTTAGCAATTGGTATTCTATAAGGACTACATGAAACATAATTAATATTAGCACTAGATAAAAATTTAATACTATCTGGATCTGCTCCTTGTTCACCACAAACACCAAGTTCAATATTTTTATTTATACTTCTTCCCTTTACTGCTGCTTCTTTAACAAGTTTCCCTACTCCATTAATATCAAGTTTTTCAAAAGGATTAGATTTTAAAATACCTTTATTGATATAATCGTTTAAGAATTTACCAGCATCATCTCTAGAATAACCAAATGTCATTTGAGTTAAATCATTTGTACCAAATGAGAAGAATTCAGCTTCTTTAGCAATTTCATCTGCTAATACTGCTCCCCTTGGAACTTCAATCATTGTTCCAATCATAAAATCAAGTTTTTCTCCATTTAAAGTTTCTTTAGCAGTATCTTTTATAATTTCTTTTAAATACTTAAGTTCTTTTACTTCACCAACCAAAGGTACCATTATTTCTGGATGAACATCAATTCCTTTCTTTTTAGCATCCATTGCTGCTTCAATAATAGCTTTTGTTTGCATTTTAGCAATTTCAGGATAAGTAATAGCAAGTCTACAACCACGATGTCCCATCATTGGATTAAATTCCTTAAGTTGTTTTATTTTATTAGTTAAATCAGAAACAGAAACATTCAAATCAAGAGCAAGTTTTTCAATTTCACTTTCTTCTTTAGGTAAAAACTCATGTAAAGGTGGATCTAAAAATCTAATAACTACAGGGAATCCATTCATTACCTCGAAAAGTTTAACAAAATCATCTTTTTGATATGGAAGTATTTCGTTAAGTGCTTTTTCTCTTGCTTTAATATCACTTGCTAAAATCATTTTTCTAAAACTAAAGATTCTTTCTTCATCAAAGAACATATGCTCAGTTCTGCAAAGTCCAATACCTTCTGCGCCAAGCTCTAAAGCCCTTTTAGCATCTCTATAATTATCAGCGTTAGCACGAACTCCAAGTTTCTTAGTATTATCTACATAACTCATAAATTCTTCAAAATCACCAGAAATAGATGCTTCTTCAGTTTTTGTTTTTCCTAAGTAAACTTTACCATTTGTACCATCAACACTTACATATTCTCCTTCTTTAATAACGCCTCCATCATACGCTATTTCGTGCTTTTCATCATCAATTTTTAAGCTTTCACAACCAGAAACACAAGGAGTTCCCATTCCTCTTGCAACAACAGCAGCATGTGATGTCATACCACCACGTACAGTTATAACTGCCCTTGCCATATTCATTCCCTCAATATCTTCAGGAGAAGTTTCAAGTCTTGCTAAAATAATATCTTTTTCACCATTTTCATATGCTTTCTTGACATCTTCTGCACTAAAGTATACCTTACCACATCCAGCACCTGGAGAAGCTGCAAGTCCAGAACAAACAAATTCCTTATTTTTTAAATCAGATTCATCAAACATTGGATGAAGTAAAGTGTCAATATCGTTTTCAGAAACTCTTAAAATAGCCTCTTTCTCATCAATTAAACCTTCATTTTTTAAATCAACTGCAATTTTTACAGCTGCTTTACCAGTTCTCTTTCCATTTCTAGTTTGAAGCATATAAAGTTTTCCATTTTCAATAGTAAATTCCATATCTTGCATATCTAAATAATGTTTTTCTAATAAATTACATATTTTTACAAGTTCATCATAACAGTCAGGCATTACTTCTTTTAAAGTCTCAATTCCTTTTGGAGTTCTAACACCTGCTACTACATCTTCACCTTGAGCATTCATCAAATATTCCCCATAAAGTTTATTTTCACCTGTTGCAGGATTTCTACTAAATACTACTCCTGTACCAGACTTTTCATTAAGATTTCCATATACCATTTCTTGAACATTAACAGCAGTTCCCCATTCATCAGGAATATTATTCATTTTTCTATAAAAAATTGCTCTTTCATTATTCCAAGATCTAAATACTGCCTTAATAGCTTCAAAAAGTTGAACTTTTGGATCACTTGGAAATTCTTCATTAGCAAGTTCCTTATACTTATTTTTAAATTTTGAAACTAAATCTTTTAAATCGTCTTTAGTAAGTTCATAATCATATTTAATATTTTTATCACATTTAGTTTTCTCTAATATTTTTTCAAATTCATCTTTATTAAACCCTCTAACAACATCACTATACATACTTATAAATCTTCTATAACAGTCATATATAAATCTTGGATCCATCTTTTCACTCAAACTATTTACAATTTCATCATTAAGACCAAGATTTAAAATTGTATCCATCATACCAGGCATTGAGCTTCTAGCGCCACTCCTAACAGATACTAAAAGAGGATTAGTTTTATCTCCAAATTTCTTTCCTGTTGTTTTTTCTAAAGCTAAGATATTTTCTTCTATTTGATTAACAACTTCATCACTTAAACTTAAATTATTTTCATAATAAAGCTTACAAACTTCAGTTGAAACAACAAATCCCATAGGAACAGGAAGCCCAATACTAATCATTTCACATAAATTAGCACCTTTACCTCCTAAAACATCACGCATTTTAGCATTTCCTTCTTTAAAGCTATAAACATATTTCATATTCACCATCTCCTAATTACATTTTATCAAAATAAAAAGAAAATTACTACTAATTTTCTAAAATTTTACAAATAAAAAATAAATCTACTATTTTAAAGAAAGTCTGATATAAGCTGAACCATCTATAACATAAGATTGTGAAGACTTTTTACTATAAAAATCATTATCATAATTTGGAATAAATGTCACATAAGAATCTTGCGAAGTTATATATTTATAATTAACATTTCTTCCTATAAGTTTAATATAAAACTCTATTTTGTTTTCTCTTTCTGATAAATTACTTGGTAAATTTATAGTAAGCATATTATCCTCATAAGAAATAGAAACATTATTTTTATCAAGTCCATTATTAATTCTATATACTTTTTCATTTACTATTACTTTATTCTCATTCAAAGTATATCCAAGACCAAACATATCAATTATTGAAAGAAAAGAATCATCTTCTAAAATAGATTTCCCATCAAGTTTTTTAAAATAATTAAAATATGTAACTTTATATACCCCATCTTCAATATAATCAATATCTTTTACAATTCTAATTTCTCCAGGCTTTAAGCCATGAACACTTTCAGCACTATATTCAGTATGATCTATAATCTCATACTTTTTATCTATAACTTCATTTCTAAAAGATAAAAGAATAAATATAAATCCTAACACAATACAAAAACATCCTAAAACAGATAAAATCTTTTTAGAAGTATTAAAACTAGAAAAACTATCTTTAAATTCTAAAAACAATTTACTCATCTTAAGACCCCTCTATTCTATATAAATTATAGTACAATAATAAAAAATATACAAGAGGTAAAACATTAATAAAGATGAATTTATTTATATTTACAAAGAAAACAAAAAAAAGACTGCTAATTTGTATAGCAGTCTAATCATACTATAAATTTTTATTATTCTATTGTAGATCCTGTATGGTTATGCCAGTAAGTTTTAAATTTTTCATAACATTGTTTTAAAACATCATTAGTTACTTCTTGAGCACCTTTTAAGAATTCTGAAGGTTTTTCAATATCTGTACTATTTATCTTTGTAATTGTAATATCAATTTTATTATCTTCATAATTTAAATTTTCATCATTAATTGTAAATGCTGATAAAGTTTTCATACTACTTATATAACCATCAGATAATTTTACTTCAAGCTTAATTGTACCATCATTTGAAGAAGTACCACCTTTATCTACCTCTTTATCATAACTAATGTAATTATTGTTTAACCATTTATCTAATCTATCTTTATTTATAGTAATTGTATAAGTATTATTATCTTCAGAACTTTCAACTGAAGAAATTGCTTCAGTTGCATTTCCATCACTAATTACATCTTGTAATAAATCAAGTTCATGAACTCCCATACCTATTTTTTGAATATGTCTACTAAATAACCAATCATTTAATTCAGGCATACATTTTACTTCATCATTACAACTATAATCAGGTTTCTTTTTTGTAAGAATTAAATATGCATCACCAACATGAGAACTATCTACATCTTTAATTCTATAACCATATTCTTCATCATTATTATTTGTACTTGTATAATGAGTTAAATGTGTATCTTTATTATATTCGTATGTGAATTCTTCAGTTCCACTTTTTATTTTATTGTTTTTTGTTACTGTTAAACTATTTGCATTATTAGTTTTTTCAGCAGCTTTATTAATAACTTCTACAATGGTATTTACATCATTGTAATCAACAGTATAAGTTTCTGGTTGATATTCATCACTACTATCACCATCTATATCAAGAACAATATCATAAACTTTTCCTTTATTTGTTTTTATATTAGAAGACTTGATTGCCTCTAATTGTAATTTTATAGTATTTGAATTGGATACTGTAGCAATACCATTTTCCTTATCTGAATTATAAGTATATGACGTAGTTTTATTATTAGGGTCTGTAACTTTTACTGTTGTTTCTCCCTCCTTGAATTTTTCAGATGTTAATGTTACAGGTATATAATATTTTCCATCTTCACTTTTAGTTGATAAAGTACCAGAAAGGTTATTACCATTACTTGTTAAACCAACAACATTTTGAACATTAAGTGCTGCAGATGGACTTTTTTCATAATTAACTTTTATTATGCTAGTATAATTAGCCGCTAAAACTTCTCCTGCTTTTTCACTACCATTACCTTTAATTACTTGCCCATTAGATTGTAGTGTAAAGTTTTTAAATACTTCTTCTTTTTTAGAATCTTCAACTCCCTCAGGTGTTTCTCCTTCTCTATAACCTAACTTACTAAAATCAATCGTATCATTATAATAGTAAATTTTAATATAATCATAAGGTCTAGCTGATTTATTTGGATCCATAATACCAACAAAATAAATTTTTGAATTATTTGTATTATTATAGTAGAAAGAACCATAATATCTTTCAGCAACACTATCAATATTATCTATAGCATCCTTTTTTACTATAGAGTAACTACTATTCTTTGTCATATTAGATACAGTTACACTACCATTAGTGCTTAAATTATGTTTTTCTCCATCTGGAGCAACCTCATCATCAGTATTACTACCAGGATATGAATAACTAGTAACTAATGCAATAGTAGGAACAGCATATGACTCATCTTCATTTTTAATAGGAGAATCAACTTTTAAATCTCCTTTTACTATGATTTTTGCATGCATTTCTTCATCTTTTGTAGCTGCTGGAGTAATTGCCCCAGAAACATCTATATTATCAACAGTAACTTTAGTATTATCTTCAAGTCTTAATTGTGATTTTTTTCCTCCAGTAATTTTTAAATTAGAAATATTTACATTCCCAGATTGTACATCAACAGCATAATCTTGATTATTTGTTACATTTATTGTTGGCTCATTTTCACTTGCTAATTTAATTCCTTTAGCAGGTTCTACAGCCTTTATATTAACATCATTTTCAGCACTTATATTTAATGAATTTTGTAAATTAATATCTCCATCAATATAAACTGTACTATAATTTTTGCTATCAGTTAATGCTGCATTAATATCAGTAGCTCCTAAAACGGCATCCTGGTCTACTACAACAAAATCAGAATCAAAACTAAAGTTATATGTTTTATCCTCATCACTACTTACTGGGTTTCCATCTTCTTTTACTAATTCAACTGTCTCATTATCAATTGAATCACCAATTTTTATTGAGAATTTTTTATCAGAATACTCAAGTTGATCCAAAGTAGCTGTCTCTTCATGTTGATTTAATTCATCATCAAATACCTTTTTAGCACCTTTAATAATTTCTTTCTTTAATGTTATACCTTCATCACCTAATAATTCATTATCCCTTTCAGAAGAACCATCATAAGTTTTATCATCATTATTATAATTCTTATTAAAAGTTACTGAATTGCTATCACCAGCAGTTAGTGTTATATCTTTAATTTCGCCTTTCTGCAAAATATAAGCAATAGTTCCAGGAATACTAGTTTCTGCTAGTTCTGTTAAAGGAACTTTAGCACCATCAACGTTTATTGTAATATTGTGGCCTGATTGTTCCAAATCGAATTTGCCAGAAAAATCATTTGAATATGTTGTATCTTCACTATTTAAATCTTTAACAATATCTTCGATAAATTTTTCTACATTTAATTTATAATGTGCAGTCAAATTTTCATCTTTTGAAACATTATTTAAATTATCAACCTTTTCTGATTCATCATACCAACCATCAAAAGTACGATATGCTTTTTCGTTATTAGGTATTTCAGGTGTTGGTAATTCTACACTTTCACCCTTTTTAGCATATTGTGTTTCAGGATTTTTTAATGTTCCAGCATCATAAGATATAATAAATTCTTTTTCGATTGAAACGTTATAAACTACACCTGCTCCCTCACTCTTACCTTTTATTTGAGCAACTGTTTTTTCTGGGAAAATTGTTATATTTAATTGTTTATCATTTTCACTATCCCAAGCATCATATAAATCATCTAATGTTTTAGAGTTATCACCACTTTCAGAAACTTCCTCATTGAAAAATTTTTTTAATCCAGAGGATACTTCAGTTTTTAGTGCTGCCTCATCTTTTTCACTTTTATTGTCAAATGTTTTTTCATTGTCACCCAACGAAAGTTCAATTGTATCAATTTCACCTGAAGCCAAAGCATGAGCAATTGTTGAAGCTATAGCAGTATCATTTATGTCACTTAATTTTGTTTCACGATCCAATATTTCAACAGTTAAAGCATTTTCATCATTTAATGATTTTTCAATTTTAAACTTATCTTTTATACTAGTCTTTTCATTTATATGTGTTAAAGCATCAGTAATATATTGATTAACATCTATTTCCCATATTGGATATAATGTAACATCATCAGTAATTGGTTCATCACTTTTATTATCAGTAAATTTAAATGCAGTATCACTTTCTGAATTAGGTTCTTCACCATTTTGTTCATTCCAATGATTGAAAGTGTTATATTGATTATCATCCTTTTCATGCTTTGCTTTTACTGGGTCTTTAGGAGCATCTAATTTATCACCATCATAAACATCTATTGTATCTTTAGTTTTTCCATCATTATCATCTAATGTTACTGTATGTAAATTAACAAAATCAACATCACTATAGTCAATAGTATATTCCTCACTTACTTTATAATCACTATTATCATCACCATCTGCATCTACAGTAATCTTTATAGGATCATTCGATTCATCTATTTTATCAAGTGAAATGTGCTGTAAAATAGTTAAAGTTCCATTTACAAAATTATCTTTGTCATAAGTTTCTGTTCCATTTAAATCAGTTATAGAAACTTTTACTTTATCAGTTACTTTATTTGGTTTAATTGTGTAAGTAAAGAAATAAGAATCTAATTCATCCTTTCCAAAACCACCAGTTAATTTTTGTTCTTTTATCGTTCCAGATAGTTTACCAGTGGATTCATCAAATGTTAAATCACCTGCTTTATGTTCATTATTGTCATCATTTAATTTAATTTCATTTGGGAATTTATAACCATAACCTTCTAAAGTTGTTTTATCAGCTTTTTCAACATCACTTTCATCAATGCTAATACTTGCTGTTGTTCTTTCTTGAAGTTTTAAATCACTCCAGTCAAATGTAATTGTATATGGTGAATATTCATCTGCACTTCCATCCATATCAACCACAATCTCAAATGTTTTATCAGTTGCATCCTTATGCAAATGTCTTAAAATATATAATACATCACTACCATCAAAATCAGAAGCAGTAAGAGTTTTACTTTCTTCTCCTTCATGAATAAATTGAACAGTTACTTTACCATTTGATTTAACATCTGAATTTGTTTTTATTACAAACGGTAAATAATAACCAGTTTCATCTTCTTCGTCAAAAGGTCCCTTATCTTTAAATGATTCTAGAATTGGTAAAAATCCTTTTACTTTTACATTTGCTCCATCAGTTGAAAAAGTAACATCATAATTTTCTGGTTGGCTCCATCCAAAAGTACTTTCTAATGGATTTTTATCCAAACCACCTTCATCAATACTTACAATACTAAATTCAGAACTCTTAACAAATTTTAATTCACTATAATCTATTGTTATTTCTTCAGATTTAGTATATTGTTTACCATTTCCATCCCAGTCTACTGTTATTGTTATTTTGCAGTTACCACTACAATTTTCTTTTAACTTGAATAAATCTGTAAATACTCCTTTTTCGTTGAAATATTTCTTTCCATATGTTAATGTTTGCTCACCTTTTACTGTTACTTCTACCCCTTCTGGTACTTCACTCATATTTTCTGGTTTCTTTAAATTAAATACAAAGAAATATCCTTCTTCTTCTTTACTACTAAATGTATTTTCCTTTAATTTTTGTTTTTCTACTTCTCCACTTAATTTGTATGTGTTATTTTCACTACTCTCTAATTTATAATGTTTGTTTTCTCCTGTTGATGTATATCCCCATTCTTTTAATGTTGCTTTGTCTTCTGTTGAGATATCATTTTCATCCGCATTTAATGTCGCTTGTGATTGTGTTTGAAATTTTAATCCACTTAAATCTATTTTATATTCTGTTGCTTCATATTTCTTTTCTGTTCCATCTACATCTACTGTTATTGTTAAACTTTTCTCATTTTTCCATTGGTCTTCTATTACAGGTACTAATACTACTACTCCTGCTGTCTTTCCGTCTTTTCCTTGTTCATCAAATTCTTCCCATTTTATTTCTCCTGTACGATTCATTCCTTTTGTTGTTATTGTTGTCTTTTCACTAGCATTTGGTACCTCTAACACATATGCAAAGTAATATGGTGTGTTCTTATATTTTGTTTGATCTTCTGTATTTAGTGTTATCTTATTATTCTTTAATAATAATCCACTTAATTT
>CANRAF010000013.1 GCA_947628535.1 uncultured Bacilli bacterium | reverse complement strand
AGAGGTACATTCTCTATTTTCTCCATTTGCAAGATTAAGTGTTGTAGTTTTTTCACTTTCTTCTTTCACTGTCACACTGTTCGCCCACATCTTTTCTTCATAATCATACCATTTGTATTCACTATTTGTATTTGTTTTATCAGCCTTCCTCCATACATCTTTTTCACTATCATAATATACTGGTATCATATTACTCGATAACACTGGTTCATTAGCTCCACTTCCATCTAAATTTTCTGCATTTATTGTTGTTACTGTTGCACTACATTCTCCTTTATTACCAGCTAAATCTGTTAAATGAGCTGTATATACTCCATTCTCTGTCACTTTTGCTACATCATTCTTATATTTCATATTATCCCATGAGTATCCTTCAAAATCTATATGTTCATCTTCTGTTTCTATTGTTAATGTCTTATAGTTTGTTTGAGTTCCATTTGGATTTATTCTAAGTGTACATGTAGGTGCCGTTTTATCTACTTTTTCTATCACTACTTTCTTTCCTTTACTTATGTTCCCTGCTTCATCTTTCGCATATACATAATATGTTCCGTTATCATAGGTTTGAGTAGTTGTATGATTATTTGTTCCTACTTCCCAGCCTTCTTCTTCTGTTCCTATTGGTGTTGTTACTTCTTGTTCTTCGGTTACTTCTTTTACTATATATCCTGCTATTCCACTTCCACTTGAATTGTCTCTTGCACTTATCATTATACTTTTGTCTTCATTAGTCCATTCATCATCTACTGTCGCTAAATCTATTACTGGGGCTATTGTATCTTTACTTGCCTTTTCTTCACTATATTTTCCACTTACATAAAATGGTTTATCTTCTGTTCCTTCTCCCTCTATCTTTGTATCACTCTTTAATGTTATCATTGGTTTTATCGCTATATTTGCCTCTTTTGATTCTGATTTTATTGATCCATTCACATCTACTACATATATATTATCTTCATCTACACTTGTGCCTGTCATTACTTCATCTGTTCCCTTTATATATAGCCCTGGATTTTCTTTATTATTTACTCCTCCTGCATACATTACTTCATCTACTGTTGGTAAACCTATCTTTGTTGTTACATTTGTACTTTCACATTCACTAGTTGGATTATAGTTTTCTACCCTTATCTTTCCTAAATAATTTCCCTCTGTACTTGCTTCTTCTTCACAAAAACTATGTTTTCCATCTATATAACTTTCTTCTTCACTTAAATTTTTATTATAAAATTCATTTAATGTATTTGTTGCATTATCATATGTTACTTCTCCTATTTCATTATCTAATATTATATTTATACTTCCATCACTATTTGTACTTACTACTTCCCAGTTTAGTAATTCTCCTTCTTGATAAGTTTCACCCTCTAATTCAAGATTATCACTTGGTGTCCCAAATTTTATATGGTTTTTTGTGTTACCTCTGAAATAATATACTGCCCCATCATCTACTTTCTCTTCTACTATTCCGTTTGTTTGTGTTTCTCCCGGAGCTATATTACTATAATTTACATTCTCTAATTTAGTATTACCATTTAATACATCATATCCTGCACTATTTGTATCATACATTATTGCTCTTTCATCTGCCGCATATGAATCTATCACTATTTTATTATTTAGTGTCCCACTTATTTCAGTAACATCATAATCTATCCATGTTCTTAGCTCAAATTCTTTACTTTCTCCTACTTTTAAATAACCTTCATCTAGTTTATATGATTTTAAAAATGATTCTCCTTCTACTTCTAATTTTTCATCTTCTTTAAGTTCTGTTAATTCGTTTTCCATTATTGGTGCTACATATGAATCTCCCCCAAGAGCTACTTTTACTTTAGATATATTGTCTTGATTAGACCCATTTAACACATTTATTATTGTTGTATAATAGGCATCTACTGTACAACTATTTGTTATTGTAAATTTATATGGCTTGCTACTTAATCCATTTTCATCTGTTACGGGCATTGCATCTTTTATACTCAAATCTCCCTCATCAGCCATATCTACTTTTAAACATCCTGTATTTATTGTTTGAACTTGTAATCCTGCGAGATCTGCTGAAAATGCTGCATATGATATTCCTAGTATCAATATTACTAGTCCTATTATTCCTATTATTGTTATTTTTACTCTTCTCTTTGTTTCTTTATCCATATAATCACCACTTATTATATTTTTAATTCTACATAGTTAGTATATAATATTTTCTTTTCTATTTCAAGTATTATACCTATCGTTTTTTATAAAAAAAGATACCATTTTAATTTTTGGTATCTCCATTATTCAAAATAATGATTATGTTTTTTCTCATGTCCTAAAGTTGTTTCTTCACCATGCCCTGGATATAAAGTAATATCATCAGGATATTTTTTTATTTTTTCTAAAGATTCTATCATATCTTGATAAGAACCTCCAGGTAAATCTACTCTACCAATGTTTTCATAAAAGATAAAATCTCCTACAAACATCATATCATAATCTTTAAAATAAAAAGTTATACTACTTTTTGAATGCCCTGGAGTATAAATTACTTCAAAATTAAATGATGAAATCTTTTGCTCTCCTTCAAATAAATTTTTATAATCATATACTTGAACATGGTAAAAACTACTTAAACTATCAGCATACATAGCATGATCAAAATGATTATGGGTAAGAAGTATTCCAACAGGTTTTACCTTTAATTTCTCAACTTGTTTTATTATATTGTTTTCTTCATCCCCTGGGTCAATAATTAAACACTCATCATCATTATATAAAATATAGCAATTCGTTTTAAGCTCTCCAACAACTAACTTTAACATTTCCATTATTTCAAACCCCTTTTATAAGCATCAATAAGCCAAGTAGGATCTTTACATCCCATAAAAGGTATTACAGCATTTTTATGTTTATAAAGCTTATCTATTTCATCTTCTGAAATATGTTCTGCATTTGGTATTTCATTTATAATAAGATCTGCTGTTACACCAGGAAAATCCTCATATTTTTCTCTAGCAGGTTCTACATCTGCAACATAAACTTTATCTGCTTCTTTTAAAACTTCTGCAAATTCTTTATAAAAAGCTTTAGTTCTTGAAAGTGTATAAGGTATTAAAACAGGCACAAGTTCTTTATCAGGATATTTTTGTCTCGCAGTTTTTAAAACTGTTGCAACTTCATTTGGATGATGAGCATAATCATCTACTAAAACAACATCTCCAATTACTTCTTCACTAAATCTTCTTTTAGCACCTTCAAAATTATTTAAATATTTAGTAATATCACCTTTATCTATTCCATATAAATGAGCAACATAAATACATGCAAGAGCATTTTCTATCATATGTTTTCCAAAAATATTTAAATTAAAACTTCCATAAAAATCACCATGAATGTAAACATCAAAACTACTTCCATCTGGTCTTAATTCTTTAATAACCCCGCGTACATCGTTATTTTCATTAAAACCATAATAAACTATTTTATCAGATGAAAGTTTTCTTACATTTTCGTTATCACCACAAGCAATTACCTTATCTTTAGTTTGATCGACAAATGTTTGAAAAGTTTCTATTATTTCTTCAATATTTTTATAACAATCGACATGATCATAAAAAATATTAGTAATTACTGTATATTTAGGATAATAATTTAACAAATGTCTTTCAAATTCACAAGATTCAACTATAAAATTATTAGAATTCTTATCAATAACTCCTGTCCCATCTCCAATTAAATAATTAGTCCCCACTGTATTTTCAAAAATATGAGAAAGCATTGCGGTAGTAGTTGTTTTACCATGAGTACCACTTATACAAATACTTACATATTTTTTAGTAAGTTCCCCAATCATTTCATAGTAACCATACATAACACATCCAAGTTCTTTAGCTTTTTTATATGAATAATGATCTTCATGAATAGCAGCAGTATAAACGTAAATCATATCTTTTGTAAGAGCTTCTGCATCTTTATATACCTTAATATTTCTCTTTTGCAGTTCTTCTAAAGTAAAAGAATACACTTTAGCATCATCACATCCTATTACAAAGTTTCCCATATCATAAAGCATAGATGCAAGAGCAGCCATTCCAGAGCCCTCAATACCTGCGAAAAAATATTTCATAACAAACACATCCTAACTAATATAATTATATAGTTTTCTAAGAAAAAATACAAGAAATATAATAATACTTAACACATAATTAAAAAAGTTTATAACTAACTATAAACTTTCTAAATAATCTATTGCTTCATCAAAAGTACTTACACTTACAAGTTCAAATTTATATTTCTTATCATCTTTTATTTTTTTTGCTTCTTTATAATTTTCTTTAGGCACTAAAACTATATCTGCTTTTTTACTCTTAGCAGCAATTAATTTATGTTTTATTCCTCCAATTTCTCCAACATTACCTAAAGTATCTATTGTTCCTGTACCAACTATCTTTTTACCATGTGTTATATCTTCATCTGTAAGTTTATTATAAATAGTAAGTGCAATCATAAGCCCTCCTGATGGTCCAGCTTGTCTTCCACTAAAATTAAATTTAACTTCTGGATCACTTGTATATTTAACTTCATTTGACATAACTACCCCAAGTTTTGGACTATTGTTTATATTTATAAATTTACTTACAGTATCTAATATTTTCCCTTCTCTTTTAACAGTTATTTTTATTTCATCTTTATAATTATTAGCATTTAAAAGCTTAGTCATTTCTTCAAAAGATGTAATTTTTTTATTATTTATTTTTAATATTTCATCTCCAACTTCTAATTCTGTTTTAGCACTTTTATCAATATAAATTACTAAAAATTTTGAAGATGATACCTTTACCTCTTTACCAGCTTTTTCAAAAGCAACCTTAGTTGCAGCATCTAAGGAAGAAGTAAAATAAAGTTTTTCTCTATAATTGTATTCATCTTCATCCTCTTCATCTAAAGTTACATCTTCTATTTTTTCAGTATCAAAAGATGGAAGTATATAAGATAAAAGATAAGTAAAAACAATCGCTTTACCTTCGCGAACATATAATGCTTCTAAAGAACCTTTATTTTCTTTTTCCCCATTTATTTCTATTTTATCATTAAGTACAATTGTTCCTCCTCCCATCTTTACATAATAAGGCATTGGAAGAATTAAACTTATTGTAATTAAAATAGGTAAAAAAAACGCTATAACTTCTCTAGGATTTTTAAAAAAAGCAATTAATCTATCTTTTATTTTTTTTAATTTTTTACTATTTTCGTTCTTCATATTAATCTCTCCAATATAATTATAACAGGAAATTAGGTGAAATATGAAAAAAAGATTATACTCATTAACAGTTATCTTTACAATTATTATTTTAATCATTAATATCTTCACTAAATCTGAACATTTAACAGGTATTATTACTTTTAGTGTAAATCTTTTTATAAAAAATATTTTTCCATCTCTTTTTCCTATGTTTATTATCTCCTCAATACTCGTAGAAATAGATATTCCTAAAGTTTTAGGAAATCTCTTTAAAAAGCCCATGAGTTTTATTTTTAAAACTAAAGGTGAAGGAGCCTTTATCTTTTTTATGAGTATGATAACAGGATTTCCAAGTAGTGCTAAGTATTTAAATGATTTAATGGATAAAAATTTAATTACAAAAAGGGACACAGAAAAAATTCTTATGTTTACTTTCTTTTCCAATCCCCTTTTTATTATAAATACTGTAGGTAATTTATTTTTAAATAGTATGTACTTAGGTTTTTTAGTTTTTTTAAGTCATATAATTGGAAATATAATTGTTGGAATCATTTTTAGAAACTATAAGTCATCCCAAACTATAAATGACAATAGTCAAAATTTTAGTAGTTTTAAGTATTTAAATAATAAGATAAATGAATGTAATATTTTTAAAGTACTTTTAAAAAGTATTAGATCTTCGTTAGATGTTTTAATAAATATCTTTGGAATAGTTACCTTTTTCTTAATTATTATTAATTTAATTTTTAAAGATATAACAAGTATTCCCGCTATTTTTATAACAGGTCTTACTGAAATGACTACAGGTTTAAAATATTTATCATTAACAGATTTAAGTTTATTTTTAAAACTTATTATATCAGCATTTTTTATCTCATTTGGAGGCTTTTCTGTTCATTTTCAAATAATGAGTATTCTAAACGAAAAAAAGATAAAATATTTACCTTTTTTACTTGCAAGAACTATCCATGGATTAGTAAGTGTTTTTATAATTATTATTATGACACTACTTTAAATGGATAAGCTATTTTAAAACCATAATTTTTATCATGTTCTATTAAAAAATATGGAAAATCTATTACAAAAATATTATTTCTAATGCCGATAAAAATTGGATGTTTTTCTGCAACTTCATCAACATCATGTACAAATATTGCGTCTTTTACTTCAACATATTCTTGATGTGGAATACTTTCATACAAATCATTATATTTTACACCATGATTTTTTAAAAGATCATCACTGTTAGAGGCCTTACCTTTATTAAGTCCTATTGTTTTAAAGGCTATAGCGCTTCCACTTTTATAAGCATACACTGCACATGGTAAAATACCACTACACATATTAGTTAAATCTGTAGTAGTTTTACTTTGAGTTAAAGAGTCATTTTTAAATGTAAAAGTAGTGCTTCCGGTACATCCACCAGAGATATTAGAGGCACATTGCCAAGCATCTTTATTAGTATTTCTATAAGCTATAGCAAATGGTTTGTTTTTCAAAAGATCATAATGAATTTCATTATTCATAGTAGCGGAATACTCAGTAAAATCTTTAGCAACCTGTTTATTGTCAAGTTCAAACTTTACATCCATTATAAGATTAAACATACCAACTACAATTACTAAGAGAAGAGAAAACGTAACTAATAATTCAACAATTGTCATACCTTTATTATTCAGTTTCATTATTTCCTCCTTCCACATATGTAACTATTTTATCTTTCATACCTTCATATTTTACAGTTATATTTCCGTTTTCTTTATTAGTAGAACAAGCATCAGATGAATTATAGAAAATAAGGCACCAATCAAATTCCTTGTTAGACTTATTTGTAATATCTACAAGATCTGGACAATCTGAGAAAGTATCATCATTTATTGTCTTTATATTAGAAGGAAGTACAAGTTTTGTTAAAAGTTTATTAGAACTAAATGCGCGCACTTCAATACTAGTTACACTTTCTGGTATTGTTAAAGTTCCTCCAATATTGTTTTCTTCAAAAGCACTTGAAGATATAGTATTAAGTTTAATATCATCTGCAAAATTTAAAGTTTGTATGCCACTATCATGAAATGCTGAACTACCAAGAGAATCAATAGTATTAGGAAGATTAAGACTCGTAATACCTGAAGAATTAATTGAAGCATGTTCAAAAGCAGACTTTCCTATTTTATTAACTGCTTTACCTAAAGTTAATTCAGTAATTCCCACATTTTTAAAAGCATTTGCTCCAATATTTGTAACAGTATCTGGAATAGTAACAGTTTTATTATCCATAACATTAGTATTTTCATCTTTCAATTCAAATGCGCTATCACCTATTGATTTTAATTTAGAACTACTTGCAAAAGCGATACTTTTCATTTTAGCATTTTTAAATGTTCCTTCTCCAAGATGTTCCATTTTATTTGGAATAGTAACTGCAATTCCTGTAGATGAAGTGCCACTTTCAGTAAATAACCCTTTTGAAACTTCACCTCCTGGCGTTAAAATATCTCCATCCGTATTAAAGGTTATTTTATTTAAAGTACTAATTTTAGCAAAAGATCTATCACCATATTTTACTCCTTTACCTAAAGTAACACTATCTAATTTTGTACCTTCAAATGCGCTACTACCAATTTGCGTTACATTAGCTGGAATGGTAATAGTCTTTATATCTGTATCCATAAATGCTTTATCACCAAGTTGAGTAACAGAATCAGGAAGATTAAGATTTGTTAATTTTGTACCTTCAAATGCACTATTTCCAACTTGTTTAATCTTATTAGAAAATGTGAAATTCTTTATTGCCTTATCCTTAAATGCATTATCACCAATTTTAGTAATATAGGCAGTTCTACCTCCGCTTGATATGGTTCTAGCATTTAATGTAACAACATCAGGACAATTTTCGGTAATTCCTTTATAACCTTTTATTTCAAATCCACCTGTTTCAGTATCATATTCAAGATTAAAACATGAAGCAGGAGTTGCATAATCGGATAAAATTGGCGTTGTAGCATAACCATAAGATTTAGTCTTTAAAATTATTCTATATAACTCATCAGTACCAGAATACATTGTATTACTATAACTAGGTAAATATTTTATATAATTATATAAAAGTCCTGCATTTTGAGCATAATTAATTTTATCTGTTTTGTAATTTGTAATAATAACTTCTTCAATTTCATATTCAGTAACTAAATTATTACAATTTGCTTTATCATCTGTAAGGACTTGATTACACATAAGAGTAACTTTAGTACTAGATTTGTTATCAAAGACTTTATAATATCCTTTTGTACCCATACCACTAGTAATTGTTGCTTTCATTGTACTACCTGGGGTCTCTAAAGCACTTTTATACATTTTTCTAAGATAATAAGCCGCATACTGCGATGTAACTTCGTTATATCCTACTCTATTTTCATATTCAGCTACAAGTGGTAAAAAGTTAGAAAAAAGTACAGAAAAAATAACTAATACAACAATAGAAACTGCAAGTAATTCTGCCATTGCAAAACCTTTTATACTTTTTTTCTTCTTTTGCATAAATTATTCACCTTCCACTTGCTTATTTTCAAAATCTATTATATAATACTTTTAGAATAAATTCTAGTGTTTTTATCTATTACCTAGAATATTTTACAAAATTAATAAAAGAATAAAGGGTGGAATGTTTTATGATGCGTGAATTTAATTTTACTACAACTCCAATCGTAGACATTGTTAACGATATAATTATTGATTCCGTAATTAGAAATGCAAGTGATATTCATTTTGATCCCGCAGAAAAATATTTAAAAATTAGAATTAGAATTGATGGGGAACTTAGAGATTATGCTATCATTGATAATAAATATAAAAGAAACCTTACAACAAGAGTAAAACTACTCGCTGGTATGAATATTACTGAATCAAGACTTCCTCAAGATGGGGCTATAAAAAGTGTCATTGAAGGTAAAGATTTAGACCTTCGTGTTTCTGCTCTTCCTACAAGTTTTGGAGAAAAAATAGTTATCAGAATTCTTGATTATTCCATGAGTCTTCAAGGAATAGAAACTTTAGGATTTACTGGTGATAATTATAAAGTTATTATGGAAATGTTAAATAGTCCAAATGGAATTATTTTAATAACTGGTGCTACTGGTTCTGGTAAATCTACTACTGTTTACTCAATGCTTCAAAGACTTAATAAAACTGAAACTAATATAATTACTGTTGAAGACCCAGTTGAAATGAGTATTGAAGGCCTTAACCAAGTTCAAGTTAACTCAGAAATTGGTCTTGACTTTGCAGCTGTTCTTCGTTCAATCTTAAGACAAGATCCAAATGTTATATTAATCGGAGAAATTCGTGATAGTGAAACTGCTAAAATTGCCGTTCGTGCATCTATTACTGGACACTTAGTTTTATCAACACTACATACAAACAATTCCCTTACTACTATTGAAAGACTTATTGATATGGGAGTTGAAAGATATCTTTTATCATCATCACTTAAAGGAATTATCTCTCAAACATTAGCAAAAAGACTATGTCCTAACTGTAGAATACAAAGACCTGCTAATGAAACTGAAAAAATTCTTTATAAACGTGCTTTAAATATTGATATTGAAACTATCTATGAAGCTGGAAGATGTGATAATTGTCATAATGGTTACACAGGAAGAATTGCCCTTCAAGAAGTTTTAATAATAAATGATGAAATAAGAGATGCTATAAATAAAAATATTGACCGTGAGGAACTTAGACATTTAATTTATCAAAAAGGAGTTAAAACTCTTTTCCAAGATGGTCTTATTAAAGCAATGGAAGGTATTACCGATTTAAAAGAAGTATTTAGATTAGTAGATTATGATGAATTCGAAGATATATCTGAAAAAATAGTAGATCAAAATATTGGTCTTGACAATACCAGCGATAATCAAGTATATACTGCTCCAGAATTAGTTCAAAATAATAATTCAAATAACGAAAATGTTGTAAATGTTCCAAACACTAATAACAAAGAGGAAACTCCTACTAATCAAATATTTGAAACACCAAATACTCAAAATGAAAATATTTTCGAAAATCAAAATAGTAATTTATTTGATGATAACGTCTTTAATTCGTTAAATGTAAATAACAATCAGCAAGAAAATACAAATAGTAACAGTAATACAAATTATACTAAT
The DNA here is from genome assembly GCA_947628535.1 of uncultured Bacilli bacterium. Classification (GTDB taxonomy): domain Bacteria; phylum Bacillota_I; class Bacilli_A; order RF39; family UBA660; genus UMGS1449. The sequence goes on along the minus strand of CANRAF010000013.1, from coordinate 11,409 downwards.
AATTTAGTAAATATGATTAATAATGATGTTAATAACCAAGAAAATGGTGCTTAAAAAAAGCATCTTTTTTGATGCTTTAAAGTCTAATCGGATTAAAATCTATTTCTAACCTTATTTTATTATCGTTATAGAAACGTTTTTGAAGTTTTAAAAGATGACTTCTAATATTATTGATATCTTTATATTTTATAATTATTTGAAAGCGATATTCGTTATTTAATTTAAACATATTAGATGTGGAAGGCCCGAGAATAACTTCATTTTTAATATTTTCCTTTAAATAATTTCCTATTTTTACACTCATCTTACTGGCATCTTCATAATTTTTAGATATTATTTTAATTAAACACAAATTGCAAAAAGGTGGATAAAAAAGATTTCTTCTGATATTTATCTCTTCATTATAAAAGCTTTTATAATCGTTATCTTTACTATATTTTATGGCATAGTGATTCTTATTAAAAGTTTGAATAAGTACTCTTCCCTTTTTATTTTTTCTACCAGCTCTTCCTGATACTTGATTTAAAAGAGAAAATGTTACTTCACTACTTCTAAAATCAGGAAAATTTAAACTTATATCAGCATTAATAACTCCAACTAAAGTTACGTTATCAAAATCAAGCCCTTTAGCAATCATTTGAGTTCCAAGCAAAATATTATATTCTTCATTTTGAAATGCTTTTATGATTTTTTCATGAGCATTTTTTCTAGTAGTTGTATCAACATCCATTCTTATAACTTTAGCGTTTTCAATAGTATCATTTAAAATCTGTTCTATTTTTTCTGTACCTACTCCATATTCCTGCAGCTCTTCATGACAATTTTTACATCTATTCTCTTTTTTAGTAGCATAGCCACAGTAATGACATCTAAGCATATTAGAGGATTTATGATAAGTAAGAGCAATATCACAGTTAGGACACTTTTCTGTATTACCACAATTTTTACATGTTATAACTGAAGAATAACCCCTTTTATTTAAGAAAAGAATTACTTGTTCTTTCTTCAAAATAACTTCTTTTATAGCATCAATTAAAGTATTAGACATGTAATCATTTGCCTTTCTAAATTCTTTATTCATGTCAATAACTTCAATTTCAGGAGTCATTTCATTATATCTTTTATCAAGTGTAAGTAATTTATACTCTCCATTTAAAGCTCTGGTATAACTTTCCATAGTTGGAGTTGCACTACCTAAAATAAGTGGACAATTATGTGTTTTACTTCTTACTTTAGCTACATCAATTGCATTATATCTTGGAGTATTCTCCTGTTTATAGCTTGAAGAATGTTCTTCATCGATTATTATTACTCCAATATTTTTAAGAGGTGCAAAAACAGCACTCCTCGCTCCAATTACAATATTAACTTTACCTTCATTTATTTTTCGCCATTCATCGTATTTCTCACTATCAGAAAGTTTACTATGTAAAACTGCTATTTTATCAAAATATGAAGTAAATCTATTTATAATTTGAGGAGTAAGTGATATTTCTGGCACAAGAAAAAGTGCAGTTTTATTAGATTTTATTACTTCTTCAATTACTTTCATATAAATATTAGTTTTTCCAGAACCTGTAACTCCATGAAGAAGAAAAATTTGATTTTTATTTAAAGATTTTTCTATAGATGAAAAAACTTTACTTTGTTCATCAGTTAGTTTAAAATCTTTTTTTTGAGTACCCTTTATATTTAAACGATATACTTCATGCTCTTCTTCTAAAAGAATGCCTTTACTTAAAAGTGTTTTTACACTACTTTGAGATATCATATTTAATAGTTTCTTAGGTACTACTTCATCTTTTTTTAATATATTAATTATTTTAGTTTGTGATTCATTTAATTTGTAATCTTTAATTTCAATATCTTCATTAATTCTTATATATTTATCCTTTTTTATATTCATCATAACTTTTTTTCTTGCTTTAAGTGCTTTTGGAAGCATTACTTGATATGATGACATAAGAGAAGAAAGTGTACTATTTTTAATAAATTTACCTAAATTTAAAAGTTCATCATTTAAAACAGGATAAGTATCCACTAATCTGATAACACTTTTAAGTTCAATATCAGGAATTTCATTTGATATTTTCATAACAAAACCTTCGAGAATTTGCTTGCCAAAAGGTATTTCTACTCTCATACCAACTTTTATTTTATCACTTAATTCAAGTGGTACAAGATAAGTAAAAGTTTTATCAAAAAAAACATGAGCAAGTTCAACTAAACATTCACAAACCATTTATACATCAATCTCCTTCTTTTATTATAATAAAATAAAAATTACAAGTAAATAAAACTTGTAATTAATTAGAAATTTTTTTAATTTCTTCATTTGAAAGACCAGTTAACTTCATAATTAGTTTTATATCCATATTTTCTTCTAACATATTTTTAGCAATATCTATCTTTGTAAGTTCACTGCCTTCTATTATTCCAGCTTTTTTTCCTTCTTTTTTTCCTTTCTCTAATCCTTCTTTAAGTCCTTTTGCCATGCCTTTTTTCATACCTTTTTCCATTCCTTTTGCCATTCCTTTTTCTAGTCCCTTGTCTTCTGCATACTTCATCTTCGTATTGTATATCATTCTCTCTTGTCTTTCTACATCATATAAATCCGCAAACGCCTCCTCATCACTCAATATCTCCACTTTCTTCCTTAATTCCATCATTACTTCATCTCCCTCACTTACTTCTTCTAGTTCCTCTTTTTTATCCATTCCTATCATCAATAATAATTTCTCTAAGTAACTCAGTTCTCCTCCATTATAATACTTTTCTCTTATTTTTGAAAGTGATATATGATATTTTATATAACTCTCATTCTCTATCTCTCCTGTCTCTACTTCCATTAACTTAAACTCTGATATCTCTTTCTGAAACCTACTAAAGTTATCTATATTTATCTGTATTACTCTCTTTAACTCTATATACGTATCTCCCTTTTTTAATACTCTACTTATTACCTTATGTTGATATAGGTCATTTTTTATAAATAATCCCTCATAATAATCTTTATTCATCTCTATATTTATTATGTGTCCCTCTACACTTAATAACACATCTGTCTCTGATGCTTTTTCATTTACCTTTTCTCTTGGAAGATTACTATTAATAACTTTTAAATGTTTCTTAAGGAAGTTTAAATCTATTTTAGTTAAAAGACTAATTAAAGTACAAACGAAGTTATGACAATCAGGACTAGTAAAAACTTCTTTAAATACAGGATCAAAAGTTGCTGGAATAATTTCATTTTTTGTTTTTTCCATAAGAAAACACCTCCTACTTTACTATTAGCAAGAAATGTTCCTTTCACCTTACTTTTTTTGTATTTTTTATTTATTTTACAAAAAACATCAAATAATTAGCTCCATAAATTATTTTTATAAATACCTTTATCTACCATATCTTTAATTGCTGCAACAACTTTTTCTTTATCTTCACGGTAAGTAATTCCAAACCATTTTTCTTTTGTTTCAATAATTTCAACTTCTGCCTTTCCCTTTACAATTTGACTAGTTAAAACATCTGGCATCAAATATTCAGAAGTTGCAAGATTATCTTTATTTTCTCTTAAAAAAGTTGTAAATTCTTCTTCAATATGATTTAAAAATTCTCTTGGAAAGCCTAATAAATTCATTGAAACTAAAGTATCTTTATCTATTTCTTCCATTTTTCCTGTTTTAAATGAAGTCTTAAAAAGTTTATTATCTAAAAGCTCCATTTTGCTTTCATCTAATTTAACAAGCTTACCATTTGAAATTTCACATATTCCCCTTTTAACACTGCCACTATCAGTAATTGTATTAATTGCCTTATAAGCGACCAATCCATATTTTTCTTGTTTACTTACTAAATCTTTATCCAAAAATTGAGATATTTTTTGGAATGCCTCATATCCATAAAAATCATCTGCATTAATAATAGCAAAATTACCATCAATTAAATTTCTAGCACAATAAAGAGCATGAGCAGTTCCAAGTGGTTTTTCTCTAATAGGTTCTTTAAAACCTTGAGGAATATCACTATTTTTTTGAAAAGCATAACAAATATCAATATGATTCTTAATTCTATTTACAATAGTTTTATCAAATATTTCCTTATTTTCTTCTTTAATTATAAAAACTACCTTTTCAAATCCTGAGCGAATAGCATCATAAATTGAATAATCAATTATAAATTCTCCATTTGGTCCTACTGGTTCAATTTGTTTTAATCCTCCAAATCTTGATCCCATTCCAGCCGCTAAAACAACTAACGTTTTTTTCATATTATACTCTCCTTATACTCTTATGATTTTTTAAAATTTTCTTTATACCGACTTTTTTATCAAAAGCAACTGTAAGTATTGTATTTGTAACCTCAATTACAACTCCAATACCATAACTATCATGCATAACCTTATCACCATAATTATATTCTTGATCTTCATCATATATCATTTTTTCTTTTTTAACTACCTTTTTATCTTCTTTATTTTCTGCCTCAATTAAATCAGAATCTATTTCTTTTACAAATCTACTAAGCACTGATGGACTTTCTTGTCCATAAATCATTCTCTTTTTTGCAGATGTTATAAAAAGTTTTTTCATAGCTCTTGTAATTGCAACATACATAAGTCTTCTTTCTTCTTCAAGTTCATCGCTTGAATAACTATTTCTATGAGGAAATATTCCTTCTTCCATACCTGCAATAAATACATATGGAAACTCAAGTCCTTTAACTGAATGAACTGTCATAAGTGTAAGTCTATTTGGATCATCTTTATACTCCTCAACATCTGAAACTAAACTTATTTCAAGCAAGAACTCGTCTAAAGAAATAACTCCTACTCTCTCTTCAAAATTTTTAGTAACTGATTTAAACTCTTCCAAATTTTCTAATCTAATATCAGCTTCTAAACTTTTTTCATCTTTAAGAGCTTTTTTCATACCACTTTTTTCAAGTACTTTATCAATAAATTCTGTAAGAGAGCATGCCTCTAAATCCTTTTTTAACTCCTCAATAATCTTTTTAAATTCTAAAGCCTTACCATCTTTAATAGCTTCAAACATACTAGTGTTATAAAAGGTAGCACTTTTTTCAAGTTCACTTATCGTTTTAGAGCCAATTCCTCTTTTAGGAGTATTAATACATCTCATTAAACTAATATCATCATCACTATTATGAACAAGTCTTAAATATGCTAATAAATCTTTTATTTCTTTTCTTGAATAAAAGTAGAAACTTCCAATAATTCTAAAAGGTATATTCTGTTTTAAAAGTTCTTGTTCAAATACTCTGGACTGAGCATTAGTTCTATATAAAATTGCTATATCTTTTAAATCAATTCCTTTATGAGTTAATTCTTTTATTTTTCTTATAATATAGAAAACTTCATCAACTTCATCGAATGATTTATAAAAAGATATCTTTTCTCCCTCTTCTTTATCACTCCAAAGTTTTTTATCTTTTCTAAAATTATTATTCTTTATAACACTATTCGCAGCCTTTAAAATAGTTTTTGTAGAACGATAATTTTGTTCAAGCATTATAACTGTAGCATCTTTATAATCCTTTTCAAAATTTAAAATATTTTTATAATTTGCCCCTCTAAAAGCATAAATACTTTGATCGTTATCTCCAACACAAGCAATATTTCTATATTTAGCTGCTAAAAGTTTAATTATTTGATATTGTGCCTCATTTGTATCTTGATATTCATCTACCATTATATATTTATATTTTTCTTGATAATAATCTAAAACATCAGGATAAGTTTTAAATAGCTTAATTGGTAAAATAAGTAAATCATCAAAATCAACAGAATTATTTTTAAAAAGAATTTCATCATATTTTTTATATACTTTATATATTATGTCATCGTCTTCACTATGAACAAATTTTTTGTATTCAGAGGGAGAAACAAATTCACTTTTATTACTTGATATTTTATTTCTTATCATATATGGATTAAATCTTTTTGGATCATATCCTAAATCTTTTATAATTTTTTTAACAAGTGTAAGAGTATCATCACTATCCATAATTACAAAGTTACTTTTATATCCAAGTTTATCATAGTTTTCTCTTAATAGTTTAACACCAAAGGAATGAAAGGTAGAAGCCCAAAGATTTGTTTTACCTACTAATGACTCTATTCTTTCTTTCATCTCTCTTGCAGCTTTATTAGTAAATGTTATTGCTAAAATATTTGAAGGATTAACATTTTCTTCTTTTATTAAATAAGCTATTCTCGTAGTAAGAACTCTAGTCTTTCCAGAACCTGCTCCTGCTAGAATAAGTAAAGGTCCATCTTTATGAGTAACTGCTTTTTGTTGCATTTCATTTAAGTTTTCTAACATATTACCACCTGCATTTAGTATATCATGAAAAAAAACTTGCTTAAAGATTAGAATGTTATTTTTACACATTTTTTACTAATTAAAAATAAAATACAGATAAGTTATTTACCTGTATTCTTTTTAGTATTTTTTAATTTTTTCATCATTTTATCATTCATTTCTTTTATTGGTTTAACATATTTTATTAGACATACAATTATTCCTATAATTATCAAGATTATTATTATAACTGCAATAGCACTAATATTCTCATGGTAAATATTTTTATTCTTTTCAGTACAATCTTTTATATCTTCATCATTTTGTATTTTTAATACAGCATCACAATAGCTACTTGAATTCTCATAAGATTTTATTGCTTCTGTTAAATTGCTTTTGACTCTATTATTAAACCCAATAAAATAATTGGATCCTATAACAAATAATGGAACATCATCTTTTTTTATATTTAGTTTATCTTTAATTTTAGAATTTAACTCTTTATTATCACTAACTTTTATGTATTCTGCTATAACACGATTATTATCTTTTAAATAATTATCAAGCCATGTTTTTCCTTTATCACATTCTTTGCAATTTTCTTCATAAAAGAAGTATACTTTAAGATTATCTAATGAAGAATTAGTAGCTAAAGCTTTTGATGTACTTGGAAAACATAAAAATGTTAAAAGAAAAAAAGCAAATAATATTCTTTTCATTTCTACCCTCCTTAATTAGTAAAAAAGATGTAGTCTTTAATCCTACATCTTTATTATTTGCTATTTTTTCTATTTTTATTTAACAATTTTTATAAAATTACTTATCAAGATATTCAATTTGAACAGATTTTTCACTTAATACATTCATATCTGTATAAATTACCGAAAATTTATCATATGTTGATTTATAAGTCTTAATAGTTAATCCTGAAGCATCAGCACCATCGCTATTATCAACTTCAATAATAGCCTTACCTTCACGCTCTTTATTCATTAAAAATATTGAGCCAATTTGTAAAGCAGCTGCTTCTTCGGGATTATGAGCTTTAATATTTATATATGTAGTATCTTTATCATCACTAAAATATAATTCACTTTGACTAACGTTTAAAGTTGTATTATGTTTAATTTTAGAAATATTTATAAATGATTTTACTTCTTTTTCATTTTTAAATATATTACCAACAATAGTAGAACCTTTTGCCTGAGCATCATCTTGTCCTACACCATCAACAGTTTTTGAAAAATCAATATATGATGTATTAACACCAGCATTAAAGCTATTAAAATATAATGTTGTAGTTGGATCATCATTTCCATAATATATGATGCTATCAAAATTACTATCCTCACTTTCAACTTCGTATTCAGATTTATCGGATCTGAAATTTTGTTTGTTTACAGTAATTACATGATTATTATTCTGACCATTGATTTTTTTACCAACTATTTTAATCTCATCAAATAGTACTCCATCAGCACCAATAACTATTTGTCCTTTAATAGAACCTGTTATTGTTTTTGCTCCTGACTCAGTACCAATTAATGTAACCTTACGATTGATATTTAAAACACTATTAAGATCAATTTCATTTTTGACAATAATATATGATTTAGGATCTGAGGATTCACTTAAAGCATTTGTCAACTCTTGTTCATTTTTTACTTCAGCAACTTTACCTTCATTATATGAAACAGTATATTTAGCTGTATAATTAGTTGGTACTTTAGGAATTGTAATTTTACCTTTTTGATAAGTAACATCACCATTAGTAACCCACTCAGAAACCTTAAATGTAGCTATTCCATCATCATATTTAGTAAAATATTGAATATCATCACTCGGTTCAGGTAAATATTCATCTTCAGATTCTCTATCATAATACATTGTATAACTGCGTGGTGCTAATGTTATAGTCCTATCACTAGAGAACGTAACTGGAATCCATCTATTTTCAACATCTGCACTTAAGAAATAATGCTTAACATTACTATAATCTGAATCTGCCTCTAATGTATCAGAAACTTTTACATCATTAAATTCCCCAGCATATTTAGTAACTTTTTGAACTGTTGTTTTTGGAGCTAGTGAATCATCTTCTCTTGTAACCTTAACAGTTGCATTATCTTCAGCTTTAACTAAAGGTTTCATGTATTTTTCATCAGTATAGATTAAATTTGAACCAGTAAATGAACCTCCACTTTTAACTTCTACTCCTGCCCCGCTGTCTTTATCTTGAGCAATACCTGTAAAATCAATTTTTTCAGAAGTCACAGAAGCACCTTCATTAACAGTAATTGCAGTTTTTGCTTTTCCTTTTAATTTTAAATTCTTAATATTAACATTACTTGCTGTTACATTAAAAATTGTATCTATATCACTTGTAGGACTAGCAGTTAAAGTATAATCTTCTTCACCTGAAGAATTAATTACTAATCCATCAGTTGTAACTTCCTGTTTATCTTCTACATCAAAACTATCTGCTATATTAATATGTTTTACATCAGGTCTAGCCAGTGCATCCGCTAATTCTACTTCATCAGTAACTGATACTACATCTGTAGTAAAATTAAATGTATATTCAGTTTTCATTTCATCTGATAATTGAACTGAATCATCAAGTGTTCCTATTTTTAATTTAAATGTTTTATCATCTAAAGCCATTTTACTAAGTGTCATATTTTCTTCATCTTCAAGCTCTTCTTGAAATAACTTTTTTGCTCCCAATTTTATTTTTTCTTTTAAAGTTGTTCCCTCAGAATCTAAACTTACAGTTTCAACTTGATTATTTTCACCATCTTTAGTAAACACTACTTTATTATTTTCTGTTTCAAGAGTTATATCTTTTACTTCTCCTCTTTGAAGAATATATGCAATAGCTCCAGGAATTGAAGTATTATTCATCTCACTTAATTTAGTAGTAGTATCTAATGCTTTAATAGTAATAGTATTGTCATCTTTTGATATTTCAAACATATCTGAATAATCATCTGTAATTTCTGAATCTTTACTTGCCAAATCTTTAACAACATCTTCTAAGAAAGCATCAACATCTATTGTAAAGTGAGCCTTTAATTTAATATCCTCACCTTTTTTAGTAGTTTCAGAATCAAAATTAAATTTGCTATCAGAACTCTCTGAATCTTTATACCAATAATCTAAGCTGTGATAATTATATTCATCTAATTCTGGAGCAATTGATTCAGGAACTGGTTCACCTTCGTAAACTATTTCTTCTTTTTGTTTTATTGTTCCAGTTGTTTCATCAAAATATTCAAATGTAACTTTATTTTCAGTTTGAAATTCTAATGATTCATAAGAAATTCTATATTCAAATGGTAAGAAAGCCTTTCCATCTCCATCAAAGTCAATTTCATATTTTAAAACTGCTTGATCATCTTGTTTAGCATCATCTATTCTAAATAATACTAATACCCATCCTTGTTTATATTCATTTTCATTTGGTGTATATTTCTTTTTCTGACCACTTTCATCATATAATGTTAATGTCCATTTATTTTGATAATCCTTAAACCAATCTTCATCAATTGGAACTGATATTTTAATTGGAACAAAGTATCCTGTATCATCTTTAAATGTACCTTTAGTTAAAGTTTGCTCTTTAATTTTACCTTTTATACCAACTTTTGATGGATCCCTATCTGGTTGTTCATTATTAGTTTCTATAGATACACCTTTTGATGTTTCAAAATTATATCCATAGCTTTCTAGATCAGTTTTTTCAGATGAAGATTCTTTTAAGTCTTCTTTATCAATTACATCATAATCTACTCCCTCAACTGATGCATTTTGGAATTTTAAATAACTATAATCAATAGTTACAGTATATGGAGAATAATTCTTTTCATCTCCGTCAAAATCTACTGTTATTTTAAACCATTTATCTTTATCTGCAATGGCAGACCCATCTTCATTAGTTGCTTTTAAAGCTTTTAAAATATAAAGTATTTTGGAACTATCAAAATCATCCTTACCTATTTTTACTAATTTACTATCTTCTTCATCGTTATGGAAGAATTTAACATTTATTTTATCTTTTGTTACATCATTATCATCTGTTTCTTCATTTGATAATTCTAGTTTTAATCCTAAGTAATAAAGTAAGCTACCGCCATCATCAAAAAGTTTTTCTTTATCTTGCCAATCATCTTCTTCGAGAATTGGAAGAATTCCACTTACTTTATATTTATTTGAATCAGTGCCATCTTTTGTTACTGTTACAGAATATCCTTTGTCCTCATTATACCATCCAGTATTTTCATCAACTTTGTTTGCTTCATTTTGTTCTAAACTATCCACAGTAAATACTGATTGTTTTTCAAATGTTAATCCACTATAATCTATTGTTATTTCTTCAGATTTAGTATATTGTTTGCCGTTTCCATCCCAGTCTACTGTTATTGTTATTTTGCAGTTACCACTACAATTTTCTTTTAACTTGAATAAATCTGTAAATACTCCTTTTTCGTTGAAATATTTCTTTCCATATGTTAATGTTTGCTCACCTTTTACTGTTACTTCTACCCCTTCTGGTACTTCACTCATATTTTCTGGTTTCTTTAAATTAAATACAAAGAAATATCCTTCTTCTTCTTTACTACTAAATGTATTTTCCTTTAATTTTTGTTTTTCTACTTCTCCACTTAATTTGTATGTGTTATTTTCACTACTCTCTAATTTATAATGTTTGTTTTCTCCTGTTGATGTATATCCCCATTTTGCTAATGTTGCTTTGTCTTCTGTTGAGATATCATTTTCATCCGCAGTTAATGTCGCTTGTGATTGTGTTTGGAATTTTAATCCACTTAAATCTATTTTATATTCTGTTGCTTCATATTTCTTTTCTGTTCCATCTATATCTACTGTTATTGTTAAACTCTTTTCTTTATTCCAGTCTTCTTCTATTACTGGTACTAATACTACTACTCCTGGTGTCTTTCCTTCTCCTCCTTGTTCATCAAATTCTGTCCATTTTATTTCTCCTGTACGATTCATTCCTTTTGTCTTTATTGTTGTCTTTTCACTTGCATTTGGTACCTCTAACACATATGCAAAGTAATATGGTGTG
>CANRAF010000012.1 GCA_947628535.1 uncultured Bacilli bacterium | reverse complement strand
AATAAAGCAGGAATATTTGCATCTTATCAATCTAGTAGTGGTAGTTCATTATTAGGATGTGCCTCTATTGCAGGATCATCAAGATTAACTATTTTAAGTGAATAATATGAAAGTTTAAAAATAATTTTATTAAGAAAGAAATGAACTTTGACAATATATGTAATATTTTCATTATAGTCTTTCTTTCTTTTTTTTTCTTTATTTAGTATAATTATAATAGGTGATATTATGAATAAAAGAGTTGTTGTTTTTGGAGGAGGAACAGGAATAAGTTTTTTACTTCAAGGTCTTAAGAAGTTCCCTACTGTCATTACAGCAATTATTTCTGTTTCAGATAATGGATCTTCAACTGGTAAACTTCGTGAAGAATTTTTTATGCCTGCAATGGGGGATATTAGAAAAGTAATTGTTAGTTTATCAGATGCTGATGATAAAATAAAAGAACTTTTACAATATAGATTTGATACATATACAGATTTAGATGGTCATCCTGTGGGAAATTTAATAATGGTTGCTATGTATAATATAACAGGTAGTCTTAAAGAAAGTATAAAAGTTATGAGTGATTTTTTAAATGTTAAACATAAAATACTTCCTCTTAGTGAAGATTACTTAACTCTTATGGGAGAAACTACAGATGGTGATATTATATCTGGGGAAGAGAAAATAGGTTTGGAAGATAGAAAATTTAAAAAATTATTTTATGATGAAGAACCTCATATAGATAAAGAGATTATAGATGAAATTCTTTCAGCGGATTTAATTATTTTAAGTATAGGAAGTCTTTATACAAGTATTATTCCTCATTTACTTTCAAGTGAAATTATAAAAGCAATTGATGAAAGTAATGCTAAAATTTTATATACATGTAATGCAGTTGGGCAAGTACATGAAACTTACAATTATACAGTTAGTGATCATGTAAAAATAATTAATCATTATTTAGGTAAGAGAAAGATAGATGCAGTACTCGCTGCTAATAGTAAACTTCCAAGAGAAGTACTTGACAATTACATTTCAACTGAAAATAAAAAGATGGTTAAAGTTGATAAGGAAAAACTTAAAGAAATAGGATGTGAACTTATTGAAGAAGACATACTTACAGTTTCTAATAATTATATTAGACATGATGATTTAAAACTTGCGACTTGTATATTTAACTATTTAATGAGGTGATTATATGTCTTTTACTACAGAAATAAAAAATGAGATATGTTCTAATAGTTATTCAAGACTTGAAAATATTTGTATGCTCTCAGGGTTTCTTAGAAATAATGCTGAAATAGATAATGATGAAATAATAATTTTATCAGAAAATCCTAAGGTTGTTAGAAAAATATTTTCGCTTTTCAAAGAAATATTTGATATAAATCCAGTTATTAAACAAGGGAAAAGTAATAATTTTAATAAAAAAAATTACTATAATATTTTTATTGAGGATAAGTTTGATATTATTTTAAAAAGTTTAATGTTAAGAGATGAAAATGGTAAAAGTTTAAAAGTACCTGATGATTATTTTTTGGACACAGAAGATTTAAAAAGAGCTTATTTAAGAGGAGTGTTTTTAGCTAAAGGGAGTATTAATGATCCAAAAAAATCAAGATATCATATGGAGTTTTTAGTGGATACTAAAGAAGAGGCATCTTATATAAAAGATCTTCTTAGTTATTTTGATATAAATGCTAAAATTATTACAAGAGAAAAAGGGTACATGACATATGTAAAAGAAGCTGAAAAAATAGGGGATTTCTTAAGGATAGTAAGTGCTAATAATGCAATTTTATACTATGAAGATATAAGAATATATAGGGATCATAAAAATATGACTAATAGACTTAATAACTGTGAGCAAGCTAATGTTGATAAGATAATTAATGCAAGTGAAAAACAGCTTGAAGATATTTCTTTGATAAAGGAAAAAATTGGGCTTGATGCAATTGATGAGAAACTTAAAGATGCTATTGTTTATAGAGAAAAGTACCCAGAAGTTTCACTTTCTGAATTAAGTGTGATTATAAGTACAGAAATTGAAAAACCTATAACAAAGTCTGGTCTTAGTCACAGATTTAAGAAAATAAGTGAACTTGCAGAAAAACTTAGAAAAGAGTAATAAAAAAAGAGCAAAATTTGCTCTTTTAATTTTTAAATAATTTTGGAATATTTTTTTTAGGAAGAAGCATTTTCAAATCTTTATTAATAGTAAACTTATATTTTTTTCTATTATCTTTTAACTTTTCACCATCCACTGTCCAGTTATTCTTAACCTTTTCGTTAAAAGTTATTTCGATTTCATTAGCTGTATGACAGTAAATACCAGGAACGTTTGTTATGCCAGTTTTGACAAGTAGTATTAAAGTTTTAACTAAATCTTTCCTTCGGGTGATGTTACAAAACATTATTTCGAACTTATCATCGTCTAGTTTAACATTTTTGTATATATTATTAAAACCTGCAATTCTATTAGCATTGGAAATTAAAATTAAAGAATAATAGCCATGATAGGTAGTGCCATCTATTGTATATTCAAGTTCATATAATTTAGTAGTTTGCCAAAATTCTTTAACAGCGTTTATTAAATAAGCAAAATGGCCTAACTTCTTTTTTAATTTTCTTGATGTTTGGTAGGGAACGTTTATAAATTTACCAAAACCTGCTACATAAGCAAATGGTTGGTTGTTAACAAGTCCTAAATCTACTTGTTTTATTTCTCCCTCTAAAATACTTTCTACATTTTTTATAATATTTTTAGTTAGTCCTAACATATGGCCTATATCATTAGTAGTACCAACAGGAATATGGGAAAGAACTAGTTTGTTTTTTCTCTGGTAATTTCCAGTTACTATTTCATTAAATGTTCCATCTCCACCAATTGATAAAACAAGATCTCTATAATCTAGATTTTTAACATATCTTTTTGCATCGCCATTTTTTTCAGTTAAAAACAAGTTAGTTTTATAACCATATTGATCTAATTTTTTAATAACTTCCTCTATGACATTTGCTTTTATACCTTTTCCGCTTTCTCTATTACATATAAGTTCACAGGTTTTCATAGCATCACCAACTTCATTATACAAAAATTATTTTTTATTTTCAATAATTTTGTCGATTAGACCATAATTTTTAGCTTCTTTAGCTGAGAGAAAGTAATCTCTTTCAGTATCATTTTCAATTTTTTCTAAAGGCTGTTCAGTATTTTTTGCTAAAATTTTATTTAATTTACTTTTAAGGTTTAAAATTCTTTCAGCTGCTATTTTTATTTCTGTTGCCTGCCCTTGTGCACCTCCGAGAGGCTGATGAATCATAACTTCAGAATTTGGTAGTGCAAGTCTCATACCTTTTTCACCACTTGATAAAAGGAATGCTGCCATTGATGCGGCCATACCTATACAGATAGTAGATACTTTGCTTTTGATAAATCTCATTGTGTCATATATAGCCATTCCCGCAGTTATTGAACCTCCAGGAGAATTTATGTAAAGACTTATGTCTTCATTTGATTCAGAATCTAAATAAAGAAGTTCTGCTACTACTATATTGGCAGTTGTATCATTTATTTCTCCGTTTAAAATTATTATTCTATCTTTTAAAAGTCTTGAATAAATATCATAACTTCTCTCACCATTTATTTCTTTTTCTATTACTGTTGGAATTAGATTCATTTTTATCACCTATTAATAATTTAGTAAAAAAAATAAATAATATTCGTATCAAATTTTTACATTTTATGATAAAATAATAATATAGAATTGAGAGGGTGTGTAATATGGAAAAAATAAATGTAAGAATAAATGACGAAAAACATATTTTTGATGAAGGTATAACTTTAAAGGAAATTGTAGATAAAGTTTATACTGGTAAATTTCCTGTTTTAGTAGCTTTTATTGATAATGAGATTTTTCCACTTGATAAAAAAGTTATGAAGGATTGTACTATTAAATTTATAACAGTTATGGATCCTGAGGGTAATAAAATTTATCAAAAAGGACTTTTATTTGTACTTGTATATGCATTTAAAGAACTTTTTGGATATGGATACCATATAAAAGCATGTCATTCTATAGATAAAGCTATAAAAGTTAGAACTAATTTAAAACTTAATCATAGCAGAATAAATGATTTAAAAAATAAAATGCGTGAAGTAATTGAAAGTGATATGCCTATTACTAAATGCTTAGTTAATAAAAAAGAAGCACGTGAATATTTCTTAAGTGTTTTAGATGATGCAAAAGCAGATACTTTTATTTATGATACTAATCATTATATAACATTATATAAAATTGGAGATATGTATGATTATTACTTTTCTGAAATGCCCCTTTCTACAGGAGTTTTCAAAGATTTTGATTTATATATGTTAGATAGTGGATCATTTATATTGCAATTTCCATCTCTAGTAGATGGGAGAATACCAGAATATGTTAATAGAGAAAAGATAATAGAAGCATTTAATCAAAATTATAAATTATCAAAAAAATTAGGTATTTTTAACAGTGTTGATCTTAATTTAGCAGTTGCTAATGGTAATATTTCTGATATTATTAAACTTACTGAAACTATTTCTAGTAATGATTTGCTTAATCTTGCTAGAGAAATATATGATAGAAAGGATACAGTAAAAGTAGTTCTTATAGCAGGACCTTCTTCAAGTGGAAAGACAACTACTTCAAAAAAACTTTCAATGTTTCTTAAAAGTTTTGGAATGAATCCTAAACCTATTTCTATTGATGATTATTTTGTCAATAGAGAAGATACTCCAAAACTTCCAAATGGAGATTATGATTTTGAAACAATTGATGCTGTTAATATTGATCTTTTCAATGATCATCTAAATAGAATTATTAATGGAGAAGAAGTAAGTATTCCAACATTTAATTTCTTTAAAGGAAAAGGGGAATACTTAGGAAATAAAATAAAACTTGAAAAAGATGATATACTAATAGTGGAAGGACTTCATGCTGTTAATGAAGAACTTACAAAGAGTGTTGCAAAAGATAAAAAATATAAAGTTTATATCTCACCTTTGACAGATTTAAATATTGATTATCATAATATGATTTCAAATAGTGATGTTAGACTTCTTAGAAGAATGATTAGAGATAATAGAACTCGTGGTTATAGTGCAGAAGAGACTATAATGAGATGGCAAAAGGTTAGAGAGGGAGAAGATAAATATATTTTCCCATATCAAGGTGATGTTGATTATGTTTATAATTCATCTCTTATATATGAAATTGGGGTATTAAAACTTTATGCTGAACCGCTTCTTTTTGGAATTGATAATAGTTCACCATATTATGAAGAAGTTACAAGACTTTTGAATTTTCTTAATATGTTTGTAGGTATACCTACTGATCAAATTCCAAATGATTCAATTTTAAGAGAATTTATTGGTTCAAGTTATTTTGAATAGGAGGATAATTTATGAAAGTTGCAATAAATGGATTTGGAAGAATAGGAAGACTTGTTTTTAGAATAATGGAAGAAAGTGATGACTTTGAAGTTGTTGCAATAAATGATTTAACAGATGCTAAACAACTTGCTCATTTACTCAAGTATGATTCAAGTCAAGGTAATTATCGAAAAGATGAAATAAGATTTGATGAAAATCATTTAATTATAGGTAAGAGAAGTATTTTAGTTTTAGCAGAAACTGATCCAGAAAAACTCCCATGGAAGAAACTTGATATAGATATGGTTTTTGAATGTAGTGGTAAGTTTACTAAGGAAGAAGATGCGAGAAAACATATTATGGCAGGTGCTAAAAGGGTTATTATTTCTGCTCCATCTAAAGGTAATGTTAAGACTATAGTTTATGGTGTTAATGAAGAAATATTAACAGGTGAGGAAGAAATAATTAGTGCTGCTAGCTGTACTACTAATTGTCTAGCGCCTGTTTTGAAAGTAATTAATGATAATTTTGAAATTAAAAGAGGTTTTATGACAACAATACATGCTTATACTAATGATCAAGTTGTTCTTGATGTATCTCATAAAAAAGGAATAGAAGCAAGACGTGGCAGGGCAGCAGCTATTAATATAATTCCATCATCTACTGGAGCTGCTAAAGCGATTGGACTTGTAATACCAGAACTTGATGGAAAACTTAAAGGTTCAGCAATGCGAGTACCTGTAAGTGATGGTTCAGTTGTTGATTTAGTACTTGAACTTGGAAAAGACGTTACTATTCCAATGATTAATAATACTTTTATTAATTCTAGATCAGAAGTTCTTGATGCAACTTATGATCCAATTGTTTCAAGCGATGTTATCGGGGATAGTCATGGGGGAGTAGTTGATCTTCTTTTAACAGATATTTTAGAGGTAGATGGCAAAAAGTTAGTAAAAGTAGTTGCTTGGTATGATAATGAAATGGGTTATTCTCATCAAATGGTAAGATGTGCTAAATATTTTGCTAGTTTAATAAAATAAGATAGATGTATGTCTATCTTTTTGATTGCATTAAAAAGAGTTAGTATATTAACTAACTCTTTGTTTTTATTTTTTTAGAAGCGTTGTGTGATTTTTTCAAAGCTTTTTTACCAAGTTTTGTTTTTTTATGAATTGTATAAATAGTTCTGTTAATTACTAAATCAAATTCTCCAATATATTCTGTTACTTCGGCATCAAAACCTAATTTCATTTCATTTAGTCCATTAAACTTGTTATTGTTTCCAAAATAACCTGTTATGGCATTTAAATCAAAATATACTGCTCCGAGTTTTGAGTATTTTTCGATTATAGCCCATTTCACTAAAAATGTTGGATAATAAAGTCTATATGTTGGATTTTGACCTTCTATAATTAACTCTACACCATGTTTTTCTATCATTACAGCACAGGCACTTATAATAATGCCCTCAGGTTTTTTAGTGAAAAGAGATGATGCAGTTTCTAATTCTTTTTTATATATTGCTAGTACTTTATCAGAGGTTATTTTAGAATTAGTAAGTTTATTACTTATGTTATTTCTTAAACCTGCTTCTCTTATATCTTGATTAATGATTTCATTTTTTTGAAGTTCTTGTTCATATATTTGTTTTATATTATTTAAATATTTTTCTGTGTTTAATTTGGCAAAGTAAAGTTCGAAATTATCTCCAAAACAATCAGCAAAGTTTTTATAATAGTTTAACTTTCTATAATGTTTTTTTGCGACAAACTTATAAAAGGTTTCTACGTCGTTGTGATTTCCTTGGAGAACTTCTACTCCTCTTGACTGTGCTTTTCTTATTTTATTTTTAACACTAGGATCAAAATTTTCAAAAAGTGTTTCAGAAGAACCTGTTACTTTTAAAATTGCATTCCATCTTGGTTTCAACGTTCCAAAAAATTTATTATCACCAAAGTATTCATAACCTATTTTAGTAAGAAATGGTATAAGGTCATTTGTATAAGGACTTTTTACAATATTACCATTTTTATCACGTTTATTATTTACGACAGGTGGATCTATTTTTAAAAATATAATGCTATTTTTTGCTAAAAACTTTTTCATTTTATTCGTTACATCAATAATTAAATCTTTGTTGTCATAATCTATTAAAAATCCTCTTGGAGCATAGGCATATTTATATCCTAAAAAAAGTTTTTGAATTAAGATAAGACTTGCACCTATTAAAATATTTTGATCATTTATAAATCCGTAGTAGTGTGGTTCGAATCCATCAATTTTCATTAGGTTGCCATAGCTTGATGTTTGATAGTATGTATGGAGAGGATGATTAGATGAGAAATTATCAAATTGTTCAGCACTTAGTTTTACAATTTTCACAAAATATCCCTCCTTGTTTATCTTTTCTATATATATAATATCTTTTTTTTGTTAAAAAATCAACAAAAAATTTCCAATAGAGGTTTTTTTATTATATAATTAAACTAGAGGTGAAAAATATTTATGATAGAAGATATTAAAGCAAGAGAAATTTTAGATTCAAGAGGTAATCCAACTATTGAAGTAGATGTTTATTTAGAAGATGGTGTAGTTGGAAGAGCTAGTGTTCCAAGTGGGGCATCTACTGGATCTAATGAAGCTCTTGAACTTCGTGATGGTGATAAGAGATATTTGGGTAAAGGAGTTTTAAAAGCAGTTAACAATGTTAATAATATTTTAAGACCACTTTTAATTGGTAAAAACGTAGGAGATCTTAGAGGTATTGATGATTTGATGATAGAATGTGATGGTACTGAAAATAAAAGCAGGTTAGGTGCTAATGCTATTTTAGGAGTTTCTTTAGCATGCCTTAAAGCAAGTGCTAAATCTATAGGGGTACCTCTTTATAAATATTTAGGAAAAGGAAAAAGTCTTCCTTTATGCATGATGAACATTTTAAATGGTGGAGCTCATGCTGATAATAATTTAGATTTTCAAGAATTTATGATTATTCCAAAGGCTGATTCAGTAAAGGAAAGAATAAGGATAGGTAGTGAAGTTTTTCATTTTTTACAAAAATTATTAAAAGAAAAAGGGTATCACACAGGAGTTGGAGATGAAGGAGGATTCGCACCATCCCTAAAAGATAATTACGAGGCTCTTGATTTAATATGCGAGGCGATAGAAAATGCAGGATATAAACCATCTAAAGATGTTGATTTAGCTTTAGATGTTGCAGCTTCTGAAATATATAAAGATGGAATATATACTATTGATTCTAAAGAGTATAATTTAGAGGAACTTATATCTTATTATGAAGATTTAATCAATAAATATCCAATTGTGTCTATTGAAGACCCTGTTTATGAAGGTGATTTTGAAGGATTTAAACTTATTACTGAGAGATTGGGGGATAAAGTTCAACTTGTTGGAGATGATCTTTTTGTTACTAATATTAAATATTTAGAAAAAGCATCTTTAATGGGTGCAGGTAATGCCATTTTACTTAAGGCTAATCAAATAGGTACTGTAAGTGAAATGATTGATACTATAAACTTTGCTAAAAAGAAAGGGTATAAAACAATAATATCTCATAGAAGTGGAGAGACTGATGATACGTTTATAACACATTTTGCTGTTGGTCTTGATTTGGGACAAATAAAAACAGGTTCTTTATCAAGAATGGATAGAATTTGTAAATATAATGAATTAATTAGAATTGAAGAAGAGTTAAATAAATAGTAAAAAAATGTCATTAATATTTTGTTTTTCGTTAAGTATAATTTTATAGGTGATTAACGTGAACGAAATATTTTTTTTAGTTTTTGCTTTCTTAACAGTTTTTCTTAGTATAAAACTTTCTTATTATGCAGATGTTTTAAGTAAAACTAGTAATGTTTCTAAAGCATTAATTGGTGGTATTGTTCTCGCAGGTGTTACATCACTTCCAGAATTTGTTACTTGTTTTAGTGCTATTTTTGTAGGTAATCCAACTCTTGCTATGGGAGATATTCTAGGTAGTAATTTATTTAATATTTTTATGATATGTTTTTTTGATGTAATATTTATCAAAAAAATGATTTTTTCTTGTACTTCAAAAGGACATAATTTAGTTTTTTTAATACTTATTTTAAATTATATAGTTATATATTTTTTTGTTAGTAAAATAATTAATTTTAGTTTATTTAATATAGGTATTCCAAGTTTAGTTATTTTAATTACTTATATTTATTATTTAAAAAGCATTCCAAAGTTTGAGGATGCTTCTGTTAATATAAATGATAGCAGTAATAATCATACTGCTCTTAAACTTATTGTAACGGCTGTTTTTATGGTAATGTCTAGTATTGTTTTAACAATAATTGTTAATAACTTATCTCGTATATACCCTTCTTTTTCTAGTAGTTTTTTAGGGGCGATATTTTTAGGAATTACTACTTCGCTTCCTGAAGTTGTTACTTTTTATACTTTAATTAATATAAAAAGTTATGATTTAGCACTTTCTAATATTATAGGAAGTAATTTCTTTAATTTATTAGTTTTAGCAATAGGTGATATATTTGTATCAGGCTATTCAATTTATAATTTTTCTGATAAAGATACGATACCAATTATTGTTTTAGGACTTATTTTTACAATATTTTGTCTTGTTTCGAATAATAGAAAAAATCCAAAAAATTTATTTTCGTATAGCCTGTTTTCATTTATAATAATTTTTCTTTATTTAGGTTTTTGGGTTATTAACTTTTTAGGATAATAGTTTTTGTAAAATAAATTAAGTATAAAAAATTCTTTCTCTTTAAAAAAACATAAAATTATAGTATAATTAACTAAAGGAGAGATTAATGTGAATAATGAATATTTAAATTTGGCAAAGGAAAAAATGGATAAGGCAATTTCTTCTGTTGAAGAACGTTTTACAAGTGTTCGTGCAGGAAGGGCAAATCCAAGTATGTTAGATGATGTTTTTGTAGATTATTATGGTACTGCAACTCCTCTTAAACAAGTTGCAACAATTTTTGTTCCTGAAGCAAGACAAATAAATGTAAAACCATTCGATAAAAGCTTACTTGGGGCTATAGAAAAAGCAATATATGAGGCAAACCTTGGAGTAACTCCAAATAATAATGGAGAATCTATATTTATAACAATTCCACCACTTACAGAAGAGAGAAGAAAAGAACTTGTAAAACAAATTAAAGAATATTCTGAAGATGGAAGAATTTCTATTAGGAATATTAGAAAAGAAATTATTGATAATATTAAAAAAGATGAACTTCCTGAAGATGAAGAGAGATTAATTGTTGATGAACTCCAAGAAATAGTTAATAATTATAATAAAAAAGTAGAAGAAATTACTAAAGAAAAAGAAAAAGATTTAATGGAAATTTAAGTGTACATATGTACGCTTTTTTATTTTTTTGATATAATTAAATAAAGGGTGATAGTATGGATAGAATAATTATGCATATAGATGTTAATAATGCTTTTCTTTCTTGGACAGCTCTTTATTTATTAGAACATGGATATAAAGAAGATATTAGAAATATCGAAGCAATAATTGGAGGAGATGAAAAAAGAAGAGCAGGTATTGTTTTAGCAAAAAGCACTCCTGCGAAACGCAAAGGTGTTGTAACTGCTGAAACTATTTATAGTGCTAAAAAGAAATGTCCTAATCTTAAAGTTTTTCCCTCTAATAGAGAGTATTACTCTAAAAAAAGTAAAGAATTATTTTCACTTTTATCTAAATATTCTCCTGATATTGAAGTTGCTTCGATTGATGAATGTTATTTAGATTATGGAAGGGTTAAAAGTTTATATGGTGATGAAATAGCCTTTGCTAAAAAAATCCAAAAAGAAATATATGATATTTTAGGTTTTACAGTTAATATTGGTATTGCAAATAATAAATTATGTGCAAAAATGGCATCAGATTTTTCTAAACCTAATAAAATTCATACCCTTTATCAAAACGAAATAGAAAGTAAATTATTTCCTCTTCCTGTAGAGGATTTGTTTGGAATAGGAAGACAAACTGCTGAAAAATTAAAATTTATTGGAATTAAAAAAGTAGAAGATTTAGCTCATCAAGATGAATATAAATTAAGTAAGATTTTTAAAAATAGTGCTAAACATTTAATTGAAATAGCAAATGGTATTGATTTTGAAGAGATAGATTCTACAAAACATATTGTAAAAGGAATCAGTCATGAAATTACTTTAGGAGAGGATATTACATCTACAAATGAACTTGTAAAAAGATTATCTGTTCTTTCAGAAATGGTTGCTAAGAGAATAAGAAAAGAAAATAAGTATGCTAAAGTTATATGTGTGATTTTAAAAGATAATGAATTCAAGAGATATTCTCATCAAAAGAAACTTAAAAATCCTGTTAATAGTTATAGTGAAATATTTAAAAATGCTAAAGAAATTTTAAAGGAGTTTTATCATAATGAACCAATTAGATTAATAGGTCTTAGGCTTGATGATTTAAAAGAAGTAAAATCCTATCAAACTTCTTTGTTTGAAGAAGATAAAGGTGATGAAAAAATAGAGAAAGTAATAGATGAAATAAATCTAAAATATGGAAAAAGTGTTATAAGTCGAGCATCTAATATTGATAAATAAAATAAAAAAATGTATTATATAATAAAGGAGGAATAATATGAAAACTATTGAAGAATTAAATTTAAAAAACAAAACAGTTATTTTAAGATGTGATTTAAATGTAAGTATTAAGGATGGTAAGATAATTGATAATACTAAAATAAAAGCTAGTTTAAAAACAATTGAATATATTTTAGATCATAATGCTAGAGTTATTATAATGTCTCATTTGGGAAGAATTAAAACAGAAGAGGATAAAGAAAAATATGATATGAGGATTGTGTACGATGAACTTAATAGGCTTTTACCTAAAAAAATAGAATTTGTTGATGCTACTAGCGGCTCAAAACTTAAAAAGGCAGTTAAAAATCTTGAATATGGAAAGGGTATATTAATTCAAAATATTAGATATGAAGATTTAAATAAAAATAAAGAATCTTCTTGTGATAAAAAATTAAGTAAATCATGGGCTAAACTTGCAGATCTTTATGTTAATGATGCGTTTGGAACAATTCATAGAAGCCATGCATCAAATTATGGAATACCAATGTATTTAGAAAGTGCAGTAGGATTTTTAATAATGCATGAACTTGAAAATTTAAATAGATTAGATAATCCAAAAAGACCATTTGTTGTAATAATGGGAGGCTCTAAAATATCAGATAAAATAGGTATAATTAAATCTCTTATTAAACAAGCTGATTATATTTTAATTGGAGGAGCTATGGCTTTTACTTTTTTAGAGGCTAAAGGATATAAAGTTGGTAATTCTATGTATGAAGAAAAATATCTTGATTATTGTAAAGATTTAATTAAACATTATGGAGATAGAATTATTTTACCAACTGATATTTATGGTACATTTGATCTTACTGATAAACCTGATGTTGTTCTTCAAGATGTTGATATGATCCCTAAAAACTTCATAGGACTTGATATTGGAGATGAAACTATTAAACTTTTTCAATCAATTTTAAAAAATACAAAAACAGTATTTTGGAATGGTCCTTTGGGATATTATGAAAATGAAAGATTTAGATATGGTACTAATCAAATATTAAAGTATTTAAAAGATAATGTTGATACTGTTATTTTAGGAGGAGGAGACATAGTAGGATGTGCTAATCTTTTAAATTATACAAAAGATATAACTTTTGCTTCTACTGGTGGAGGAGCTACTCTTAAATATTTAGAAAATCATAATCAACCAGGACTTGAAATTATAAATTAATACGCAGTTTTTATGCAAATGTGTTACGTTTTAGTAACTTAAATCTATATGGATAAGTTTAAAAAATAAACGTTTTAAAAACTAATTATGAATAAGTAATAGAGAAACACTAATATATTCGACAAAATATGCCAAAAAAAACTCTAGAACTTATTCTTTTTTTGTAGTAAAATGAATTTGCGTGGTAGTAAGAAAGGAGATTACAGTGGAAAAAATTAGAGTAGTTTTAATTGACGATAATGTGGAGTTAGTTAAAATGATTGAAGAGTATTTTAGTAGTAATCACGCAGGAATAGAAGTAGTTTATACTGCAAACAATGGTAAAGATGGTTTAGAAATTATAAAAAATAAGCAAGATGAGTATGATTTAATAATATTAGATTTAGTTATGCCTAATTTAGATGGAGTCGGAGTTTTAAAAAGTATGGAAAAAGAAGATCTTGATAAGAAAGTAATAGTTTTAACTTCATATAACAGTCAAGAAATGATAAGAAAAGTATCAGAGTATGGAGTTGATTATTATTTATTAAAACCTTTTGATCTACCAGAACTTGAAAAAAGAATTCTTGAAGTAACAGATTTAGTGGAACAAGGAAATAAATCTATTAATCTATATAAGCATAACTTACAAGTTTCAATTACTAATATTTTACATGAACTTGGTGTTCCTTCTCATATTAAAGGATATCAATATATTCGTGAATCAATAATGATTGTTTATGATAGGCCAGAAATAGTTGGTGGAATAACTAAAGAGTTATATCCAGAAGTTGCTAATAAATATGATACAACAGTATCAAGAGTTGAAAGAGCAATTAGACATGCTATAGAAGTGAGTTGGAATAGAGGTAGTTGGGATTTAATGGAAGATATATTTGGTCATAGTATTGATATAGATAAAGCTAAACCTACTAATAGTGAATTTATAGTTACCATTGCGGACAAACTTAAATTAGAGTTTGGAAAAGTTTTAGTGTAGTTTAAAGACGGAGAAACCTGTCTTTTTTTGTTAGCAAAAAAACTTTAAAAAAGTGCTAAAAAACTATTGATTTTAATATAATATTGTGATAAACTTGTTTCGTTATGACTGCTGTGATGTGCAAGGTTGCCGATACACCAGGCGTGGTTGTTAGTGTTTTCGGGTTTTTGTACGGAGCAAGTCTATACTAGATATAGGCGAAGGGAGGAAGGATTATGGCAAGTACTAAAGTTCGTATTAAACTTAAGTCTTACGATCATAGAATTCTTGATAATGCTGCTTCTAAAATTGTTGAAACAGTTAAAAGAGCTGGTGGAGAAGTTAGTGGACCTGTGCCACTTCCAACAGAAATTGAAAAAATTACAATTTTAAGAGCTGTGCATAAAGATAAAGATTCTCGTGAGCAATATGAAATGCGTACTCATAAAAGATTAATTGATATTAAAAATCCTAGTAAAGAAATTATGGATGTGTTACAACGTCTAGATTTACCTAGTGGTGTTGATATCCAAATT
This sequence comes from uncultured Bacilli bacterium, assembly GCA_947628535.1. GTDB lineage: Bacteria > Bacillota_I > Bacilli_A > RF39 > UBA660 > UMGS1449. Next base: position 15,873 of record CANRAF010000012.1, on the reverse strand, counting down.
AAACAAAATTAATAAGAAAAAAAGAAAAGGAGAAAGAAAATGAAAGGAATCTTAGGTAGAAAAGCTGGTATGACTCAAGTTTTTGGAACTAATGGGAAGCTAGTACCTGTAACTGTTGTTTCTGTAGAACCTAATGTTGTTACTCAAATAAAAACTATAGAAAATGATGGTTATGAAGCTGTTCAATTAGGATTTGATACTGTAAGAGAAAAAGTAAGCAATAAACCTAAAATGGGGCATACTAAAGCTGCAAAAACTGCTCCTAAGCGCTTCTTAAAAGAAATTCGTGGAGTAGATATAAGTAGCTATACTTTAGGACAAGAAGTAAAAGCTGACTTATTTGAAGCTGGTGAAATGGTTGATGTTACTGGAATCAGCAAAGGAAAAGGTTACCAAGGTGTAATCAAGAAAAATAATCAACATCGTGGACCAATGTCTCATGGTTCAAAATATCACAGAGGGGTAGGATCTCTTGGTACAATGAGACCAATGAGGGTTTACCTGGTAAAGCACTTCCAGGGCATATGGGTGCTGAACAAGTTACTATTCAAAATTTGGAAATTATCAAAGTTGACACAGAAAACAATTGTATTTTAGTAAAGGGAAGCATTCCTGGACCTAAAAAAGGATTAGTAATAATTAAATCTGCTGTTAAGACTGATAATAAAAACGATGCTTTTGACTTTATAACTTATGAAGATGAAGCAGAAGAAAAAGTAGATGCTCCTTCAAATAACGAAGAAGTAGAAATCCCTACAGAAAAAGAAGTAGAACCTGAATCTGAACAAAAAGAAGAAGAACCTCAAACTAATGATAAAGATTCAGAAACACCTTCTAAAGAAGAAGCATAAGGAGGCATTTAAATGAAATTTGATCTTATAGACCTTAACGGTAAAAAAGTAAAAGATGTTAACTTAGATAAAAATATTTTTGGAATAGAACCTAATGACGTTGCTTTAAAAGATGCTATTGTTTTAGGGAATGCATCTTTAAGACAAGGAACTCATAAAGCTAAAACTAGATCAGAAGTTAGTGGTGGTGGTAGAAAACCATGGAGACAAAAAGGAACAGGAAATGCTCGTCAAGGTTCAATTAGAGCAGTACAATGGGTTGGAGGCGGAATCGCTTTTGGGCCAGTTCCTAGAGATTATAGTAAAAAACAAAATAGAAAAGAAAGAAAACTTGCTTTAAAATCAGCTTATGCTTATAAAGCAAAAGAAAAAAACATTGTAGTAGTTGAAAAATTAAAACTTACTACTCCAAAAACTAAAGAAATGGTTAAATTACTTCAAAACTTAGGACTTGAAAATGACAAAACTTTAGTTATTGTTAAAGAATATGATGAAAATGTAATACTTGCTTCTCGTAATTTAAAAAATATTATGATTGCTCTTGCAACAGAAGTTAGTGTACTTGATATCGTAAGTGCTAAAAAATTATTAATAGAAGAAGCAGCACTTGAAAATATAAAGGAGGTGCTTAAATAATGAATACTAAATATTTAGAAATTATTAAGGCGCCAGTAGTTACTGAAAAATCAGCATATATGGGGCAAGAAAATGTTTACTCATTCTATGTTGATCCTAAAGCTAACAAAACAGAAATTAAGTTAGCTATAGAAAAAATCTTTAATGTAAAGGTTTTAGAAATCAGAACAATAAATGTTCATCCTAAAAAAAGAAGAGTAGGTCGTTATACTGGACTTACTAATCGTAAGAAGAAAGCAATTGTTAAATTAGCTCCAGGGCAAACAATTGATTTAGGATAGGGAGGTAATTATGGCTATAAAAAATATTAAGCCTACCACTAATGGTCTTCGTGGAATGACAAAACTTAGCTATGAAGAAATTACTACAAGTAAACCAGAAAAAAGTCTTGTTACATCTAAGAGTAAAAAAGCTGGAAGAAATAGCCAAGGAAGAATTACTGTAAGACATCAAGGTGGAGGAGAAAAAAGAAAATATCGTGTTATTGATTTCAAAAGAAATAAATTTGATATAGTAGGAACTGTTGCTACTATTGAATACGATCCAAATAGAAGTGCTAATATAGCTTTAATTCATTATGTTGATGGTGAAAAAAGATATGTCCTAGCACCTAAAGGATTAAAAGTTGGGATGAAGATTATATCTGGAGAAAAAGTGGATATTAAAGTTGGGAATGCCCTTCCACTTAAAAATATTCCAGAAGGAACAATGGTACATAACATAGAACTTCAACCTGGAAAAGGAGGAGAACTTGCAAGATCTGCAGGAGCTTCTGCTCAAATTCTTGGTAAAGAAGGAAAATATGTACTTGTTAGACTTACATCAGGAGAAGTTAGAAAAGTTCTTGGAACTTGTCTTGCAACAATTGGTGAAGTTGGAAATGAAGATTATTCATTAGTTAAAATAGGAAAAGCTGGAAGAAAAAGACATATGGGAATAAGACCTACTGTTCGTGGATCTGTTATGAACCCTAACGACCATCCACATGGTGGTGGTGAAGGTAAAGCTCCAGTAGGTAGAAGTGGACCAATGACTCCATGGGGTAAACCAGCTCTTGGTTATAAAACTAGAAAGAAAAAATCGTCAGATAAACTTATCGTACGTAGAAGAAAGAGTAAAAAATAATAGGAAAGGATTGATAATATGGCTAGAAGTATTAAAAAAGGACCTTATGTTTTTGACAGATTATTAACTAAGGTTAACGCTTTAAATGAAAGTGGAAAAAAAGAAGTAATTAAAACTTGGTCACGCCGTTCAACAATTTTTCCTGAATTTGTAGGCCATACTTTTGCAGTTCATAATGGTAATAAATTTATACCTGTTTATGTAACTGAAGATATGGTAGGACATAAATTAGGTGAGTTTGCACTTACTCGTACATTTGGTGGACATGGCGCTGATAAAAAGAAAAAATAACAAGAGGAGGATTTTAGAAAATGGATGTAAAAGCTACTCTAAGAGATGTGAGAATTAGTCCAATTAAACTTCGCCTTATGGTGGATTTAATTCGTGGAAAAGATGTTAATACAGCTTTAAATATTTTAACTAATTATAATAGTAAACCAGCAAGAATAATGAAAAAATTAGTTGATTCAGTTATTGCTAATGCTGTTAATAATAGCGGTCTTGATAAAGATAAATTATATATAAAAACAGCAGTAGTTGATCAAGCTTCAACTTTAAAAAGAAGAGTACCAGGATCACGTGGTTCTATAGATAAAAATTATCATAGAAGATCACATGTGACAGTTGTGGTAGAAGAAAGAGTTTAGGAGGTTATTTATGGGACAAAAAGTTAGTCCAACTGGACTTAGAATAGGAATTAATAAAGATTGGGAATCTAAATGGATGGCTCCTAAAAAAGATTTTGCTAAATATTTAAATAATGATATTAAAATTCGTAAATATTTAGAAAATAAACTAAAAGATGCTGGTGTTTCTAAAATAGAAATAGAAAGAACAAATAAGAAAAGTGAAGTAATTATTCACACTTCAAAACCAGGTATCATAATTGGACGTGGTGGAGAAGAAATTAAAGTATTAAAAGATGAACTTTCAAAACTTGTTGATGAAAATATACAAGTTTCAATAATGGATGTTAAAAATATTGATTTAAATGCTCAATTAGTAGCACAATCAATTGCAAAACAAATAGAAGCTAGAGCACCATTTAGAGCTGCTCAAAAGAAAGCTATTAGAGCCGCTATGAAAGCTGGTGCTAAAGGAGTTAAAACTTTAGTATCAGGTAGACTTAATGGTGTTGAAATGGCTAGAAGTGAAGGCTATTCTGAAGGAAATGTTCCTTTACATACAATTCGTGCTGATATTGATTATGGGTTTGCTGAAGCACTTACTACTTATGGTAAACTTGGAATAAAAGTATGGATTAATAAAGGAGAAATCTTACCTTCTAAGCAAGAAGAAAAAGGAGGTAATTAATTATGTTAATACCGTCTAGAACAAAATTTAGAAGAGTTCATAGATTAAAATACGAAGGAAAAGCTAAAGGAAATAGAGAACTTCATTTTGGAGATTATGGACTTATGGCTAAAGAAGGTGCTTGGATTACTAATAATCAAATCGAAGCTGCTCGTATTGCTATGACTCGTTATATGAAACGTGGGGGAAAAGTATGGATTAATATCTTCCCACATATGCCTAAAACTGCTAAACCACTTGAAGTTCGTATGGGATCTGGTAAAGGTGCTGTTGATAAATGGGTTGCAGTTGTTAAAGAAGGAAAAATAATGTTTGAAATAGCTGGCGTTTCAGAAGAAGTTGCTAGAGAAGCTTTAAGACTTGCTTCACATAAATTACCAATAAAAACTAAATTTGTGAAAAAAGATGATGAGGGTGGTGCTAAAAATGCTTAAAATGGAAGAATTTAGAAAACTATCCACTGAAGAGTTAAATAACAAGATAAAAGAAAATAAAGAAGAACTTTTCAATTTACGTTTCCAACAAGCAACAGGTAGTTTAGAAAAACCTGTAAGACTTAGAGAACTTAGAAGAGAAGTTGCTAAGATGAAAACAATTATTCGTGAACGTGAACTTGAAAAGGTGGAGGAGTAATATGAAAGATACAGTAAAAAAAGAATTTATTGGAAAAGTTGTAAGCGATAAAAATGATAAAACTATTACTGTGCTTGTAGAAACTTATAAGAAACATCCAAAGTATGGTAAAAGAGTTAAATATAGTAAAAAATATACTGCTCATGATGAAACTAACAAGGCTAAAGTTGGAGATAGAGTTAGAATAGTGGAAACTAGGCCACTTTCTAAAACTAAAAGATTCTATTTAGCTGAAGTAGTTGAAGAGAGCGTAATACTATAAGGAGGTATTAGTTATGGTTCAACAAGAATCCCGTTTAAAAGTCGCTGACAATTCTGGTGCTCGTGAATTACTTGTTATTAGAGTACTCGGAGGAAGCAAAGTAAAATTTGGAAATATTGGTGATGTTGTAGTTGGTACTGTTAAGAAAGCTACTCCTAATGGTACTGTTGGTAAAGGAAAAGTCGTTAAAGCAGTAATAGTAAGAACAGTTGGTGGAACAAGAAGAGATGATGGTTCTTACATAAAATTTGATGATAATGCATGTGTAATAATTAGAGATGATAAATCACCAATTGGTACACGTGTATTTGGACCAGTTGCTAGAGAAATTCGTGATAAGGGATATATGAAAATAGTATCTCTTGCTAAAGAAGTTTTATAGGAGGATTTTTATGAAATTAAAAGTTGGAGATAAAGTAAGAGTAATGGCTGGTAAAGATAAAGGAAAAGAAGGAAAAATTACTCACACATTTAAAAACGAAAATAAAGTTATCGTTGAAGGAATTAACTTAGTTAAAAAACATGTAAAACCTGATAACTCTGGTAAAACTGGTGGAATTTTTGAAACAGAAGCAAAGATAGATGCTTCAAATGTTATGATTTTAGATAGCAAAACAAATAAACCTACAAGAATTTATCATAATGTAGATAGTAAAACAAATAAAAAAGTTAGAGTGGGTAAATCTCACGAAAAACTTGATTAATTGGAAGGAGGGTATTTATGAACCGCCTAAAAGAAAGATATGTTAAGGAAATAGTTCCTAGTTTAAAAGAAAAACATGGTTATAAATCAGTTATGCAAGTTGCTAAGCTTGAAAAAATAGTTATAAATATTGGAGCAGGAGATGTATCTCATAACTCTAAAGCTTTAGAAGCTTGTATGAATGATTTAATGGTTATTACTGGACAAAAACCAGTAGTTACAAAAGCTCGTAAATCTATAGCGGGATTTAAACTTCGTGAAGGACAAAGTGTGGGTTGTAAAGTTACTTTAAGAGGTGAAGCTATGTATAACTTCTTAGATAAATTAATAGCTGTTGCACTTCCTCGTGTTAGAGATTTCAGAGGACTTTCACCAAAAGCATTTGATGGGAGAGGTAATTATACAATTGGTATAAAAGAACAACTTATCTTCCCAGAAATCGAATTCGATGATGTAGTAAAAGTAAGAGGTATGGATATCGTACTTGTTACTACTGCTAAAACAAATGAAGAAGCTTATGAACTTTTAAAGGAACTAGGAATTCCTTTTAGAAAGTAAGGAGGCATATTATGGCAAAGAAAAGTATGATAGCGAAAGCTAACAAAAAACAAAAATTTAAAGTACGTGAATATACTCGTTGTAATAGATGTGGTAGACCTCACAGTGTACTTAAAAAATATGGAATTTGTAGAATTTGCTTTAGAGAACTTGCAAGTCGTGGGCAAATTCCTGGAGTTAAAAAATCAAGTTGGTAGGCAAAGAAGGAGGAATTTATTATGGTGGTAACTGATCCAATTGCAGATATGCTTACTAGAATTCGTAATGCAAATGCTAATAAAAATAAAGAAGTATCAATGCCTGTATCAAGAGTAAAAGAAGAAATTGCTAAAATATTAAAAAATGAGGGATTTATTGAAAATTACAAAGTAAAGGAAAATAAACCTCAAAATACATTAGTTTTAACACTTAAATATACAAATAAAAAAGAAAGGGTAATTACTGGTCTTAAGCGTATTTCTAAACCAGGACTTAGAGTATATACTGCATCTAATGAAGTACCTAAAGTACTTAATGGATTTGGTATAGCAATTATTTCAACTTCAAAAGGTATTATGACTGATAAAGAAGCTAGAAAAAATGGTCTTGGAGGAGAAGTAATGGCTTATATTTGGTAATAGGTGATTAAAATGAGTAGAATTGGAAATAGAATAATAGCAATTCCTGAAAATGTTACTGTAACAGTAGATTCTGGAGCAGTATCAGTTAAAGGCCCTAAAGGGGAACTTACTTTAAATATAGATAAAAAAGTTGATGTAGAGGTAAAAGATAATACAGTTGTTGTAACTAGAAAGAATGACACAATTCCTGCTAAACAAATACATGGTACTACTAATGCTAATATAAGAAATATGATTATCGGTGTTTCTGAAGGCTTTTCTAAATCTCTTGAAATAATAGGGGTAGGATATAGATTTAATTTAAAGGGAAATACTTTAGTTATAAATGCAGGGTATTCTCATCCTGTAGAACTTGAAGTTCCTGAAGGATTAAAACTTGAAGCAAAAGGAAATAATCAAGTTACTGTTTCTGGTATTAGTAAAGAAAAAGTAGGAGAATTTGCAGCTAATATTCGTAAAGTAAGAAAACCTGAACCTTATAAAGGAAAAGGTATTCGTTATGTTGGCGAATATGTTAGACGCAAGGAAGGTAAAAAAGCTAAGTAGGTAGGAGGTTAATTATGATAAAGAAAGAATCACGTAATGATATGCGTAAAGTTAGACATGAAAGAGTTAGAAAACAAATCATAGGGACTAAAGATATACCTAGACTTAATGTTTATCGTTCTAATAAGAATATTTATGTTCAACTTATTGACGATGAAAATGGAGTTACTTTAGCTAGTGCATCTTCTATGAATATGAAAGGTAATAACACTGAAGTGGCTGCCAAAGTAGGTGAAGCTATTGCTAAAGAAGCTAAAAAATGCAAAATTAGTAAAGTAAAATTTGACCGTGGTGGTTATTTATATCATGGACGTGTTAAAGCACTTGCTGATGCAGCAAGAGAAAATGGTTTAGAATTTTAATAGGAGGTAAATTTATGCAAAAGAAAAGAAATACTCGCCCTACTAAAATGTATGATGAAATCGTTTTAGATACTAAAGCTGTTGTTAAAGTAACAAAAGGTGGACGTCAAAGAAGATTTCAAGCTGTAGTTTTAGTGGGAGATAAAAAAGGTCTTGTCGGTTTAGGTATAGGTAAAGCTAATGAAATTTCAGAAGCTGTTAAAAAAGCAAGACAAGATGCTAATAAAAATATTATAAAAGTACCAATTGACCAAGGTAGAACAATAGCACATGAAGTTCGCTATGATGAAGGGGCAACAAAAGTTATTATAAAACCAGCTAGTGCTGGTACTGGACTTGTTGCTGGTAGTGCTGTAAGATCAGTACTTGAAATTGCTGGATACCACGATATTATTTCAAAATCACTAGGAGCTAGAAGTAAAATAAATATGGCTAGAGCTACAATTAATGCTTTAAAATCAATTAAAACAATTGATGAAGTTTGCGTAGCTCGTGGAAAAACTAAAGAGGAGATTTTAGGATAATGGAACTTAATAATATACCAAAAAATGAAGGATCTACTCATAGAGCTAAAAGAGTAGGACGTGGGCCTGGATCTGGTCTTGGAAAAACTAGTGGTCGTGGTGAAAATGGTCAAAAATCTAGAAGTGGTGCTTCAATTAGAGCAGTATTTGAAGGTGGACAAACTCCACTATTTAGAAGAATTCATAAAAGAGGTTTTTCTAATGCAAAATTCAAAACTAGATATGGTGTAGTAAATGTTGGAGATCTTAATAGATTCAAAGATGGAGATGTTGTTACTCCAGAACTTTTAAAAGAATTAGGAATTGTTAAAAAACAATATTCTGGAATAAAAGTTTTAGGAAATGGTACTTTAGAAAAGAAAATTACAATTAAAGCACATAGATATACTCAAAGTGCACTTGCAAAAATAGAAGAATCAGGTAGTAAAGCAGAGGTGATTTAAGGTGTTTAAGACTTTTAAACAACTATTCACTAAGAAAAATAAAGATTTACGAAAAAGATTATATTTTACAATAGCAGTTCTTAGTTTATATATAATCGGTACTGGTATTGAAATACCTGGTACCCAAGAAATAACAAGAAATCTTGGATTTTTGGAACTTTTAAATGTTATGGGTGGTGGAGCATTAAAGAGATTCTCAATTTTTGCTCTTGGAGTTATACCATACATTACAGCATCCATTGTTGTACAATTACTTCAAATGGATATTATTCCGTATTTCTCAGATTTATCTAAGCAAGGACATACTGGGAAACAAAAACTTAATAAAATTACTAGATACCTAGGAATTGCATTTGCCTTTTTCCAAGGTTATGCTATGAGTTATGCATTCTTAGGAGATACTTATACAACAGTTGGTTATTTAGAAGTAGCCTTTATAATGACTGCTGGTACTGCATTCTTGCTTTGGCTTGGTGATCAAGTTACTCAAAAAGGATTTGGTAATGGTGTGTCATTAATAATTATGGCTGGTATTGTTGCTTCACTTCCAACAACAATGATTACAGCTTTTGAAACATTAGTAGACTTTAGTAGTACAAATGCTTTAATTGCTGGTAGTGCTAAATTCTTATTATTCCTTATAATATGTATTTTAGTAGTAATTGGAGTAATCTTTGTTGAAGGTGCTGCACGAAGAATAAATATTCAATATGCAAATAAGTCAACTGCTAATTTAGGTAAACAAACTTATATGCCAATAAAAATAAACTCAGCAGGAGTTATTCCAGTAATATTTGCTTCGAGTTTGTTAGCAGTTCCAGTAACAATTGCACAGTTTGTTAAAAATGAATCATTTTCAAACTTTGTTAATTCATATATAGATTATACAACTCCAGTAGGACTTATACTTTATATAATATTTATCATTTTCTTTGATTATTTCTATACATTCGTTCAAATGAAACCTGAACAAATGGCTAAAAATTTGAAAGATAATGGTGGATATGTTCCTGGTATTAGACCTGGTAAAGCAACTGAAGATTATTTTTCTAAGTTACTTATAAAACTTACAACTGCAGGATCTGTATTTTTAGCAATAATTGCAGCATTCCCTATACTAATAAATATGTTAAGTGATCTTCCATCATCAGTATCAATTGGTGGTACAGGATTATTAATCGTTGTTGGAGTTTCAATTGAAACTTATAAACAACTTGAAAGTAGTTTACTTAGTAGGGGATATACCGGTGCTACAAGAAAGAGGAGAGCAAGAAGATAATGAAAAATTTAATATTAATTGCTCCCCCTGCAGCCGGTAAGGGTACTTTATCTAAGATGCTTGTAGATTCCTTTGGATATGTAGCTTTATCAACAGGCGATATTTTAAGGGAAAGAGCTATGGAAGATGAAACTTTAAGAGAAATGATGAAAACTGGTAAGCTTATTGATGATAATACAGTATTTGCATCCCTTGAGGCTAAGCTAAATAAATTAGGAGATACTCCATATATTTTAGATGGTTTTCCAAGAACAGTTACTCAAGCTGTTATGTATGATGAACTATTACAAAATATGGGTAAAGAACTTGGAGTGGTAATTTATTTAGATGTAGACAGGGAAGAGTTAAAAAAACGTGTTACTACAAGAATAATTTGTCCTAAATGTAAGACATCTTATTCTACTAGAGAAAAAACACTTTTACCTAAAGAAGAAGGACTATGTGATAATTGTAAGGAAAAGTTAATAGTAAGAGAAGATGATAAAGAGGAAATATTTAATCAAAGATATGATGAATATCTAACAAAAACTTCTCCACTTATTGATTACTATGATTCAAAAGGACTTTTAGTTAGAATAAATGAAGTTAATGCAAAAGATATTTTTGATAAAGTATCTTCCATGGTGAGGAATTAATGATTACAATAAAAAGTGATAGGGAAATAGAACTTTTAAGTATTGCAGGTCATATTGTATATGAAACGCATCAATATCTTAAAAAATATATTAAACCAGGTATTACTACATTAGAACTTGATAGACTAGCAGAAGAGTTTATAAAAAGTAAAAATGCAACTCCTTCTTTTAAGGGTTATGATGGATTTCCAAAAAGCATTTGTACAAGTGTTAATGAAGAAGTTGTTCATGGAATTCCAAGTAACTATAAATTAAAAGATGGAGACATCATTTCTATTGATATAGGAGCTTGTTATAAAGGTTATCATGGTGATAGTGCATGGAGTTATGCAGTAGGAAATATTAGTGATGATAAAAAATATTTACTTAAGCATACTGAGGAAGCTTTATTTAAAGGACTTAATGAAGTTAAACCAGGAAATAGAATAGGCGATATATCTTATGCAATAGAAAATTATGCTTTAGAACATGGCCTTGGAGTTGTAAAAGAACTTGTAGGACATGGAGTAGGCACAAATGTTCATGAGGATCCAGATGTTCCAAATTTTGGGGATAAAGGAACAGGTCCGAGGATAAAAAAAGGTATGGTTTTAGCAATAGAACCAATGCTAAATTTAGGTAGTCCTAATATTGTTATGTTAGATGATAATTGGACTATTGAAACTGAAGATTATAGTCCATCAGCACACTTTGAACATACAGTAGCAGTTACTGACGATGGATATAAAATATTAACAGGGAGTGATGCATAATGGCAAAAAGTGATGTAATCGAAGTTGAAGGAAAAATTTTAGAAGTTATTCCAGGTGGAGACTTCAAAGTAGAATTATCAAACGGTCATACTATTATAGCTCGCGTTTCTGGAAAAATGAGAATGAATTATATTCGTATTGCTCCAGGAGATAAAGTAATGATCGAACTTTCCCCATATGATTTAACACGTGGGCGTATAACCTATAGAAAGTAGGAGGGATAAAATGAAAGTTAGTGCATCTGTAAAGAAAATTTGTCCTAAATGTAGGATAATTAAACGTAAAGGAAAAGTAATGGTGATTTGTGATAATCCAAAACACAAACAAACACAAGGTTAGTAAGGAGGAAAAATATGGCTCGTATTAAAGGTGTCGAAATACCAAATGATAAGAAAATAGTTATTTCTTTAACTTATATTTATGGAATTGGAAGAACTACTGCTGAAAAAATAGTTGAAAATGTTAAAATTGATCCAAATAAAAGAACAAAAGATTTAACTAATGAAGAACTAGGGTTAATTCGTGAAGAATTAAACAAATATGTCACTGAAGGTGATTTAAGACGTGAAGTTTCTATGAATATTAAAAATATGATGGAAATGGGTTCTTATAGAGGAATTCGTCATAGAAAAGGATTACCTGTCAGAGGACAAAGAACTAACAGAAATGCTCATACTCGTAAAGGTAAGGGTAAAGTTGTTGCTAATAAGAAGAAATAATTAAAATTTGAGTTTAAGGAGGTTAAACTATGGCTTATAAACAAAGAAAAAGAAAAGTTAAAAAGAACGTTCCTGAAGGTGTTGTACATATTCATGCAACATTTAATAATACAGTTGTATCTATTACAGATAAAGAAGGAAATGTAATTACATGGGCAGCTCCTGGAGCAGTTGGGTTTAAAGGAAGTAAAAAATCTACTCCATATGCTGCAGGGATCGCTGCTGAAAAAACTGCTAAAGAAGCATACGATATGGGTATGCGTAAAGCAGACGTAGTTGTAAAGGGTGTTGGACCTGGTAGAGATACTGCTATTAAATCATTAGAAGTAGCTGGACTTGAAGTTATGTCTATAACTGATGTGACTCCAATTCCACATAATGGATGTCGTCCACCTAAGAGACCACGTAACTAGTAAAAAGGAGGAGAACCTATGATTCAATTTGAAAAACCAAATTATAAAATTACAGATTATGTAGAAAAAAATAATTATGGAAAATTTGAACTAGAACCACTTGAAAGAGGTTTTGGGTACACTATTGGTAATGCTCTTAGAAGAGTTATGTTATCATCACTTCCTGGTAGTGCTATCACTAGTGTTAAAATTGATGGAGTTTTACATGAATTCCAAACAATTGAAGGTGTTGTTGAAGATGTAACAACAATCGTACTTAATTTAAAAAGTATCGTAATCAAAAAACATTGTAAAGAAGATAAAGTAATTAGAGTATCAAGTGACAAAGAAGGGGTAATCACTGCAGGAGATATAGTATGTGATGCTGATGTTGAAATTATAAATAAGGATCAAGTTATTGCAACACTTGCTAAAGGCGGAAAAATTGATATGGAAATGACAGTTTCTTCAGGAAGAGGATATGTTCGTGCAGAAGAAAATAAAAAACTTCTTGAAGATAAAAAGATTGGTGTTATTGCAATTGATTCTTTATATTCTCCAATTGAAAGAGTTGCATATGAAGTACAAGATGCTCGTGTTGGTCAAGATGAAAGTTATGATAAACTAATTATAGAAGTTTGGACAAATAGTTCAATCAAACCTGAAGAAGCTATTGCGCTTGCAAGTAGAATTTTAATAGAACATTTAGAACTTGTAACAAAACTTGATGAAATAGCAGATGTTACAGGAATGATGATTGAAAAGAAAGAAGATCCTAAACAAAAAGCTCTTGAAACAGCAATTGAAGATTTAGATTTCTCTGTTCGTGCATATAATTGCCTTAAAAGAGCGGGAATTCATACTTTACAAGATTTAGTTAATAAATCAGATGCTGAAGTAATGAAAATTAGAAATTTAGGTAAGAAATCACTTAAAGAAGTTCTTGATAAAGTAAAAGAACTTGATCTTACTTTAAGAGAAGACGATTAAACGAAAGGAGTATTATTATGAGAAAGTTAGGCGTAGATAATAAACATAGAAGAAGCATGTTAGCTAATCTTACTATTGATCTTATTAAAAATGAAAAGATAGAAACAACTGAAGCAAGAGCTAAAGAATTAAGAAGATGTTTTGAAAAAATGGTAACTTATGGAAAAAATGGTTCATTAGTTTCTCGTAGAAAAGCAGCTGCATTTTTAATGAATAATAAGGAAGCTACTAAGAAATTATTTGATGTAATTGCTCCTCGTTACAAAGATCGTAATGGTGGATATACAAGAATATTAAAGCTTGACGAAAGAAGAGGCGACGATGCTTTAATGGTAATTATAGAGTTAGTATAATACTAACTTTTTTTATGTCAAAAAATATATAAAATAATTTAATAAAATAACTTGACAATACCCGGGGGGGGGGTGATAATATATATGTATAATAAAATGAAAGGAGAGATATGATGAAAAAATTATTTATGTCATTTATGGCTATGTTACTTTCAGGAGTAATGTGTATGCCAGCAGTATTTGCAGATGAAACTCTTGGTACAGTAAGCGATGTAACAAATACTGATACTACTCATGGAGGGGTAGCAATTACAAAGCCTAATATTACTCAAGGAAAGGATATTACTATTACTTATAAAGGACTTAGTTTAAAAACTTTAGGTAATGGTGATATTGAAAGACCAGAAGGTAAAGCTTGGATTGGTATTCAAGTAAAAAATGATAGCAAAAAGGAAAAAGCTAAAGTTAGAGTAACTGTATTTGATGAAACTCAAGGTAAATATGTAACACAAGAATGGGCTAATTATAATGATGTATTTGATAGTGAAAACAATGTTTATTTAGGTGTAAATGCTGATAGACTTAAAGGTGCAATGGCTGATGGTAGAAATGGTGGTATGTTAACATTTGTACTTGAATTTGATTGGGATGGAGATAATAATGGTGTAGATCAAACAGTTACTGTATTAGTTGATCCATCTGATACAACAATTTATGATGAAACAGATAAAACTGAAAGTTGGAATGATAATTCTTATCAAGAAGTATTAGAAGATTTAACTGCTGAAGATCCAACTACTTCTAATACAAATAGTAGTTCATCAAATGAAAAAGTAAATAAAAAAGCTAATTTAGATGATGTACCAAAAACAGGTGTTGTTTATTCAGTAATAAATTATTTAGCTTAATAAATATAAAGGAACTTAGGTTCCTTTTTTTTGTAAAATTTTATAATTTCATTAAAATAACTTGACAATGAATTGTTAATAATGAGATAGTATTTTATAGGAAAGGAGATATGTTATGAAAAGATTAGGAATATTTACTTTTATTTGTTGTGTAGCATTTTTTGGTGTTATGAATGTACATGCTTTATCTATTAATGGACAAAGTATTGATACTGCTGGGAATGATGCTAATCGTGAAATAACAAAGGATGAAGATGGAACATATAACATTAAACTATTAAAAGATGTAGCATACGATATTGAACTAATAACAGGAGATGACGTTGTAATTGATTTAAATGGTCATAAGCTTACTAATAGTTGTAAAACTTGTTCACCAATTTGGATTAAACCAGATGCAACATTAACAATTACAGATAATAGTGAATCAAGAAACGGTACAATAACATATAGTGATGATGCAACAGCAAATGATAATTATTATGCTTCTCTTATTAGAAATGAAGGAATTTTGAATTTTGAAGATGGAATTGTTGATGTTAATAAAGGTGGAGATAGTAAAAATCAACCTCCTTATGCAATAGGAATTGATAATCTTAGTGAACTTCATATAATTGGAGGAGAAATAAAAACATCTCATTCTAATGCCTGGGGATTAAACAATCAAGCTACAGGATTTACTGATATTATGGCTGCAACTTTCACACAAGGTAGTGATTTTTCAGTAATTATGAATCATGGAAATATGTATATTTCTAATGGTGATTTTAAAGTAGCAGAAGGTAACAACGATGCTAATTCTTTAATTACTAGTATTGGAACTCAAGATAAAGCTGCTGTACTAAATATTGAAGATGGTAATTTTGTTGGAAGAGCAGGTATTTTCTATGAAAGTGGAGAAAATGACTATAATACTATTAGTTTAGGAGGAGGAAATTATACTCTTGCTGATGGTAGTGTACCTGATTTATCTGCATATATACCTGAAGGATATACAATGGATGAATATGGTAATGTAGTTAGAGAAAAAAGCGATTCACAAACATCAACTGAAAATAATACCAATAGTAGTTCATCAAATGAAAAAGCAAATAAAAAAGCTAATTTAGATGATGTACCAAAAACTGGTGTTATTTATTCAGTAATAAATTATTTAGCTTAAAAAATATAGGAACTTAGGTTCCTTTTTTTATGTAAATTAAATATTTTAAAAAATAGAAACAGCTTGACAATACTTGGGGGGGGGGTGATATTATATATATGTATTAATATGAAAGGAGAGATATGATGAAAAAATATTTATGTCATTTATGGCTATGTTACTTTCA
>CANRAF010000011.1 GCA_947628535.1 uncultured Bacilli bacterium | reverse complement strand
GGTGTGTTCTTATATTTTGTTTGATCTTCTGTATTTAGTGTTATCTTATTATTCTTTAATAATAATCCACTTAATTTATTATTTGTATATGTTAATCCTCCATCTCCATATGCTTCACTTGTTTTGAATTTTAAATTATCTTTTAATACTTGATTATATTTTGTAAACTTTTCATTGTCTACATCAAAACTTATTGTTGCTTCAGATTTTTCTGGTTTTACTTCTGGTGTAGTACTCTTACTTACTTTCCCTAGTTCTGTATATGAACTACATATATATCTTGTTTTTCCATCTAAGCTTATTCTATACCAGCCTGCACTGCATCCTGCTCCACTATATTTTGTTGTTGAAAGTAGTACTACTGCTTTGTTCTTTGGTAAATTCTTATATATCTTATAATTTGTTCCTATTCCATTTCTTACATTTACACTTGATATTGTAAATGTTACATTATTTGTTGATGTTACATATGTACTACATACATATCTTGTCTTCCCATTTAAGTTTATTTTATACCAGCCTGCGCTACATCCTGTCCCTCTATATTTTGCTTTCGATTCTAATACTACTGGCTTTACATATGAAAGCTTTATTGCCTTACTTGATGTTGATGTTGCTTTTGTTCTTATATTTGCTCCTGTTAAATTATTTACTACATAATTACTCTGAGCTATCTTTACTAAACTACTACATACATATCTTGTATTACCTTTATATTTTATTTTATAGTAGCCTGCGCTGCATCCTGCTCCTTTATATTTTGTTTTTGCTACTAATGTTACTCCTTGTCCATATCTTACACTTGCTATCTTTGTTGATTTATTTGTTGCTTTCGCTCTTATATTTGCTCCTGTTGTATTTGTTATTATCGCATTATTTGTTCCTGATGTTGATGCATATACTCTGCATATATATCCATATGTCCCATTATAATTTATCTTGTACCATCCAGATGAACACCCTGCACTGCTTTTTATTGGTGTTGTATTCAATATATATACTGCGTCATTATATTTTAGTGTTCCTAGTTTTGAATAATTTGTTCCTGCTCCTTTCCTTACATTAACTCCGTTGCTATAAGTTACCTTCCCATATTCAAGTGCATTTACGCTCCCTATGAACATAAATGAAAAACTTATGAACAATATCATCATCAATACTTTTTTCAATTTTACCACTCCTATTATTAATAATATTATATATACATATATATTATCACCCTTCTATTAAGAATTTGTCAATAATTATTTTTATATTTACTCAAGGTTTACTTATAATTTTAATCCTTAATTTATTAAAATTTTTAAAAAAAATTTCATATTCTAAATTGTTTTAATTTTAAATAATTAGGCTAAGTTCTTAATTAAAAATTTAAATATAAAATCAGTAAACAAAAAATTATTCTCCAAGCATTTAAGTATTATTTTTTACTTATTTGTAAAGACTAATACAAAGGTGTGATAAAATATGATAGATAAAAAAATTGAAACTATAAAAAAAGATTTTAAAAACTCTCCTGATATTATTTTTAGAAAAATAAAAATTAAAAATAAGGAACTTCTCTTAGTATTCAATGCATCCCTTACAAGAAGTGATAACATAAATGATTTCATTTTAAAAAAATTAACTAATTTTGATAAAAAAATAACTAGAGATAACATCTATAACCATCTACAAAATGTAATTCCCGAAAACATTTTAACAGACGTAAAAGATAAAAATGATTTATATACTAAAATAAACTCTGGCTTTACAATAGTTATTTTTGAAAACGGAGCACCATTTGCTATTGAAACTAAAGAAGATTTATCACGTGGTGTAAGCGAACCTTTAACTGAAAAATCTATAAGTGGTCCTAAAGATGCTTTTACTGAAAACTATCAAACAAATATTGGTCTTATTAGAAAAAGAATAAAAACAAATAATTTAGTTATTGAAGAACAAACTGTTGGAAAACAGACAAAAACAAAAGTAGCCATTTTCTATATGGATAATATTGCAAAAAAAAGTTTAGTAGATGATATAAAAAATAGAATAGAAAAAATTGATATTGATGGTATCTTAGATAGTACTTATATCAAAGAAATAATAGAAGATGATCACAGCGCTTTTCCAACCATTGAAACCACTGAAAGACCAGATAATGCCTCTTTATATTTATTAGATGGAAAAGTTTGTATAATGGTAGAAAATTCTCCTTTCTTACTTGTTATACCAACATTCTTTAGTGATTTATTTCATGCTAGCGAAGACCATTATCAAAGTCATATCAACGTTTCATTTACAAGAATAATAAGATACATTGCCTTTGCTTTTGCTATATTTCTCCCTGCTTTTTATATTGCTGTTACAACTTACAATCATGAAACAATTCCAGTTACCCTGCTTACCAATTTTGAAGCTCAAAGAGAGGGAGTTCCCTTTCCTGCTATTGTAGAAGCACTTGGACTTACCTTAGTTTTTGAAATATTAAGAGAAAGCGATATTAGAATGCCCCATTTATCAGGGACCGCTATATCAATTTTAGGAGCTATCGTTTTAGGAGACGCTGCTGTTGCTGCGGGAATAGTATCTCCAATTATGGTTATTGTAATTGCCCTATCATCTATATGCTCACTTATGTTTTCTCATATTGGTATGGTAAACGCTATAAGACTTTGGCGAATTATTTTTATGATTTTTGCAACTCTCGCTGGAATAATCGGTATATTTTTCGCTCTTTTCTTACTAATTGCTCACTTATCAAATCTAAAATCATTTGGAAAACCATATATGTATCCACTTATTCCTCTTAATAAAAAGTTCTTAAAAGGTGTAATCGTAAAAGAAAAAATTGAAAATGATAACAAAAGAATGCCTATTTTAACTAATAAAAACTATACAAGGAGCAGATTATGAAAAAAATAATTATATTGTTTACAACTATTTTTTTACTCTCAGGATGTAGTTATATGGATTTAGAAGACTTAGCAATTATTTCAGCAATTGGAGTAGATTATGATAACGATAAGTTTAAATTATCCGCCCAAGTAATGGACACTGGTCAAGTTGAAAATGGTTCAATGGAGGAAAAATCTATTATTTACGAATCAGAAGGTGAAACAATTGCAAAAGCCATTAGAAACTTCTCAGAAAAATATCCTAAAAATGTATATTTTGGTCATCTTGAAGTAACAGTTTTAGGAAAAGATATTGTAAAAAATAAAATAAGTGATACTTTTGATTATTTTATGCGTTCTCCTGAAGTTAGATCCTCTGGGTTTATTTTAATAAGTGAAGAGGATACTGCGCGAAAAATACTGGAACCACAAAATGAAAAACCTAATAGTTTTGCATCAGAACAGTTAAAAAGTTCTTTAGAAGGTGCTACAAAAAGAAATGGTTCTGTAAACGATATTACTTTTGAAGAGTTTTTAAGTAACTACCTGCAAAAAGGAATAGATCCCGTAGTACCACTTATAAAACTTAACGAAAATCAGTCTGAAAATAAATCAAGTAAAACAACTATAGAAAATCTTGCAGTCGTAAAAAATAATAGTATAAAAAAATCTTTAAATGACGAACAATCAATTGCTTATAATACAATAAATAATAAATACTATGATATCGTAATAACTCCAAAACACGATGGAAAACCCTTCGGAGCATTACTTTTAAATCCAAAATCTAAAATGGATGTAAAAATAGAGAATAACAAACTTAATGTAAATATAAAAATAAAAGTTGAAACTAAATTAAATGAATTAGATGAAAAAATAGATCCAACAAATCCAAAAATCAGAAATTCTTTAAATAGTGAAATAAAAGGTGAATTAAAAAAATATATTAAAAGTTTAATAAATTACTGTAAAGATGAAGATGTAGATGTTTTAGGAATTGGTAATATGATTTATAAAAATTATTATAAAGATTATGATAAATACAAAGATAAAAATCTTTATGACATAGCAAATTTCAATATAAGTATTGACTCTAAAATGTACCGATTTGGAAAAATAAGAAAAGGAGCTGCATAATATGAATGGTAAAATAAGTAGTGGACAAGTTATGACAAGTGCTGTTGGTATTTCAATTGCCCTTTTTCCTGGACTTGCTAATTTCTTAATTTTAACAACTTCAAAAAATGCTTCTCTTCTTTCAATTTTAATTTCATTTATTATTGGATTTATTCCTGTTTTAGCAATAATCTACATTGGAAAACATATTAAAAATGAAAGCCTATTATCATTTTTAAAAAATAAATTTAAAAGCTTTGGATATGTTTTAAATGCATTTTTAATAGCCTTAGCATTATTTATTTTATTTCTAGGATCATGGCTTTTATTTGATTTTATAATTAGTCAGTTCCTTACAAGAACATCTTATTATTTAATAGCTATAACTTTTTCTATTATAATTGCCTTTATTTTAAGTAAAGAAATTGAAACTACTTCGAGGACAATATTTATTTTATTTATTCTATCAATGATTATTATGGTCTTAATTTGGATTTGCCTTGTACCCTATATAAAGTTAGATAATTTAAAACCTTATATAGATGTACCACTTAAAAATATATTAAAAAGTTCATATATCTTTTTGTCATTTACAACTTTTCCTTTAATATACACTTTAAACTTTAAAAAAATTACTAAAGATGTTAAAAACTTTTCCAGAAAAATAATTGTATCATATATAACCTCATGTCTTATACTAGCAATATTTATTTTTATAATTATAGCAGTTTACGGAATAGATCTTGCTAATTTATTTACCTATCCAGTCTACTCTCTTTTTAAAAAAGTACAAGCCTTTGGTTTTATTGAAAGAATAGAAAATGTTGCGGCAATCATAATAATAATTTCATTTTTTACTCAGTTTATATCTATTCTTTATTATATAAAAGATAATATAAAAGAATTATTTAAAATAAAAAGCAAAAAGAAAATAGATATATTAACTTATCTACTTTCTCTAATTATACCTATTACAAGCATTTATTATTTTAAAAACTTTTATTCAGTTCCTTTAATTGAAAAGTCACCTTATATTATCAGTACTCTAGCTATAATTATATTAATAATTTTTATAAGATGTTTATTTATTAAAAAAGTTAAGACCTCTTAATTTCATTATTTTTACTTATCGTAATACTTGAACTCGCAGATTTTGGCGTATAATTTATAATATTTTGTTTTTTTAAAGCTTGATAAATAGAAGGTGCTCCTATAAATCCAAAAAGTGATACCCAAAGTCCATTATAAAAACTAAGAGAGAAAAACCACATTGAAAATAAAGTACCAAATACAAAAGAAGAAACTAAATTAATAATAAAAACTTGCCATTTTTTATTAAATATTGAAAGAGTTTTAATCTTTTGAACAAGAGCCATTTCAAATACTGAAAATGTAACACTTATCAAAAGAAGTTTCATTAATAAATCTGTTACAATTACATCCATATAATTCCTCCTTATTTTAAAGGTATGCTATTTATCCTATCAATTATTTTATCAACAGTGTTAGAGCAATCTAAAACATTATAAATATTGTAAATCTCTAGAATTTCTTCTTGCTCTGCAACTGTTATAAAGTTTTTCTCATTTATTTCTTCATACTTTTTTAAAATTATTAGTTTTAACACTAAACATGCTTGCTTTTCTAATATGTCAATATTTTTTAAATATTTAAGAAGTTTTCGATATAAAAATGTAACAATTGCTACTACTAAAGAGAAAAGTATTGTAATCCAATAATTCATAATAAAAGATAGCATATCCATCACCTATTATATTTTATTATGAATTTTTTTTATTGGTTATAAAAAATATCTATCCAAATAAAAAAAGATACTTTTTAGTATCTTAATTGCAATCACTCATACCACTTAACGAAACTTTTTTATCTGTAATTTCATTTTCTTTTGTATATTTAAAACCATGTCCACCATTATCAATTAAACACATTTGATAAACATATGAAGCTTCTTTATCCTCAGATCCAGGATTTTGAATAACTTGAATAGAAACTACTTTATATGCTCCTCCAAAAGGACTAGTAGTAAGTTTCTTTTCAAGTAAATTATTTATAGCATCTTGACCATACGTCATAGTATTACCAGAAATATCCGCCTCTGTAACTGTAGAACCAAACCCATTCATAATAACATCATTTCTAACAGCACCAATAGCAGACTTTGCGTTATCTGCAAATGTTCCTTGACGTGCTGCATTTAAATATCTAGTTACTGCAGGAATAGCAACCATAACTAAAATCGCCAATATAACAATAACCGCTAACAATTCAATCAAAGTAAAACCTTTTTTATTTTTTGATACCTTATTCATAAATTGTTTCCTCCTTATTTTCCTATAATAAATATATCATTTTATAAATTATTTGTAAATAGATTTTTGTAATATTTTGTGTTAATTAAATTTATTTATTTGTCTCTTTTATGCTACTAACAGATAAATCATTTTTATCAACATCATATATTTCAAAGCAATTACTCTTAGTTTCATCACATGATTTTAATCTAATAGTAACTTTTCTTTCCTGAAGACCAGTTCCGCTTGCACTTTCAAATTTAACAAAGCTATAGTCTGTATCATACTTATATCCATAAGGGTCATCATAATCTCTAATACCTTGAATATCTTTAAGAAATATCTTACCGCTTTGAAATATTTCAGGATCAGTACGATATTTATCCTGTTTATACATATATGTTGCTTGTGTTATAAATTCTCTTGCATCTGCTAGATAATCAGTTTTTTTACCCTTATCAAGCATATTTATAATATTTGGAGTTGCAATAAGAGCAATAATTGCCATTATAACAACTACCGCAATTAATTCAATTAACGTAAAACCTTTTTTATTCATTAACACCCACCTCTTCCAAGGCATTCTGT
Organism: uncultured Bacilli bacterium; assembly: GCA_947628535.1. Classification (GTDB taxonomy): domain Bacteria; phylum Bacillota_I; class Bacilli_A; order RF39; family UBA660; genus UMGS1449. The sequence continues at coordinate 24,337 of CANRAF010000011.1, read as the reverse complement.
AAGATTATTATTTACATCATCAACAAAATTTTTTTGATTATTATATTCATTTCTAACTATGCCTAAAACAGTAAACATAACAAGAGAAAGAAGTATAATTGATGCATAAACCATAGTTGTTACCGCAAACCCTTTATTATTCATACAAAATCACCTATAATAAATTATAACAAACTTTAAAAAAAAATAAAAGATATATTTATGAAAATATATCAATTATTTGTGATACCTTATCCATATTTTCGGAAAACTTATCTAATTTATCTTTAGGAGTAAGTTTATATCTTACTTTCATTTCTCTTTCAAATTCTCCAAAATAACTAACATTTCTATTTAAATATTTATACCAATTAGAATTTTCTCTTAAAAATCTAAGATAGTTTGGATTTGATTTTATTTTATACTGTAAAGATAACTGCACTAGTCATCAAAATAACGGTATAAAGGTCTAGCTTCATAACTTGACTTCCTAACAGGAATATTTTTTTCTTTTGTTTTTACTAGATCTTCAATATACCCTATTCCTTTTTGTAGTGATGTAATTGATTTTTGAACTTCCGTCATATCAATATTTTTAATCATACCAAACATATCTTTTAAAGTTACTACTCCCGCAGCTTCTTTTGTCAAATATTTTTCCCAAACACTACTGTTTTCTCCATATAAGTCATACAAATCATAAAAACTTTGCCAAGTCATTTTACCAGATTTAACATAATCCGCTAAAACAGGTTTATTACTGACAAACTTTTTAAAACTTTCTAAAGACATGACAATCACCTAATAAAGTATATGCAAAATTTTTATATTTTGTTAATTTATTAGATATCTTTTAAAGTAAGAGCAACTTTATTTTTATCTTTATTTATCTCAAGTACCTTACATTTTATAATATCTCCTACCGAAAGAACATCAGAAGGATGTTTAATATAACTATTACTCATATTAGAAATATGAATAAGCCCATCATTTTTAAGACCAATATCTACAAAGGCTCCAAAATCTACAACATTACGAACAGTACCCTCCAAAATCATACCTTCTTTTAAATTATCAATTGTCAAAATATCACTTTTTAAAGTAGGTTTAACAAGTTCATCACGTGGATCATTTAATGGTTTTTCTAAATTTTTAATTATATCTTCTAATGTAAACATATCTATATCAAGATTTTTAGAAGTTTCTTCTTTATTTATCTTATTAAGTTCTATCTTTAATTTTTCACTACCTAAATCAGTAACTTTTAAATTTAAAAATTCTAAAAGTTTCAATGTTTTATCATAACTTTCTGGGTGAATACTTGTTTTATCAAGTGGATTATCTCCATCATTTATTCTTAAAAAACCTATAGACTGTTCATAAACTTTATCAGTTAATTTAGCCCTTTGTTTAATTTCTTTTCTTGATAAAAACTTTCCTTTTTCATCTCTTATAGCAATCAGTTTATCAATTGTTTTTGAAGTAAGACCAGAAATATATTTTAAAATACTTTTTGACGCTGTATTTATATTTACTCCAACACTATTTACAACACTTTCAACAGTAAAATCTAAAGCCTCTGTAAGTTCCTTTTGTTTTACATCATGTTGATATAATCCTACTCCTATTGATTTAGGATCTATTTTTACAAGTTCAGAAAGTGGGTCTTGAAGTCTTCTTCCAATACTTATAGCACTTCTTTCAGAAACATTTAAATTAGGAAACTCAACCTTAGCTAAATCTGATGCAGAATAAACTGAAGCACCTGCTTCATTTACAATTATATATTTAGTATTTGTTCCCTTTATAACTTCTGAAACTAATGCTTCACTCTCCCTTGAGGCTGTTCCATTTCCTATTGCAATTACATCTATTTTATATTTATCTATTAAATCTTTTAAATGTTTTTTACTCTTTTCCTTTTCATTTTGTGGTTCATGAGGATATATTACACTTATATCTAAAACTTTTCCTGTTTTATCAAGAACTGCAAGTTTACATCCTGTTCTAAAAGCAGGGTCAAATCCTAAAACTGTTATTTCTTTAATTGGAGGTGAAAGAAGTAAATTCTTTAAATTACTAGAAAAGTTTTCAATTGATACTTCACTCGCTTTATCTGTAAGCATATTTCGTACTTCTCTTATCTCAGATGGTATAATTAATCTTTTTAAACTATCTTCAATCGCTAACATAACAAAACTAGAACATGGAGATTTTTCATTCTTTATTACTTTACTTTTCAAAAACTGAGTTATTTTTTCTTTATCAAAATCAATAGTAACAGATAAAATCTTTTCTTTTTCTCCCCTATTAAGTGCCAGAATTCGGTGTGGTTTTATCCGCTTTACTTCTTCTTCATATGAATAATACATTTCATATACTTTTTCTAAATCTTCACTATCTTTCTTTTCTTTTGATTTAATTATTCCATTATTATAAATAAAATTACGGATATACTTTCTAAAATAAGCATTATCGGAAATATATTCGGCAATTATAAATAAAGCACCCTCTAATTTTTTATCATTATCATCTATTTTACAAGAAAATGTCTTAGCAATTTCTAAAGGATTTTTATTAGGAAAACTTAAAATTATCTTAGCTAGTGGTTCAAGTCCATTGGCTAAAGCTTCTGTTGCCTTTGTCTTTTTCTTCTCTTTAAATGGTCTATATAAATCTTCCACTTCAATAAGTTTTTCACAGTTCATTATCTTCATCTTTAATTCATCAGTTAAAAGATCTTTTTCCGCAATAAGTCTTATAACATCTTCTTTTCTTTTAAGAAGATTAACTTCATAAGAATAAACTTTTTCTATTTCTTTTATTTGAACTTCATCTAATCCATTTGTTGCTTCTTTACGATATCTAGCAATAAAAGGAATAGTATTACCATCTTCGAGTAGTTTCAATGTATTTTTTATTTGTTTTTCACTAATATTAGTATCTTTTTTTATTTTATTTATTACTAAATCATTCATTTTATCACCTTTTTTATTATAAAATAGACCGTTTTAAAACAAAATAAAATCTAAGTTTTTTTACTTAGATTTTACATACATTTTTAATTAAGTTTCATAGTAACATCTTTTTTTGTTCCATCTTGTAATGTAAGTTTATGTATAGGTTTATCACATCCAGAATATTCAGAATCTTTCATACATTTTTCTTCCAAATCTTTTACTTTATAATCTTTTAAAATTTGTGTTCCATCTAGATTATTATCATCTTCACCACTAGAAATAAATACCCTTACTGTTCCATCTTTCATAATAAAATAAATATCCTCTGTTGCATCTGAAGTAGTTATAGAGTTATATATTTTTACTTTACTTATATCTTCTTCCTTGATGTTAAGCTTAATCCATGTAGTGGTAACTGGGCCATTTTCTTCACAAGAAGAAACAGATGTCTTTTTTTCTGCTATACCATTTTTAAAACTTCTATCTTCAGTATTAGCAAAACTACTAAAAACACAACTATCATCTTTAACTATATACATATTTTTAGAATCACTAAAGGCCATCGTACAACTTCCAATCGCATAAACTTTTGCATCATCTGTTTCCCATTTATTCATTGGTAGATAGTTATTTTCTTCAATATTTTGACTTTCTGTACCTGTACTAGTATCTTTCAAATCCTCTATTTCTTTATTTGCTTCCTTTAATTCTGTATTTATTTCAGCCTTTTCTTTTAATATTTGATGTTCTTTATTATAACTATAATAAATATATCCTAAAGATGCTATAAATAGAATTGAAAGAATTATTACCAAAACGATTAACCCCTTACTTTTTTTTGGTTTTAAATTTTCCATACTTTACTCCTTTCATATTATAATATAAGTATATAATAAAAAGGAATTATTTACAAGCAAAAAAAAAAATAAAAGGAAAAACCTTTTATTTTTAGCATGCTCTAAACGAACTTAAAATTATTGCTAGTAATATGTATAACACTACTGCTATTATTAAGCCTGAAGATCTTTGACCGCAATTTTGAACTTGAGTTACAGTCTCTTCACAACAAGTTTGATTATTCATAAATTACACCTCCTTAAACCCAAGCACCTAATATAATGATTAGTAAGATAAATAAAACTAATACAATTGCAGATGATGAAACATAATTCATAATTATTCCTCCTTTTTTCTTGTTCTAGATTATTTTATGGGAAAAGTACAAATTTTGTGAATATATCTACCTAATTATTGTCAAGTTTTAATATTTTTGTTATGATAGATGTGTACAATTTAAAGGAGGAAATAATGAAAAAGTTTAAAAAATTTTTTGTACTTGCAGTAATAATGACTGCTGTAGTAGGTTGCGCTGTTCCTACTCTTAAAAATGGCGAAGAATTAGTAGCATCTTTAGATAAAGGTGGAATTTCAGCAGATAATTTATATTCAAAATTAAAAGCAAAATATGGTGCTCAAGAATTTGTAGATTTATTAGATACAGAAATTCTAAGTGCTAAATATGAAGAAACTGATGCAGAAAAAGAATATGTAAATGACCAAATTGATGAACTAAAATCATCTGCTAAAGAAAGTAAAGTAACTTTTAAAGAATTACTTTCATATTATGGTTTTGAAAATGAAAGCGCTGCTAAAAATTACATAACTTTATCTTACAGAAGAAACGTTGCAGTTAATGAATATGTAGAAGATAATTTAAAAGATAGTGAAATTAAAAAATATTATAAAGATGAAGTTTTCGGAGATATTAAAGTAAGTCACATTTTAATTGCACCAGATACTACTGACGACATGACAACAGAACAAAAAGAAAAAGCTGAAAAAGAAGCTAAAAAAGAAGCTGAAAATATTATTAAAAAACTAAAAGATGGTGAAGATTTTGCAAAACTTGCTAAAAAATATTCTGATGACTCATCAAATGCTAAAAATGGTGGAGATTTAGGATGGATTTCTACTGGTGATATGGTAGAAGAATTTGATGCAGCAGCATTTGATCTAAAAAAAGGTAAATACACTACTAGTCCTGTAAAAACAACTTATGGATATCACATTATTTATAAAGTTGATGAAAAAGAAAAACCAGCCTTAGATGATGTTAGAAATGATGTAATAGAATCTCTAATCAAAGAAAAACTTGAAAAAGACCCAGCTTTATATTATGAGGCATTAGATCATATTAGAAAAGATGCAGGGTTAAAATTTGAAGACAAAGAGTTAAAAAATGAATATAACAAATATGTGCAAAACTTAAAAAATCAAGCAACAACTAATTCTCAAAATAGTGATCAATAAAAACAAAAAGAATCTATTAAAAAATAGGTTCTTTTATTTTTTAAAGTCACAATTTGAACAAATAATTTCATCATTTTTAGTAAGTAAAATACTCTCGCACTTTGGGCACCTTTCATCAAGTGGTTTATCCCAAAAAGCTGTTTTACATTTTGGAAAGTTATTACATCCATAAAATATCTTTCCTTTTTTAGTTTTTCTCTCAACTAACATTCCATCACAGTTAGGACATTTTGCTACGACTACTTCCTTTTTTTCTTCCTTTTTAATATATTTACATTCAGGATAATTAGAACAAGCAGTAAACTCTCCATATTTTCCTTTTCTAATTACAAGAGGTTTTCCGCATTCAGGACATAATTCTCCTGTTTCAGTAGGTGCTTTCTTAGCCATATCCTTAAATGCAACTTCTACTAATTTTTCAAAATCTTTATAAAATGCCTCTAAAACACTATTCCATACTTTATTACCTTCTGCTATTTTATCTAAGTCCTCTTCCATATCTCTTGTGTATTCAACATTTATTATATTTGAGAAAAATTCTTGGAGTTTATCTGTAGTAATTATACCAATTTCAGTTGGATAAAACTTTTTATCTTCAAGTCTTATATAATCTCTTTCTCTTAAAGTTTCAATAATTTTAACATAAGTAGATGGACGCCCTATTCCTAACTCCTCAAGTTCTTTAATAAGTTTTGCTTCAGTATATCTAGGTTTAGGTTTAGTGAAATGTTGTTCTGCTTCAATACTTTCACTTGTTATTTTTTTATTTAACATCTCTTCTAAATTCGGAATAATTTTATCCTCACTAGTTTCGTATTCGCTATAAACTTTTAAATATCCATCAAATGTTATAACACTTCCTGTAGTTTTAAACTTATAATCATTATTATCTAAAATAATTGTTGTTTGTTTAGCTAAAGCATCTTTCATAAGAGACGCTAAAGCTCTTGAATAAATCATTTTATAAAGTTTATATTCATCATTTGATAAATATTCTTTCATTTTCTCTGGAGTATTATTGATATTCGTAGGTCTTATAGCCTCATGAGCATCTTGAACATTTTCTTTACTTTTTGCCTTTTTTACATATCCTACATACTCTTTACCATAATTTTCTGAAATAAAGGCATAAGAACTTTTAATAAATTCATCACTTAATCTAATAGAGTCTGTTCTCATATAAGTAATAAGCCCTGCTCTTTCACTTCCTATGTCAATACCTTCATATAATTTTTGAGCAATACTCATAGTTTTTTTACCTGAAAAATTTAATCTATTAGAAGCAGTTTGTTGAAGTGTTGAAGTTGTAAATGGTGCCTTAGCTTTTTTATTTTTATCCTTTTTTTCGATATTTTCAAGAATAAAATCTTTATCTAAAACTTCCATTATTTTATTTTTTTCATCTTCAGTCTTTACTTCTATATTTTTATCTTTATATCCATAAAGGTTAGATTCAAAATCTTTAAAAATACCAGTTATAGTATAATACTCTTCTGGAATAAAACTTTCAATTTCTCTTTCTCTATCAACTATTAATTTTAAAGCAACTGATTGTACTCTTCCTGCGCTTTTTCCCCCTGTTTTATTTTGCATAAGTTTAGATAATCTAAATCCAATAATACGATCAAGTATTCTTCTTGTTTCTTGGGATTTAACTAAATTATCATCAATCTTTCTTGGATGATTAAAAGCATCAAGTACTTTATCTTTTGTAATTTCATTAAAGACAACTCTATCATAATCACTATCTTTTAAAGAAAGTGCATCTTTTAAATGCCAAGCAATAGCTTCTCCCTCACGGTCAGGATCGGATGCCAAATAAATTTTTTGTGATTCCTTACCTAATTTTTTAAGTTCAGTTATAACACTTTTTTTACCCTTAATTGGTGCATAACTTGGAATAAATCCATTATCTACATCTACTCCAAAACCAAACTTACCAGTAGTTGTTAAATCTCTTATATGTCCCTTTGATGAAACAACCTTATAATCTTTTCCTAAATATTTTTCAATTGTCTTACTCTTACTTGGGGATTCCACAATTACTAAATTTTTCAATGCAATCACTTCCTCATTTAAAACTTATAACTCATATTTTATTATATGTCAAGAATTATATTTATACAAAAAGCCTTAAAATATTTAAGGATAGTTTTTAATATCTTTTTTTTAAGACTAAATTACATATTATTATCATTTATTTTTCTAAAATATATTAGATAATTTTATAATTTATTAAATTTTATTTACATAGTAAAAAAGTTTACTTACCCATACTTTTTATAGGTTCGTAACTTTTTCTGTGTTCTTTTATTATTCCATATTCTTTTATAGCGTTTACATGATCTTTAGTAGGATATCCTTTATTATTTTTAAAATTGTACATAGGATATTTTTCATCTAACTCATACATCATTTTATCTCTTGTCACTTTTGCAATTACAGAAGCTGCTGCTATAGATTGACTTTTAAGGTCACCCTTAATTATTGATTCACTTTTTATATCTAAATCTAGTTTCATTGCATCTATAAGTATCACTTCAGGCTTTATATTTAAATTAGAAATAGCTTCCTTCATAGCAATTTTTGTCGCCTCATAAATGTTTATTTCATCTATTTTATCATTACTTACTACTCCAATTCCAATTGAAAGAGCATCTCTTTTTATAATATCGTAAAAATAATTTCTTTTCTTTTCAGATAATTTTTTTGAATCCGTAAGGCCTTTTAGCACATAATCCTTTGGCAAAATAACTGCTGCTGTTACAACTGGTCCTACCAAAGGCCCACGTCCTACTTCATCTACTCCTGCTATTAATGTAAAACCCTCTTTATAATACTTTTTTTCATAACGCATATTATCTTTCAATGATAAATATAAATCAAGTTCTTTTATTTGTTTTTTATTATCTTTTTCGTTTTTCTTTAAGTCATTTAAAAGTTTTTCTAGCTTTAAAATACTATAATCATCAAAAATCATATTAATCAATCCTATCAAAAGTTATACCTTTTATTTTACCTTGTTTTATATCATTTATAATTGTATTAACTACCCTATCATCATCAATAACACCACCGCGCATTACAAATCCACGTCTTTTTCCAATTATATCAAATACCTCTGTAAAATCATCAATGTTTTGAACGCCATAATTGTCCTTTAAAATATTTTTGTAGTATTTATGAAGAAATTTTATGATATACACTGCAACATCTTCTTTAGGTAAAATATCCTCTTTAATAGCCGTAGTACTTGCAAGATTATATGCTTCTTTTTCTTGTTCAAGTTTTGGAAGAAGAATCCCTGGAGTATCTAAAAGTTCTATATTTTCTCCTATTCTAATCCAGTTTAAATTTTTAGTGACCCCTGGTTTATTACCTGAAACAGCAATATTTTTTCCCACTATTCTATTAATTAAAGTACTTTTTCCAGTATTAGGAGCCCCAACAACTAAAGCCCTAATTTTATTTTTATTTACACCTTTATTTTTTAAATTTACAATTTTATCTTCTAAAATAGATAAAGTCATATCAAACAGTTTTTTAGTATCAATATTAGAAGTTAAATCATAAGTAATTACATGATATCCTTCATTTTTATATTTTAAAATAAAAGCATCTGTAACTTCTTTATCACATAAATCATATTTAGTAAATATTAAAATGCGTGGTTTGTTACTTATTATCTCATCTAAATCCTTTATTTTTGAGCTACATGGCACACGAGAATCTATAACTTCATAGATTATGTCTATTAAATTTATATTTTCTTTTATTAATCGTTTAGTTTTGGCCATATGCCCTGGATACCAGTTAATATTTGTTTTATTTTCATTATTCATTTTTATCACTTCCAATTTCTTTTACTATTATATCACAAAAAAACCTAGTAAAAACTAGGTCTTTATTATTTAGAAATTTTTACGCTTTTTACTGTACTCCAATTAGAATAGTATTTAACTCCAGAAACTGTTTTATAAGTATGAATACGAACGTAATACTTTTTACCTTTACTTAAGCCAGAAATAGTTTTCGAAGTAGTACTATTTTTACTAACAGTTACAGTTTTAACACCTGTTTTAAAACTACTATTAGTTGAGTATTGGATTTGATATCCAGTTATATTACTATTTTTTGCCCATTTAACTGTCATTTTCTTACCTTTAACATTTGATAATTTAGAAACTTGAACAGTTGCAGGATTAACAGTTATAGTAACTTTTTTTGTTGCTTTATTATAACCAGTATTTGCATTAGCAGTAATTGTTATAGTAGCTTTTCCAACATAACCTTTTTTAATAGTTACTTTTCCTGCACTATTTACTGTTATTGATTTATTGTTACTACTGTAAGTTAATTTAGCATTACCTTTTTGTTTAGCATTAAGTGAGAAACTTTGTGCTTTAGAAGAATACTTCTTAGTTACATTAGATGCTGTAATAACATTATCTGCTTTTACAATTGTAAATGTATCAGTAATAGTTCCTTCAAATCCACCTATACCAGTAACTTCTATTGTAGCAGTTCCAGGATTAACATTATTTTTATATGTAACTTTGTAATCAGCATTTTCTTTTAGTTTTCTATCATAGTAATATGCAGAAATAATTGGTTTCTTTTCTTTACCATCATAAACTAAAGTTTTACCAAAGCTTAATCTTACTTTTCCATTAATATCAATATAACATCCATTATATGCTGTAAGTTTAGCAGTTGTTGTTTTTCCAACAACATCCTTTACAACAACTTCTTTTATAGGACTATTTAGAATTGGTACCATAAATTTCTTTAATGTATCAGTTGAATAACTAAATTTAGTTATTTTTGTACCATTAACAGTAACTGTATCAATTCCTATATCATCAGAAACTGTAAGTGTTGGTAATTCACAGTATTGTTTACCTTTTACATAACCAGTAATTACTGGGTTTTCAAGATCCATAACTGGTACTATATGAACATATCTATATGATGAATGGAACATCATAAGTTTTTCTTTGCTCTTACGTTGTATATAGTATTTTAACATATTAGGATTTTTTTCAGCTGCTTCTGCTACATCTATATAATATGCTCCTGTTGCTAAAGTTGGGCGATATGAGAATACTGAGTTTGCACCCCATGCTTCAAATTTAACATTATTTTCAATAAATGTTTCTCTTGATGATACTGCAATTTGATCAACTGCAGATTTGTCTGCTACACTGCTTCCACGAGTTGCAGAAAGAGTAACTTCTGTTCCGCTTTTAAATGTTGCAGAACCTTTATCACTTCTAACAGCAATAGCAAAGCCCTTACCATCAGCATTTAATTTAGCATTTCCTTCTAAAACAAATTTTGTTCCAGCATCAACAACTGCTGTACGAATTGCACTAGAACTAAGATTATAAGTACCATCATTGATGGTCATATCACCTATAGCTTGAAGAGCATGTTCTGTTCCAGATACATCAATAGTAGAATTAGTAATTACTAAATCACCATGATAAATCTTTTCATGACCATTATCGAAACCACCTTTAGCTATAATAGTAGCATATAATGCTTTTTCTCCATTATCTTTAATAGTACTACGATTAATTGTTATATCTTTACCATATATACCATTAGGTCCTTTTTGAACAGTTATAGTAGCATTATCAATATCTACATTTCTTCTTGATTCAATTACACCTTCAGTTGCTGCTAAATAATTATCATTATCTCTTTTAATTTTAGCATCAATTGTAGAATTTTCTATTTTCATATCTTCAGCAGATATTAATGCAGAATCGCCAGATTCAATTTTATAATGTCCACCATATAAAGTAAGACTATGATTTGTATTAATTCCATAGAAATGACTATTTACTGTGATATTAACATTATTAAAAATAGCATCACTATAAATACTTATTCCATGATTATTTTTAGTATTAACTGTAAGTTTACCTTCACCAGTAAATGTTGTACTTTTAACATAGTTTGCAATAACTCCGCCGTTTTGAACTTCATTATTACCATATAATTTAACAGTAACTTTTGACATACGAGGTTTTTCTCCACATTTTAATGAATTAAAACAATCTATGTCAGCATCATCTGTTGGAAGAACAAGTTTACTAAGCTTTGCATCTTTAAGTTCAAGTGTATAATCATGATCATTCTTAGTTAACTTCCATCCTTTTGTATCCAGATCACCATAATACTCCTTACCATTAAAATTATATGTATTCTTTATATCTGTAAAATCAAGTTCAGTATAGCTTTCAGCATTAACTTTCATAGTAAAAGCGGAAACCATACCAATTCCACAAAGTACTAAAATTAAGAATACTATATTCTTTTTAGCAAAATTTAATATTTTTTCCATAACATTTCACTCCTTTTTTCATTTATATAAATATATGACAAATTATTGATTTTGTCAACCCTTTACGCCCTTTTTACCATATGTTTCCATTTATTTATATTACTCTCTACTTTATTTATATTCATATTAAATAATATAAAAACACATAATTTCTATAAAAATAACATTTTAAATAAGAGGAGATTTGAAACTATTAAAATGAACGGAGTAACTTAGTTTTATTTTTTTTTGATATAAATGAATTAAATCTCCTCTTAAATATATATACACATAAAAACTAAGGTACACCTTAGTTTTTTTTATATATTTAATTTTTATAAAAATTTATTACATCTTCTTTTAAATTTTTATTATATTTTTTCTCTTTAATCATTTCTATTTCAAATTTATATGGTGGAAACCCCTCTATATAAGGAGTTTCAAGAATTTTTGGAATATTTTCTAAACGTTTATTATAAATAATATTTATAAGTGAGCCAAAACCAATAGTTCCATATCCAAAGTTTTCATGTCTATCTTTCTTAGAACCACAAACATTTTTACTATCATTAATATGAATGCATTTAACTTTAGATAAAATATTTAAATCAGAAAGTTTATCTAATATTTTATCAAAATCAGATACATCATATCCTGAATCAGATAAATGGCAACTATCAAGGCAAATTCCAATTTTATCCTTTTCACCTACTCCATCTATTATTTTTTTAATCTCTTCAAAATTCTTACCAACTTCAGAACCTTTTCCAGCCATAGTTTCAAGTAAAATGTTAGTTTTAGTAGTAGGAAGTATTTCATTTAAAGCATTAATTATATTTTTAATTCCTACATCTTCTCCAAGTCCTACATGAGATCCTGGATGAATTATAAGTTTATCAATTCCAATTATTTCACATCTTTTACATTCTTGTTTTAAAAAACTTATCGAAAAATTATATTTGTTTTCATCTCCATTAGCTAAATTAATTATATATGGAGCATGAACTACTATATCATTAATATCTATTTTATGTTTTTTCATTTCTTCTTTAGCTTTTAAAGTTAATTCATCACTTAAAGGTACACGATTTGTATTTTGAGGGGCTCCAGTATAAAACATAAATGTGTTAGCACCATAAGAAAGAGCCTCTTCAAGTGATCCTAATAGCTGTGTATCTTTTTTAAATGATACATGTGATCCTATCTTTAACATATCAACACCTCGATAACATTATATCAAAAGAAAAAATAAAATTAAACTTTTATAAATAATTTTACTTATTTTAAACTTATAATTAAACTCATTAATATTATTACAAAAGCTATAAGTGATAGAAATGCTCCAAAAGCTTTTTTATATAAAGTTCCTTTTTCTTTAATAATACAAATTAAATTATTAACTGCAAATATAAGAAGATACCCAAGAAGTATAATAGCAAAAATTAAATATAAAATATTAATAATTTGGATATTATATATTATATTAAGCCCTGAAATAATGATTAAAATAACATTAAATATTCCAAATAGAACTTTTAATAAATTAAATTTATGTTCATAAATATAAACTTCTTTGAAATACTTAATAGCAAATTCAATACAAGTTATTATAATTACTATTTCCCCTATTAAAGCACTTGCTCTTGGACTTTTCCATAAAATAGTATAATAAATATATAAAAAGCAAAGAGGAATTAAAATTATTTCAAATATTATTTTTTTATTATTTGGTTTTACATTTACCTCTTTTTTTGAATTTTTTTCATTTTTTACTTCTTTTTTCATTTAAAACACTCCTTAAATTCTTTAAATATTCCATAATTTGGATAAATTTTAAAAACTAAATTTTCTTTAGTAACAGGATGAATAAATTCAAGTTTATATGCAAATAATGCTAACTGCTCTTTATCTTTAATTCCATATTTTTGATCTCCATAAAGCGGTGAATTTATATTTTTAAATTGCACTCTTATTTGATGATGTCTTCCTGTTTCTAAATCTATTTTTACTAAACTAAGATTATTTTTATCCTTTATTTTTTCATAATAAAGTTTTGCATATTTTCCATTTTCTTCATCTGTTATAACTGATGAATTATCTACTTTTTTAATATAATTTTCTAAAATACCTCTATCATTTTTTAAATTTCTAACAACCGCTAAATAAGATTTTTTAAATTCTTTTTTCTTTATCTGTTCACTTAACCTTTTCGCAGCTTTACTTGTTCTTGCAAAAACCATTATTCCTCCTGTAGGTCTATCAAGTCTATGTACAAGCCCAATGTAAACATTTCCTGGTTTATTATATTTTTCTTTTACATAATTTTTAACCATTGTAAGCATATCTAAATCCCCAGTTATATCACTTTGAGATAAAACATTAATTGGTTTTAAAACTACAATAATATGATTGTCTTCATAAAGAACTTTTAAATTATTTTTCATATCTACCATATACTCCGCACGGAAGAACAAATCCATTTCTATCTTTTATCCCAAGTTCTCCACTTGTTATTTTACCATTTTTACCTTTAAATACTATTTTTAAAATATTATCAAGCACCACACTTGAAAGTCCTGCAGTATAAGAATTTATTATATAAAAAAGAGCATCATCTTTTAATATTTCTTTTGTTAACATTACAAGTTCAAATAAATCTTTTTCAAGATCCCAAACCTCTCCATTTGCTCCCCTTCCATATGAAGGAGGATCCATAATTATAGCATCATATTTATTACCTCTTCTTATTTCTCTTTTTACAAATTTAACTACGTCATCTACTAAAAATCTAACTTTTTTATCTTCAAGTCCAGAACTTTTTACATTTTCTTTAGCCCAAGAAACCATTCCTTTAGAAGAATCAACATGAACAACTTCTGCTCCTGCCTTAAGAGAAGCAACTGTAGCACATCCAGTATAAGCAAATAAATTAAGTACTTTTATAGGATCATCACTTTTTTCTTTCTCTTTTTTTATTTTATCCATCATAAAATCCCAATTAATACTTTGTTCTGGAAAAACACCTGTATGTTTAAAACCCATTAATTTTACATTAAAAGTTAAATCTTTATATTTTATTTCCCATCTATCAGGAAGATTTTTTAATTTTTCCCAGTACCCTCCACCTTTATTACTTCTGTGGTAATGAGCATGAGGGATGTTTTTATCCAAATCACTTTCCCATATTATTTCAGGATCTGGTCTTAAAAGATAATAATCTCCCCATCTTTCAAGCTTTTCACCCTTACTTGTGGAAATTATTTCATAGTCATCAAAATCTTTTACTAAAAGCATTTATATCACCAACCAAAGTATACCATATTTTATAAAAAAAGAAAATTTCCAAAATTTAATTTTCTTTTTTATTATTCAAAACAATTTATTATAAAAATTAACGTTTCTTTACATTTTTCATAATTATTTTTCTTCTAAAACAGCTTTTATTCTCCTAACACCACTTGAAGATGATTCTTCTTTTTTTATTTTAAAATGTCCAAGTTCTCCTGTTGAATTAACATGTGGTCCCCCACAAATTTCCTTTGAAAAATCTCCAATAAAATAAACCTTTACTTCATCGCCATATCTATCGATAAACATAGCTTCTGCCCCACTATTTATAGCATCTTCTTTACTCATTACTTTAAATGTTACTGGAAGGTTTTCCTCTATTTTTTGATTAACTAATGCTTCTACTTTATCTAAATTTTCTCTTGATACTTTTTCTGGATGAGAAAAATCAAATCTAAGACGTTCTTCTGTTATATTAGAACCTTTTTGATGAATGTGAGGCCCTAAAACTTCTTTTAAAGCAGCATTAAGAAGATGAGTTGCTGTATGATATTTTGTTTCCATCTCACCTGTTGATTTTAATCCTCCTTTGAATTTATTTTCTGCACCTTGTCTTGACTTTTCTTGATGTTTTTTAAATAAAGTTTTAAATCCTTCCATATCTACTTTTAAATTATTTTCTTTAGCAATTTCTTCAGTCAATTCAGGTGGAAAACCAAATGTATCATAAAGTCTAAAAACTACTTCTCCCTCTAAAGTCTTAACACCTTTTTCTATTTCTTCATTAATTCTTTTTAAACCCTTAGCTAAAGTTTTTCTAAACTTTTCTACTTCTTCTTTTAAAACAGATAAAACTTCTTTTTCATCAAAGTCGCCCAGTTGATTTTTTAAATCAAGTATCACAGCACCTTCTATTTCAAGTGCTTTATCAAAATCTATATCAAGTTTTCTCATATGTCTTAAACTTCGTCTTAAAAGTCTTCTTACAATATATCCTTGATCAACATTACTAGGTTTTACTCCATCATTCATAATCATTGTAGAGGCTCTTAAATGATCCGCTATAATTCTTTTACTTTCTTTAATATCTACTTTAGATAGTTCATTTATTTTTTTCATAGTATTATAAAATACATCTGTATCATATACACTATCTTTATTTTGAGAAACTGTAACTATTCTTTCAAGCCCCATTCCTGTATCAACATTTTTTTGTTTTAATGGTTTTATTCCGCCCTTTTCTTTGTTATATTCCATAAAAACGTTATTCCATATTTCCATGTATTTACCACAATCACAAGCAGGAGAACAATTATCACTACATTTTTCTTTATCAAAAATATAAAATATTTCTGTATCTGGCCCACATGGTCCTTCTTCTCCAGCCCACCACCAATTATGCTTCTTTGGTAAATAGAAAATATTTTCTTTTTTTATTCCAAGTTCTTCCCACTTTTTAGCAACTTCTTCATCTCTCGGAGCATCTTCATCTCCTTCAAAAACTGTAACTGCTAATTTAGAAGTAGGAATCATTAAGTGTTTAGTTAGAAATTCAAAACTATATTCTATTGATTCATTTTTAAAATAATCGCCCAAACTCCAATTACCTAGCATTTCAAAAAAAGTTAAATGAGAGTTATCCCCCACATCATCAATATCTACTGTTCTAATACATTTTTGACTATCAACTATTCTCTTACCTGCAGGATGAATTTCTCCGAGAAGATAAGGTACTAAAGGTTGCATTCCCGCAGTTGTAAATAAAACTGATGAATCATTTTCTGGAATTAAAGATGCACTTTTTATCTCCTTATGACCTTTACTTACAAAAAATGAAATATATTCTTTTTTTAAATCCTTTACACTAAATTCTTTCAAACTAATCACCTATTCTTTTTAAAATAACTTCTGCTTCCCTTTTTAAACTTTCTAAATCTTTATCATTATTAATAACATAATCAAAGCTATCAAAATTATCTAATGATGTCTCAACTTTATGACTTTTTTCTTGCTCATTAAGTTCGTCACTTTCTCTTATTATTTTTATAACTGTTACATTGTCAAAATTTTCTCTTATCTTTTCTATTTCAATTGGAAAACGAATATCAGAAACAACAAATGTATCAAAAAAATATGATAAAACATTTATATCTTCGATAAGTCTATTGATATGAAAACATTCATCTATCTTATCTCTTATTATATCTGTTCCTATTTTATTAAGAAGAGTACGTGGTTTACTTTCCTCTTTTCCATCCCAGCCAAAATATTTCATAGCATAATATTTAATATACTGAGCAACTTGCATTTTACAAGGTTTTTTATTTTCTTTTTCTAAATCACATACCAGATAATCCGCTAAAGTATCTTTACCACTTCTCGCTTTTCCTCCAATTAAAATAATTTGCATACTACTCTTCTCCCTTTATTTCCGCATTAACAATTTTATCTTTTAATTTATATCTTTGATTTACATATCCTAAAATTATTTTGAAACATGCTATAGTAGGAGTTGCAATAATCATTCCAATAACTCCAAAGAAATAACCAAATACTAAAAGTCCAACCATAATTGTTACTGGATGTAATTTCATAGTTTTTCCCATAATAATTGGTTGTAGTATTATTCCATCTATTTGTTGAGATACAAAAGCAATAACAATTGTTAGAATACCTACAAGAGGACTTACTGTAAATCCAACAATAGCAGCAATTGCTCCACCAACCCAAGGACCAATATAAGGTATAATGTTAGTAACACCACAGATAAGTCCAAATAACATTGGAGATGGAAGTCCAATAATTTTAAAGAAAATACTTGTAATTATAAATATTATAAGTGAAATAAGTAATGTTCCTTGAACAAAATCTTTACATGTTTGATCTAAATCATGCATTACTTTTCTAATAGTATTTTTATATTTTTTTGGAACAATATTAAATACTTTTTTCATTCCATCGAAATCTATTAATAAGTAAAAACCTACTACTAATCCAAGTAAAAGTGACCAAACACTAGAAACAACAGAACTTACACCACCAATTATAATAGATGGAAGTGACGTTGTAAGATTTGCACCAAATGATTCTAAAGTATTATAAACCTTATCTTCAACACCTGTAAAATCAAATCCTGTAGAATTAAGTTTTACAAAACTTTCATGAACAAAGCTTCCAAATTGTGAGAATAATGCTGGTATTATTTCAATAAATTCATTAATTTGTTTATAAAGCATTGGAATCATAAATTTGATTATTAAAAATACAACAACTAAAAATATAATAAATACAAAGACAGATCCAAGTCCCCTTTTGACATTTTTCTTATTTAAAAATGTAACTGCTGGATTAAGTAACCAAGCAATGACAAATCCTATAAATAGTGGTGCTGCAACTGATAAAATATTTAAAATAATATTACCTAAATTAAGCCATTTACAAATTGATAAAATAAGAAATAATGCTCCGAGAAATACTACAATGTATAAAACCCTAAGTACTTTTTTACTTAAACCAATAACTTTATTTAAATTATCTACATCTATTTCCTTTTTTCTTCTCATTTAAATCACCAAATAAATTATATCAAAAAAAGCATTAAAAAAAAACCCTTATTTTAGATATAAGAGTTATTTCTTTACAATTATTTAAATTAATTCGTCCATAAAATTCTTATCTTTAGAAATCATATCTTTTGCTTTATCTTTAATAGCATTTTTCTTAGATTCAGGAAGCCCCATATAATAAGATGCTAAAGAAATAGCAGCAGCTCCCATCATATACATACTAACTTTTCCTACTTTATTCATATTATTCACCTCGGTATTAGTATTAACTTATTTTTAAAAGTAATACTAAGAACTTAAAAATTTTTTAAGCATAGTTTTTCTTTCGTTTTCTCTATCTGTTAAAATAGCTTTTTGAAGAGCAGATATTTCTCCAAGTAAAATAAGTTTTTCTTTAGCTCTGGTAATAGCAGTATAAATTATTTTTCTATAAAGCATATAGCTATAACTATTTAAAACAGGAATAATTACTACTTTAAATTCACTACCTTGAGCCTTATGAATACTAATAGCATAACCAAGTTTAAAATTATCAAAAGAAGAGGATTTAAAATTTACTATATTATCATCAAATTCACAAAGTACTTCTTTTTCTTTTCCTTTATTTATACTAATTATCTTACCAATATCTCCATTAAATACATTGTCATCTAAATTATTTACAAGTTCTATTATTTTATCATTTTCATAATAAGTAACATCTCCATGAGTTAAACTTTTATTTAAATTTTTATTTTTATTTAAAATATCTCTTATAAATTCATTTAACTTATCAATTCCATTTTCTCCTTTATAAATTGGAGCGAGAACTTCTATATCATAAATAGACAAATCTTTATATGCAAGAATGAATTCTCCAAGTACATCTTTAAGATTTGAACTATTACATTCAACAAATGTTAAATCATCGCTTTCATTGAAAATAGATAAATCAAGTTTTCCAGAAATAACATCATGAGCTAAATAATTAATATTAGACATACTACTTTGTCTATAAAGTTTTTTTAAAGAAACTACAGGAATAAAATCACTTTCAATTATATCTTTTAAAACTTGTCCTGCTCCTACTGATGGAAGTTGATTATAATCTCCTATCATAATAATTTTACAATCTAAAGAAAGTCCTAATAAAAGATTATAAAAAAGATTAGTATCAAGCATACTTACTTCATCTATAATTACCATTTTAGCAGTACTTTTATTTTCCTCATTTATTAAAAATTTATTCTCTTCCTTTTGCCACTTTAAAAATCTATGAATAGTATAACTTGGAAGATGAGCATTTTCACTCATTCTTTTACTTGCTCTTCCTGTAGGCGCTAAAAGGACTAAATCGTTAATAAGTTCTTGTCTTGTTAATTTATTTATATTTTGATAAATACTAGTAATTGCTTTTATAATTGTAGTTTTCCCAGTTCCGGGCCCGCCTGTTATAACTAAAGTATTAAAATTAAGTGCTTTATTAATAGCAGTTTTTTGTTCTTCGTTAAATGAGCATCCTAACTTTTCTTCTAAAAATGAAATTTCTTCATCATAATTATCATTTGAAAAATCACTATTTAAATGTTTTAATCTCTCAGCAATATAAAGTTCACTTTCATAAACTTCCATCAAAATATATTTTTCTCCATCAATTATTAATTTATTTTCTTTTAAAAGTTCTTTTATACCATCATCTATATTTTCTTTAGAAACTCCTAAAACATTAATAGCAAAATTAATTATTTCATCATAGTAAAAATAAGTATCACCTTTTCTAAAGCTTAACTCTTCCATTACATAAATAATACCTTGTTTTACTCTATTTAAATTATATTTAGGAATATTAAATTTATCCCTTAATTTATCAATTTTAGAAAAAGTAATATCAGGAATAACATCTATTATTTCATAAGGACTTGAAAGTGCTAAATCAATTTCACTTTGATAATATTTTTCAATTTTTAAAGCATCTTTTACTGAAAAACCAACTTCAGTTAGTTTAATCATTTTATCGTAATTTTCTTTATATTCATTTAAACTATTATAAATTATATCGATATCTTTATCTTTGATTTTAGCCTGTTTTAAAACATCTTTATTTAATAAAATTTTATTTAAAGCATCTTCTCCTAAAACATCAACTATTTTTTCAGCTTTCTTTTTTCCAATTCCTTTAAATATTTCACTTGATAAAAAAGAAATAATTTTATCTTTAGAAGACGGAAGTAACACTTCGTAACTTGAAACATTAAATTGTTCTCCGTATTTAAAGTGATTTACAAGTTCACCTTCAAAAACATAAGAATCAATTTCATTAAGTTCTGTAAAATATCCTGTAAAAGTTATAGTATCACTAGTAATATTTAAATTAGTTTCTTTTATTTTAAAAACTCCTACTGAAAAACCATTATCCGATTTAAAAATATATCTTACAAAGTTTCCTTTTATATATGTCATAACATCCTCCATTTAATTTTGATTATACCATGTTTTTTTATTTTACACCCTAAAAATAGGTTTTATTTTTTAAAGGAGCTATTTTATGATATAATTTTTCTAGGTGATTATCGTGAAAAAAGATTCATTTTTAAAAGGTACTTTAGTAGCCTCTATTGCTATTATTATAACAAAAATTTTAGGAGTTTTATATGTAATTCCTTTTTATAAAATTATTGGAGAAGAAGGCGGAGTTTTATATTCTTATGCTTATAATATTTATACTCTGTTTTTAAATATATCAACTGCAGGCATTCCTATTGCCCTTAGTATGATAATAAGTGAATATATTACTCTTAATAAATTAGATGCTAAAGAAAGAACCTTTTCAATTGGTAAAAAAATTATTTTCACCTTTTCAATTCTATCATTTTTAATATTATTTATATTCTCTGATTACTTTGCTTTATTTTTAGTAAATGGTATTGAAAATGCAAGCCCTATTAAAAACATTAGTTTAGTTATCAAAGCAATATCTGTATCTCTTATTATAACGCCATATATAAGTGTATTAAGAGGATACCTACAAGGGCATAAATTTATTTCCCCTGGGTCAATCAGTCAAGTATACGAACAAGTAATAAGAATAGCAATTATTTTAATAGGTTCATATCTTGCAATAAATATCTTTAATACATCTATTCCTATAGGAGTATCAATTGCACTTCTCGGAGCCTTCTTTGGGGCTTTAGGAGCTTATATTTATTTAAAAGTAAAAATAAACAAAAATAAAAATTTATTTGAAACTAGTAAAAAGAAAGATAATATTAAAAATAAAGAAATAGGAAAAAAGATTATTTTTTACTGTATACCACTCATTATTATTTCTATTACTAATGATTTATATAATATAATTGATATGAAACTTATTATAAAAGGATTATATATAATTGGAATGCCTGCTAAAGATGCTGAACTTATCTCAAGTATTATTTGTACCTGGGCACCAAAAATATGTATGATAATATCTGCTATTTCAATGGGTCTTGCCACTAGTTTAATTCCACACTTAATTGAAAGCTATACTAAAAAAGATTATAAAAATGCTAACAATATTTTTAACCAAGCAATTAGTACTATGCTTGTAGTATCTCTTCCATTAACACTTGGAATCACTATTTTATCAAATGAAGTTTATAGTATTTTCTATGGATATTCTATTTTTGGTAAAAATATTTTAGCCCTTGCAACAGTAGTAAGTTTATTTGTAGGAACTTTATCTGTTATGAATACTGCTCTTCAAGGATTTAAAAAGTTTAAATTAATTATAATCAGTACTGTAATTGGTTTACTAATAAATGCCCTTCTTGATATACCACTTATTATGTTATTTAACAAAGTTGGCATTCTTCCATATTATGGTACTATGGTAGCAACAATTACAGGTTGTACTATATCTGCAATAATAATATTAGTTTACTTAAAGAAAAAATTAAACTTTAGTTATAAATCACTTATTAAAAATATCTATAAATCTTTAGGCCCACTTATTATAATGGGAATTATAGTATTTATAATTAGTTACTTTATAAAAGTCCCAAATAGTACTATTTTAAAACTTATAAAAATCTTAGTAATTGGAATAATTGGTATGATCATTTATATCTTCTTACTATATAAAAATAAAGGTCTAGAACTTGTATTTGGAGAAGACACTATAAATAATGTAAAAAGAAAACTTCATTTAAAATAGTTCACAAAACGTGAACTATTTTTTATTTACTTAAAATAATTAATCTTGAAGATCCTGCAATAGAGGCACATCCTAATAATGAACTACCACTACTAGATTGATAAGATGCAAATATTCCTGCTTTATTTGTATTTATAGAGTATCCTCCTCTGTTAGCCCAAACAGAATAAGCATTTAAAGAATGATTATAATCATCATACCAACCATAATTAACATTACCATTTGTAGTACTGGAATCTGTTTTTTGATATATTTCTCTTGTTCCGTCTCCTAATTTATGTATTTTTAAGTTTTTTATATTATCCGCTTCATTGTAACTATATTTATCATAATATTTAGCATCAGGTAAAGTTATCCCAGTTACGTTGCTAGAGGATCCATTATTATACAACAATCCACTATATCCAGAGTTTCCTGTAATCATTTCACCTTTATTTTTAGATGATAATATTGTCATTGTATATTCCCAAGTCCCTCCTGCCATATCATATACTCCATATATGTTCCCTGTTGTTGAAGCTTCTTTTCCTAATTCTGTATTATAACTATTACATGTTGTAGTTGTTTCACTACTTTCTTTGGATTGTGGTCCACATCCTATCATATATTTTTTTGGATCTGAGCTACTAGTTGCTGATCCATTATATGCATTATTATAAACCTCTCCATTTTTTCCATATTTTGAATGTGAAAGATATGCTACTGCTCCCCATTCATTATTTTTTATTATATGAATATCATCATTAGTACTAAAACCATATTTATTATTTACCTCTTTCATTGCAAAGGCTACTGTCTCAAACGTACTTGTACTTGCTCCTCTCCATGAATATAAATTTGGTTTTATTAGAGGTCTTATTGTATCTAAATTACAATTATTCCCTAATACATCATAATTATCTGGTGTACACACTATATCGCTGGATAATTCGAACTTTCCTACCCAAAATCCTGTAAGTTCTTTATCTCCAAATGTAAATCCTGGATGGGTGTATGTTTTTTCGTTACATAATGCATCTGTACATGTTTGATTATTTATCCTACATGTCTCACTTGTTCCATCCCCACCTTCTCCTTGAATATTATCTTTACAGGTTATTTCTCCTGTTGTATTTTCTCCATTTTCAAATGTTATTTCTATTTGTCTTGGATCACTAGGTGTATTTCCATCTTCATTATAATTCCATACTTTATATTTATATCTTGGTATCCATACTTGCATTGTACTTATTATATCCATTGGTACTTCTGCTCCGTTTTCTTTTGATTCATATCCTCTTAAATTGTTATATATTAGAGTATTATTATCTTTTGCATAATCTTTAAAATTATTATCTTTACTTAACCCTTCTGCTTCACTATCACTTAATATCTTATCCATTACTAAGGCATCACTTATTGTTCCTTTAAAGTAGTTGCCGGGTACACCAGTTGTTCCTATTTTTACACTATAATTTGATACATTAATATTTTCTGTTGCCTCTAATGTTTTTTCTTCTTTACCATCTAAATACATTTTTATAACTTTTCCATTATAGGTTACTACTGCTGTATGCCATTCTTTTAATGGTATTGAGTCACTACAAACTTGTTTTATTTCATTTCCTGGGAAAAACTGAAAACATGCACTATTATTTGTATTACCTGTAAAAAATTCAAAACCTTGTGGATTGGCAGAATTATCTATCAATGGCCCACCATTGCTAGTATATCCATTTGAAGAAAATCTTGC
>CANRAF010000010.1 GCA_947628535.1 uncultured Bacilli bacterium | reverse complement strand
AACAAAAAAAATTAACTCAATTATCTTGAATTAATTTTTATATAATTTTTGTTTCACATCATTTACAAATATACAAATACATGAGATTTTTCTAATTAAACTACTGATATCAAACTATTTTTTATATTTTCTAACTCTTCTCCATAGATTATTTTACTAAATTCACAAATAGATAAAAAATCTTTATTACTTATATTTTCTGAAGAAACATAGTACATATCATCTTTAAAATATATGTCTTTATTATTTAAAAGAAAATAATCATAAAACTCAAAATATACTTCACTTTTTTCATGAACAGTTACTTTCAAATCCACTAAATCTTTAAAAAAATCTAATTCTTCTTCTCTTACAAAATCTACAATCATACCTATTTTATCATTAAAATAAACATCAACATCATAAAAACCAGATATATCTTTTTTATATTTTCTCTTTAGTTTTAAAATAAGTTCTTTCATATATTTATTTATATTATCTAAATCAATATTATCTTTATTTATTATAAAAACAGAAAGTTTATTTCCATCTGATATAATTTTCAAGTTAACCACCTAGTTTATTGTATGAAAAAGAACCTATAAAGTTTCATTTGTTAGGTTCTCTATTTCACTTAATATTTTATCTTTTCCTTCCTTAGTAATATTTGACATAACAACAAAAGTATCACCTTGTTCAAGCTGTAAAGTATTAAGAACAATTCCAGTAGCTTTTTCTTTTTTATTATTACTAAGTTTATCAGCTTTAGTAGCTACTATTGTAACAGGAAGTTTATAATATTTTAAATATTTATACATTAGAATATCATCTTCAGTTGGTTTATGCCTTAAATCAACTAACATATAAGTTCTAACTAAATTTGGTCTTTTTTCTAAATACTCTTCAATCATAAGACCAAATTTTTTTTGATCTTTTTTACTTACAGAAGCATAACCATATCCAGGTACATCTACAAAGTAAAAGCTATCATTTAAAAGATAAAAGTTTAAATTACGAGTTTTACCAGGAGTATTTGAAACGCGTGCCATTTTTTTATTATTTGTTATTGTATTTATAAAACTACTTTTCCCAACATTACTACGTCCTACTAACATAAATTCTGGTAAATTATCTGTAGGATATTGGCTTCTTCTCATAGCACTTATAATAAATTTAGCATTAGTAATTTTCATTATTATCACTACTTTCTTTATATTCCTTACAAAGGATATCTAAATCCTGGATAAGTTTATCAACTTCTTCAAACGATGGAAGTTTAACCCCACTTGCAAGAGCATGTCCTCCTCCACCATATTTTTCCAGTAATTTATTGATAACTGGTCCTCTTGATCTCACGGACACTCGAATGACTTTGTTTTTTACATCTTCTGTTGCACTCATCCAAATAAGAAATTCTTCTATATTATTAAATTCATTAATAAGGTTACCTCCAGTTGCTGGATCAACTTTGTATTCATCAATTGTATTTTTATCTATTTTAATTACTCCTACCCCATTTGGAGTCTTATCTATATTGCTTGCCATAAATCCAAAAAATTTAACTTCTATAAAAGGTCTTTTATATAAGTTTAAATAAACTTTAGTGATATCTATATCATATTTTGAAATCATTTCACTAATAATTTTAAATGTATCTGCCCCAGAATTATTAAATAAAAAACGATTTGTATCTGCAACAATTCCTGCAAATAATATTTCACATATTTCTTTATTTAATTCTAATTTCATTTCTTTTATTAAATCATAGATTACTTCTGAAGCACTTGATTTACTATCTTCAATATGTTCAATATCACAAAATTTTTCAATAAAAGGATGATGATCTATTTTAATACTATATTCATAGTGAGTAAGTTCTTCCATATCCACTCTTCTCTTATCAGGTGTATCAACTACTATTAAAAGAATATTATCTATTTGATTAAAATCTATTCCTTTATCAAGAGTTCCCATAAAATTAAACTTAACAGAACCATTTCCAATTACATAAACATTTTTATCTTTAAATGTTAATTCAATAGCCTTTTTTAAACCTATTTGACTGGCCATAGCATCAGGATCAACCCCAACATGTCTTGCTATTACAATATTATCATATGATTTTATGGCTTTTAAAATTTCTTTATGCATAAACCTTCCTACTTTCTATTTATTAGCAAGTTTATATGTATCTCTAGCTATCATTACTTCTTCATCAGTAGGAATTACCCATACTGGTATTTTAGATGAATCTTTAGTAATTAATGTTTCTTTTCCGCGAACATTATTTCTTTCATCATCTATTTCAATTCCAAGAACTTTTAATTTATCAAGTATTTGTTTTCTTGTAGCAATAGAGTTTTCCCCAAGACCAGCAGCAAAGCAAATGGCATCTACTCCTTCAAGTTCTACATAATATTTAGCAATATATTCTACACATCTGTTAACAAAGATATGTTGCGCTAAAATACATTTTTCATCACCTTTATCAACACCTGCTTCAATATCTCTTGAATCAGAACTAATTTCACTTAATCCTAAGAAACCACTTTTTTTACTTAAAGCACTCATTACTTCTTCTAAAGACATACCACTTTTTTCCATTACAAATGGAATAAGTTGAGCATCAATATCTCCAGATCTTGTACCCATCATAAGTCCTGCATTAGGAGAAAACCCTAAACTTGAATCAATACATTTTCCATCTTTAATAGCTTCAATACTGCAGCCACCTCCAAGATGACATGTTATTAATTTAAAGTTTTCTCTTCCTAATATTTCCTTCATTCTATTAGCTAAATAATTATGACTGATACCATGGAATCCATATTTTCTAATACCATATTTTTCATACCATTCATAAGGTACTGGATAGATAAATTTTTCTTTTTCCATAGTTTGTTGGAAAGATGTGTCAAAAACTGCTACTTCTAAAGCATTAGGTAAAGCATTTCTAAAAGCTTCAATTGCTAAGAGATTGGCAGGATTATGAAGTGGTGCTAAATCAAAAAGTGATTTAATAGTTTTAATTACATCTTCATCAATAATAACTGATTTAGCATATTTAGAACCACCATGAACTACACGATGCCCTACTCCATCAATTTCAGATAAGTCATTGATAACTTTATTATCAAGAAGTTCTTTTATTAAAATTTTAACAGCATCTTCATGATTTTTTAAAACTACTTCCTTTTTTTGTTTTTCTCCATTTAATTTAATAGTATAAAAACTACCATCAATACCTATTCTTTCAAAAACTCCAGAAATTAGTACCTTTTCTTCGGGCATTTCATACATTTGAAATTTTAAAGATGAACTACCTGCATTAATTGATAAAATTTTCATTTTTATTCCTTCTTTCTTTAATATATCAAACATATAATATCACAAAAATACGAAATTTTAAAGATTTTAAACTAAAATATCCATTAATTTAATTATTTAATTTACTAACTTCATAAGTTGTAATATAATCTAATTATAAGGAGGAGAAAAATGAAAAAAAGAATATTAGCACTTATAGTAGTAATAATGTTTTTTATGATTACACCTGTTCACGCTCAAGAAATAAATCATTTTTATGCAAATTCAGATGAAAACGCAAAAGTAGAAGATGTTATTCATGCTGATAGTGCCATAGCAGGTAATATTGTTGATATAATTGGAAATATTGACGGAATTGGATTTATCGCAGGTAATGATGTTAAAGTAAATGGAACTTTAGAATATGGTTTCATTGCAGGAAATAGTATTAATGTAAATGGTAAATTAAACAAAAGTATTTATGCTGCAGGGAATCAAATAACATTTTCAAAAGATGCAAATGTAGAAAGAGATATATTTGCTGCTGGAGATACTATTATTTTAAATGGTAAATTAAATCGTGACATAAACGTATTTGCCAATAAAATAATAATCGAAGAAAACGCTGTTATTAATGGTAATGTAAAACTAAATACAAATGATGTAACTGTTAAAGATGATGCAGTAATTAAAGGAACTTTAGAATATAACGAAAACGCTAAAAATAGTATTAGTGATAAAGCAACTATACAAAAGATTACAACTTATAATATTCAAAATGATAATTCAATAGATACAACTGAATTACTATTTAGTATTGTAAATATGCTTGTAACATTCTTAGTAATTGCAATTATTTTACCTAAAACAATTAGTAAAACTGAAAAAATATATTATAATAAAAAACCAAGTAATTATGTAAAAAATACTCTTTTAGGATTTTTAATACTTATTTGTGTTCCTATTATATGTTTACTTTTAGTTACAAGTAGTATTGGAAAAAGTATAGGTCTTATATTAGCAGTTATCTTTGTTATTGCGCTTTATTTATCGTTTATATATTCAGGTTATGTATTAGGAAAATTATTACTTACTAAATTATTAAAATTTAATACTAATAAATATGTTATCGGTTTAGTAGGTATTACAGTTCTAAACTTACTTATCTTAATTCCTGTAATTGGCTCTATTATCTCACTTATTGCTATTACATTTGGTCTTACAACAATTTGGAATCTTTGTATTTTTGAAGATGAAATTGAAAACAAAAAAGAAAATGATGTAATTGAAGCAAAAGTAGAAGAAAAGAAAAAACCTGTTAGCAAAAAAAGTACAAAAAGCGCTCCAAAAAAGAATACAAAAAAATAATTAATATTTAGTTACAAAAAAATCTACAAAATGTAGATTTTTTTATTATTCGTCTGTCTAGAATCAATTTTATTGTCGTTAATAATATATTTTCTCTAATCTATAATCTCACTGATAGCTTTCATAACTCCAAGTTTACCATATTCATAAGTTAATCCACCTTGCTGATAAGCAATATATGGTTCTCTCAAAGGTCCATCACAGGAAAGTTCTATAGTAGAACCCTGAACAAAACCTCCTGCAGCCATAATTATTTTATCCCCATATCCTGGCATATCATCTGGAACAGGAGTAACATAGCTATCAATTGCCGAAGCCATTTGAATTCCACCACAATATCTAATCATTTTATCAGGATCATTAAAAATAATACTTTGAACAATATCAGTTCTTTTATCATTATATTTTGGTTCCACATCAAAACCTAATCTTTCTAACATTCTACTTGCAAATATAGCAGTTTTAACACTTGCATTTACTACAGATGGAGCCATATACATTCCTTGAAGTAATTTTATATTCACATCAAGAGTCGCCCCAACATTTTTCCCTTCTCCAGGAACTGTTAATCTTTCACTTGCTAAATGAACTAAATCTTTTCTCCCAGCAATATAACCCCCATTTGGTACATGCCCAGCTCCTAAATTTTTAATAAGTGAACTTACCATTATATCTGCCCCAACTTCCAAAGGTGTTACCTCTTCAACAAATTCACAATAACAATTATCCACCATAATTATTACTTCTTTATCTACTTTTCTTATTTCTTTTATTACTTCTTCTATTTTTGATATATTAACACTTTTTCTACTTGAATAACCTTTTGAACGTTGAATTTCAATAAGTTTAATTTTATTATTCTTAAGTATTTCTATTATTTTAGGAATGTCAAAATTACCATCAATTAAATCAACTTGTTTATAGTTTACTCCAAAAGACTTTAAACTACTTTTATTTTCTCTTATTCCTATTACTTCTAAAAGAGTATCATAAGGCGTCCCTGTAATGCTAAGCATAGTATCATTTGGTCTTAAAAGGGCAAAAAGGCAAACAGTAAGAGCATGACTCCCTGATACAAATTGACTTCTAACTAAAGCATCTTCAGCCCCCAAAATAGTGCTAAAAACCTTTTCTATTTTTTCTCTTCCCGCATCATTATAACCATAACCATTTGTACCATGAAAATCAGTTACAGAAACACTATGTTTTATAAAAGCATCTAAAACTTTAGAAGTATTTCTAAAGCATATCTCATCACATTTTTTTATCTCATCTTCTATTTCTTTTTCCACTTCTTTAGCAAGATTAATTACCTTTTCTTTTATTTTAATATTCTCCATTATTTACTTCCTCCATTTATTTTTATTATACTATCATTAATATAACTTGCATCATTACTTGCTAAAAACATAACAGTTTTAGCTATTTCATCAGCAGTTGCAAAACGATTTAATAAAATACTATCACAAATTTCATCTTTTTGCCTCTTTGATAAATCTTTATTCATATCTGTATCAATCCATCCAGGACAAATACAATTAACATTTATATATGGAGCGTAAAATTTTGCCATATTATGGGTAAGAGAAATTATTCCAGCCTTTGACGCGTCATACTCAGCACTTTCTGGATAGCCATTTAAAAGTCCATTATCGCTTGAAATATTTATAACTTTCCCATACCCTTTTTCCATCATATTTTTACATACATGTTTACTTACAAGATAAGTTCCTATTAGATTAACTCCAATTACTTTAGAAAAATCATCATAAGTTTTCTCATCAAATAAAGTATCATTACAAATTCCAGCATTATTTACTAAAATATCTATTTTCCCATATTTTTGAGTAACTTCGTTTACCATACTCTTTACTTCATTTTCTTTTGATACATCGCATTTTATTAAAAGTGGTTCTTCTCCCATCATTTCTTTAAGTTCATTTTTAAGCTCTTTTGCTCTTTCCATACTATTATTATAATTAATAACAACACATGCACCACTTTTAGCAAAATTTAAAGCTATTTCTTTTCCTAAAGATCTACTTGAGCCTGTTATTAAAACTACTTTATTTTTAAAATTATATTTTATATCATTATCTTCCATTTAAAAACCTCTTTCATCCAACAATTACTATAAATTATAAGATATTATACTTAAAAAAACAAGTTTACAAAATACTTGTAAAATTTATCTTTATTAGATTATATAAATTGATATATTAATATAAATATTGTTACAATATAATATCATGAAGGAGGTTTTTTATATGCATTTTTTAGAACAATTTAGTAAATCACTTTCAGATTTAACGGGTATTAGTAGCACTCCTATTTTACTTACAGTATATAGTATAATCCTAATAATAGTTGTATGTTTAATGGCAAAAGGTCTGATATTTTTAAATACTCATTTAAATCCTAATGAAAGAAGTTTGTTTTTATTTAATAAAAAAGTTCGTATATTTAAAATTGTAATTATATTTGTATTTTTATTCTTAATATGGGAAAAACAAATTGGAAGTATTATTACTTTTATAAGTTTTATTGGTGCTGCTGCAACCCTTGCTATGCGTGATATTATTCTCAACTTTTTAGCAGGAATTTATATATCAATTGCCAAACCTTTCCGTATTGAAGATAGAATTGAACTTTTAGACACTATCGGAGATGTAGTTAATACTAATTCAATGACCTTTGAAATTTTAGAGGTTAAGGGAAAAGATGAAGGAGAACAAAGTACTGGTATTATTGTTCAGATTCCTAATTCTAAAATATTTACTGAATCTATTAAAAATTATACCAAAGCCTTTAAATATATTTGGAGTGAACTTGAAGTTAAAGTAAGTTTAAATGCTAATTTAGAACAAAATAAAAAGACCCTTTATGAAATTGTAGAAAGTAATGATATTGTTAAAAGAATTCCTAAAAAAATGAAGCAGGCTTTAAATGAAGCAATTGGAGACTACCGTATTTATTATAATAATTTAGAACCTATAATTTATACAAAATTAACTGATGAATGTGTTATTTTAACAATTAGATATTTAGCTCATCCAAAAAAAGCAAGACATATTGAAAGTCAAATTTGGAATAAGATTTATGAAAGTGCTAAAGAAAATAAATTGCAATTATATACTAAAGAAGAGATTAAAAAAAGTAAAAAAGATAATTCAAAGTAATGAATTATCTTTTATTTTTATATTTTATTTCTAAAGATAAGAGTAAATGTTAAATCTATTAAAAACATTAAAATTATTAATATTGGCCAGATATTTACATGAGAATTTCTTACTTTATTAACAAACATACTTATAAGTGGTTCAATTATATATATAAGTAGAAGCCCTCCTATTCCAAAAGTTAAAACAGATCTTAAACATACATAACCATTTATATTTAAGAAAAGTCCAGTGTAATCCCACCATCTTGAATTATATACTTCCCATAGTAGATAGCCTGTTATATATTCTACTATTCCAGCAACTAACATTGAAAATAAAAATACTACAAGAGGGTTTTTCTTAAACTTTTTTAAGAAAAGCATAGCTATTGCTCCAAAACCATATACAGGAAGATATGGTCCATATAAAAATCCTCTTTTTACTATTTCTTTTTTATCTATAAAATAAAATATCTCTTCATAAATAAATCCTGCAATTGAACCTATCAAAAATATTAAAACAAAAAGTAAGAAAATTTTTTTCTTGTCAAACTTATATTTTTTCTTGTTAAGATTATTAAACCATTCCATATCATCAACTACTTTCATATTTTAGTATATCACAAAATTTTAAAAATCCATATAAAAAGAGAGCTGATGCTCTCATCTATGTAAACGCGAGTACACCTCAAGCGACCAGCGTCTAATATATACTATGGTTATAAATAAAAAAGGTTCCTTGCAAATAAGATTTAAATTATATAGGATAAACCTGTTTTTATAGAACTAATTTTAATATATGTAGATTTATATATTTATATTCATTTAATTTATTAATTTCTTATAATAATTCATATTTTCTAGATATTATTCTTTTATCACTACAATACTCAATAATATATTTATTTTCTTTTTTGCAAATTATAATTCCTATTGTTTTATCTTGAGTTATTTTTCTTAAATTATTATCTATATAATTCATATAAATTTCTATTTGTCCTATATGTTCTTTTTTAAGTTCTGTTACCTTTAGTTCTACAACAACAAAGCAATTATACTCTAAATTAAAAAGAAGTAAATCTATATAATTATATCTCTCGCCTATTTTTATTTTATATTGACTGCCAATGAAACAAAAATCATTTCCCAGTTCTCTCATAAATGATTCTATATTTTCAAGAACTAATTTTTGTAATACTTTTTCTGACACTACATTATAGTTATTATTTTTAATTATTATAGGATTAGGGATAAAATCTTTATATTCTGTTTTCTCATTTTTTATTTTTTGCTCTCTTGCATCAATTGGTATTCGTTGATATTCATTATTCTTTATTTTTTCTCTTAATTCATTTCTAGTTAAATTTTTCTTAATACATATCGAAACATAATAATCTATTTCATGCCCATCCTTTAGACAAAATAACTCTCTAATATGGCTTACTGACAATTTGGTCCCTTGCGGGGACCATTTTTGTCTTTCAAAAAATAAATATAATTGTCTCATTCTTCTTAAAGTTCTACAGTTATATTTTTTGCCTACCTCTGTTACCAGTTTTTCAGAGTATTTACCAACTATATCTTCACCATAAGTGTTACCTGCTTTAAATAGTAACTCTCCAACCTCATAATACATAATAACATTATGTCTTTCTTTAGAATAATCTTTTACTTTTAAATAAATTTCATTATCAATTAACCTCTCTTTTATCTCATTATAATAATTCATATCTCTCCTTTCTATGGACTATAAGTAACGATATCATATTTACTATCCTTAAGTTTAAACATGATACTTCCATTTAAATCTGTTCTATATATTTTAGAATTTGCTAAAACTTCTAAAGTTTCATCTTTAGGATGACCATATCTATTATTTTTTCCAACTGATATTACTGAATATTTAGGTTTTATCTTATCTATAAAGTTAACTCCTGAACTTGTATCTGAACCATGATGACCTACTTTTAAAATATCTATATCACTTATGTCATACTTATCAAGAATATCATCTTCTTTATCAGTTCCAGCATCTCCCATAAAAAGCATTTTTATATTGTTATAATTGAAATAAATTACACTACTATTATCATTTTCATTATCATAAATTCGAGTGTTTAAAAACTGAAGTTTATATTTTCCTATATTTAAATACTCAGTTGGTCTTTGATATTTTACGTTCTTTTTATCTAATAATTTTACAAGTTCTTGCTCCAGTTCATTATACTCTCCAACATTAAATATAACAGTGTCAACTTTGAAATTATCCACTAAATAATAGGCTTCTTTCATATGATCAGCATCACCATGAGAAATTATTAAATTATCAATCTGTCTAATGCCATTTGCTTTCAGATAAGGAAGCAGTTTATTCTTTACAATTTTATATGTATATTCAGTGTCATCATACATGACAAGTCCTCCCGTATCTATCAAAGTTACTTTTCCATTTACATTTATAATAGCACTATCTCCTTGCCCTACATCTATAAACATTACATAATCACTAGTTTTAAAAGGCATGAAATAATGGATAATTAAAAATATTAACAAAATACCTATATATTTAAATTTTCTACTATTCCATTTTCTAAATAGTTGACAAATTAAAACAAAATACGACACTATCATTAACACGCTCATTTTACACATGCTTATTTTAAAAATGTCAATAGAGTTTAAAAACTGTGATAAGGTTTCAATTATAGTAATCAAAAAATATAAAACGCTATCTAGAAAAGGAAATACAAAACTAAGCAAAGTAACTGGAAGAAGTATCGAAGACACATAAGGCACAAAAAATAAGTTATACCCTATAGATAAAAAATTAACTTGATTAAAATTATTTATCGTTATTGGATAAGACACTAGAAAGGCAATCAAGGAAATCATAAATAAAGAATAAATCTTACCCTTACCATCCACCAGTTTTGAAAACATAATAAGAAATAAAGTTACTAAAAATGAATATTCCAAACCAACATTATTTAAATTAAGGGGATTACTAAATAAAATAAGAGAAAGAGTTAAAATAAGTAAATTTGTACTTGAAATACCTAATTTAAAAGTTTTATTTAAAATGAGAAGACTTGCAAAAATTGCTCCGCGAAGTACTGACATTGAAAAATTTGTTAAAAACATATAAAAACACAAAAATAATATTAAAACTAAACTTTTTATTGAAAATTTAACTTTTAACTTATCTAAAAAAACAGAAAATAGATAAATAAAAATTGAAATATGCAATCCTGATATAGCAAATAAATGGCTTATTCCATTTTCTCTATAAGATGAGAGAACATCTTCATCTAAATAACTATTATTCCCAAAGACTAAACTATTAATATATGGATAAGATTTTTCTAGCCTTTTACTACGATTGGTTAAATAATTTTTTAACTTATAAAAGATATTTTCACTTTTGCTAATTAAAGAAATATCCGTAATTTCAATAACATTATATATTTTATTACTTATCAAATATTTCTCATAATTAAAGGTGTCAGGAACAGTATTTTTTGTAATATCTTTAATATCTCCTGTTAATAAAACTTTATCTCCTGGAGAATATATTTTTAAAAAATCATTTTTTTCATTTTCTTTATAATATAAATAACCTATAACCTTCTCTTTGCCTTTTAAATCTAGTTTCAAGCCATAATCTTTATCGGTAATATTAGTAATTATAAACTCTTCATTTTTAAATTCATTATATATAGACTTTGGTATTACTGCACTATTAAAAACATAAAGTAAAAGCGAAATAAACAAAACAACATAATATAAAATACTATGTTGTAATAAAGTCTTTAATCTTTTCAAAAAGTGCGTCTCCGATTCCAGAAACTTCTTTTAACTCTTCAATTGATTCAAACTTTTTTGTTTTTCGGTATTCAATTATTGCTTTTGCTTTAGATTCTCCAATTCCTGAGAGAGTCATAAGTTCTTCTAAAGTAGCAGTATTTATAGATATAAGTTTATTATTATTTTCTGATGTATTACTCTTACTTGTATCTTTTGTTTTTTCACTACTACTCGAAGTAGCTTCCTTTTCGCTTGAGTTCGTACTTTCCTGATTATCTTGATTTTCCTTATTTTCACTTTTTATACATGAGTCATTTGTTATTATGTTACTTTCACATTTTTCAGATATTAACTTTTCTTCTTCCTTAGTTTTTAAATAATTTCTTATTTCTTTTTTACTATAGATTACAATAACCATTTCATCTTTTAACTTCATACTAAGGTTATTAGCAGAAGCATCCGCATTCACTGTAAATCCTCCTGCTTTTTTAACAACATCAATAACTCTTTTATCCTTATCAAGAAAATAAACTCCTGGCCTTTTTACTTCACCCTTGATGTCTACTACTAATTTAGTGCTTTCTTTTTCATATTTTTTCTCTTCTACAGTATTAGTCTTAAGACTTTCTTTTATACTGTTTACATCATTTGAAAAATACCAAAAGATAAACGCTTGAACTCCTAAAAAAATAATTAATAAAATACCGAACATGATATATTCTTTATATTTTGAATATATCTCAATTATTTTTTCCATAAAAAAACACCTCCTACTATACTATTAGCAAGGAAATGTTTCTTCACCTAACTTTTTAAGATTTTTTTGTATTATTTTCATAGCTTACTCTTTGAACCATAGTAAGTGCTAATAAAATACACCAACAAATACTACCTCCATAACTCATAAATGGAAGTGGAACTCCTGTCATTGGAAGAATTCCTAAAACTCCTGTTAAATTAACCATTATATGCATAAATATATAAAAGCAAACTCCATAACATATCAATCTCTTACTAGTACTCGAAGATCTTTTCCCAATAACTATTATTCTTACTAATAAAACAAAATAAAGAGAAAATAATATCAAAGCCCCAATTATACCTGTTTCTTCTACATAAATTGCAAAAACAAAATCTGTATGAGCCTCAGGTAAATATAAATATTTTTGAGTGCTATTTCCAAGTCCTTTTCCTGTTAAACCGCCACCATTAATAGCAATATATCCATTACATAATTGATTCCCTGTCGTTATATATCTACTACAAGGATTATCATAATTAAATCTTTCCAGTTTATCTTTAGGAAGTAATTTATCTCCTCCTACTAAAACAATAACTGCTAAAAAGGCTAATGCAATAATTCCCCATAAAAATATTTTTCTCTTTATTTTCGGAGCCGCAGGAGATATAAAAAACATCAAAACACATAATCCTACAAAAATAATTGCTGTTCCTAAATCCCCTTGAAATACAATAGTTAAAGCAACAATTGCTGCAACAATCATAGGAACCATCATCTTTTTAAAATCATTAGCATACCGTACATTACTACCATAATAAGTTGCTATTAAAGGAATTATTGCAATTTTAGCAAACTCACTTGGTTGTATACCTAATCCATTATAATTAATCCAACCACTCATACCATTTATTACTTGTCCTAATAGTGATAAAAGAACAATTACTGCAGCAACTACAAAAGTTACAAGCCAAGATGCAACTGAGTACTTTTTAGTAGGAAATAAAATGAATACTAAACAGAGCAAAAAACCTATTGCTAAAAAGAATAGTTCTTTTATAAAATATCTACTTGGATCAGCATCATTAAGCATATAAGCTGTTACATTAGATGCAGAATAAATAGTAACAAGTCCTATAGCAAATAAAATAGTAGAAATAATTAAAAGTGGTTTATCTATTTTTTTAAATATAGTTAGCATATACTTTACCTCGTAAAAATTATAACACAAAATAACTAATTTTTGAAGAAATATAGTTTTTTATAATGTCAAAAATTGACTAATTATAATAAACTATATTAGATAACAAAAAGGAGGATGTTTATGTATTATTACGGAAACTCTTATGGTTATGGACAAGGTTGCGGATGTCAACCTGTAGGAAACTATGGAGGATACTATGGTGGAGGATACTCTAATGGTTATGCTATCATCTTAGTATTATTTATCCTACTTATAATCATAATTGGTGCAAGAAACTGGAATTAATAAATAATATATAAAAAAGACTTTCAAAAACATAATTTAAAGACTTAACTATAAGTCTTTTTTATTTTTATAATATATTT
The DNA here is from genome assembly GCA_947628535.1 of uncultured Bacilli bacterium. Taxonomy (GTDB): domain Bacteria; phylum Bacillota_I; class Bacilli_A; order RF39; family UBA660; genus UMGS1449. Next base: position 17,449 of record CANRAF010000010.1, on the reverse strand, counting down.
ATTGAAAAAGGTCATAATAAAAAAGAAAGGAGATAAATTATGCAAAATTATAATGAAGTACCTAATATAATATCAGGAAAAGATTTAGATTATCTAAGTGATATTTTTACTTGGAATTATGGAGCCTATAAAAAAACTATTAATGCTGAAAAAGAAATTCAAGATGAAGAGATAATTTCTCTTTTTGAAAATGCTGCTAATGTGTTTTATAGAAATATGAATACTGTTTTAAACTCTTTAAATAAAGGAGGACAAAATGAATAATAAAATTTCTAACCCAAAAGTTGAAGTACCAAAAGGTTCTAATTTAAATGATAAAGATTATATTAATGACTTATTATCTTGTCTTAAAGACATGGAAAAAAATCTAACTACTGCAAAAACTGAAGCTAGTAATGAAATATTATATGGAAAGTACAAAGATATGTGTGAAGACATTTCATCTCTTCAAAGACAAACTTATGAACTTTCATTTAGAAAAGGTTGGTATACTTTAGAAGAAGCTGAAAAAGAAAAAATAGAACAAAAATATCAAATGTTAAATACAGAACTTCAAGATTTAAATAGTAAATAGTTTATAGAAAAGATTTATATAGTCTTTTCTTTTTTTGTTTAATATGCTATAATACACATGGTTTTGAGGTGATATTATGTTAAAAAACAAAGACATTTTAGACGAAAAAGACAAAAAACTTAGAGAAATTAGTAAGGAAGTTACTTTTCCTTTAAGCGATGAAGATAAAAAAACAATAGATTTAATGATAGAATATTTAACAAATAGTCAAATAGAAGAACTTGAAAAAAAATATGATTTAAGACCTGGTATGGGAATGGCCGCAATTCAGCTTGGTATACCAAAACGTTATTTTGTAGTAGTTCACGAACAAGAAGTAAAAGAAACTTTTAAAAATTATATTCTTATTAATCCTAAAATTATATCCACCTCTGAAGAGATGATTTATGTTGAAGAAGGAGAAGGTTGTTTAAGCGTCAACAGAGAAGTTGAAGGTATAGTTCCAAGACATGCCAGAGTAACAATTGAAGGTTATGACGTAAATGGAAACAAGATTAAAGTAAGAGGACGTGAAGAGCTTGCGGTTGCCTTTCAGCATGAGCTAGATCATTTAGATGGTATTTTATTTACTGATAAAATTGATAAAAAAAATCCTTATAAATATGCTGATGTTTATAGAGCAATTTAAAATGAGTTTACTAATTTAAACTCATTTTTTTATTTTTTCTTATATTCTTTTTATTTTCAACTTTACTAACATATTTAACTTTGTCAGGTCTTTTCATACCATACATTTTATAGTAATTATCACTACTTATTTCATCTACATCTGGAATAAGTTCAATACATAAACTATCAAAATTTTTGGCTAAATCATCGTGAATTTCTTTATGAACTTTTTTAAGTTTACTTATACTTATTAAATCTTTCTTAGTAACAAAGTAAACATCTATCCAATATTTTCTTCCTGTCTTTATAATATCTAAAAAATTTATATAGCATCCACATTCCTCTAAATGTTTTTCACATATTTGTTTTATCCTATCAGTAGTTTCATCATCTGGAGCAAATAATACTATACTTTTTAAAGCATCTATAAGAAGCATTATTGGTTCTTTTAAAAGCAGTACTGCGAGAATTATAGCAATTGCTGGGTCGACATATGGTCCTATAAAAGAAAGGCTAGTATAATCGAGTAATAATTTAACTACAAAGGCAAGTCCTACTCCCATAGTACTAACAGAGTCAAGTTTCCAAATATAAAGCTCTGCTTTAATTGATGGAGATGTGTACTTTTTACTAAGCTTACTTAAAATTATGTACATAATAACACAAGTTATAGAAACCACTATTTCAAAGATAGCAATAGCTCCAGCATTTACTTCATTACCACCATGAATTATTAACATTAAACTGTCAATAATTAAGAAACCAGTTACTACTATTAATGCCCCTGATTTTATCAAAATAAATAATGATTCGATTTGTGAAAAACCATATGGTCTTTTTTCAGTTTCCCTTTTATAAAGTAGAGGAATTAATACCAAAAAAGGTCCAATCATAACAATATCAGCAATATCATAAACACAGTCCATAAATACAGCATTTGAACTGGTAATAATTGCCATAATTATTTCTGCTAATAAAAATGCCAAACTTCCAATAAAAGAAATATTAAGAATTAATTTTTCCCTTTTCAAATTAGGGTTCATTGTTTCACTCCTCACATTATAAGTATAACTCTTTTCTTTTTCTTAGTAAAGCACAAAAAAAGAATCATATTTCTATGATTCTTTATCAGTAGAACCAAATCCACCTTTTCTTACTCCATCTGCATCATCATTGTCCACTGTTAAATATTTATTAAATATTACTTGTCCTATTACATCACCTTTTTTTATTTCAACATCGTGATCAAAAAAGTTATAATAGGCATACATAAAATGTCCATCATTATCTTCATTACCATAATAATCTGCATCTATTATTCCAACACTATTTGCTAAGACAAGTCCTCTTTTACCAGGATTAGAACTACGATTAAGTAACATATAATATTCATCATCTGGACAATATGCTTTAAGTCCTGTTTTTACAAGTGTTGGTTTCATTCCTGGCCTAAATGCTGGAATTATTACGTCTTCTGCTGCTTCTACATCATATCCTGCGCTATGTTTTGTTTTTCTCTTTGGCATATTTATGCCTTTATTTTCAAAACCTTTAGCAACTTCAAATCCTCTTACTTTCATGCTAACACCTTTTCCCTTTCAAATGATATCTCACTAACTTCTCCCAATTTTAAACTTTCTTGAACATCAATCACTCTTTGATTAGAGGAACCACGAAAATGAAGATTTGGATTTTTTAATTCCTCTACAAATTTACCATCTACAAGTACATCTATATATTTCAAAAGTTCTTTAGTTTCTTTAAAAAGATTACATTGTTTACCTACGATATCTCTATCAAATAGGAAACCAGAATATGCCCAAATATCCTTTTCTGGATAAATTTCCTTTGCCTTTTTCACAAGACGTAATAACCCCTGTTGATTAACATGTTCAAATGGTTCTCCCCCGAGAAGTGAAAGTCCACTTATATAGTCTGGTTTCATTGCTTCAATTATTTCATCTATAGTTTCATCAGTAAACTCATCACCATAGTTAAAGTCCCAGGCCTCTTCATTAAAACACCCTTTACAGTGATGATTACAACCACTTACAAATATTGAAACTCTTACTCCTGGCCCATTTGCAACATCATATTTTTTTATTGTAGCATATTTCATAAACCCTCCTATAGATGAAGTTTTCTAAGACTAATTTCTTTAGTTTTTCCTTCATTCCAGAAGTTTTCCCCTAAATAACCACAGGTTCTTCTGGTAACATTCATCTTATTTTTATCTTTATTTCCACAGTTAGGACATTCCCATTCTAAATCTTTATTAATTATAATTTCTCCATCAAAACCACATACATGACAATAATCACTCTTAGTATTAAATTCAGCATATTGAATATGATCATAAATGAATTTTACTAATTCTTCTAAAGCTTTTAAATTATGTCTCATATTTGGTATTTCAACATAAGAAATTGCCCCACCTGAAGATATTTTTTGAAATTGACTTTCAAATTCTAGTTTTTTAAATGCATCAATCTTTTCACGAACATCAACATGATAAGAGTTAGTATAGTAACCTTTATCAGTAACATCTTTAATAACTCCAAATTTTTCTTTATCGATTCTTGCAAATCTATAACATAAACTTTCTGCAGGAGTTCCATAAAGTGCAAATCCAATGTTGGTTTCTTTCTTCCATCTATCTGTTGTTTCTCTAAGTTTGTTCATAACTTTAAGAGCAAATTCTTCTCCCACTGGATCAGTATGACTTACTCCCTTTATTAATTTGGTAGCTTCATAAATTCCAATGTATCCAAGAGAAATTGATGAATACCCACCTTTTAGGAGTTTATCTATTTTTTCTCCCTTTTTAAGTCTTGCTATAGCTCCGTGTTGCCAGTGAATTGGACTTGTATCAGAAACTGTTCCAAGAAGAGAATAATGGCGGCACATAATAGCTTCAAAGCAAAGCTCTAATCTTTCATCAAGAAGTTCAAAGAATTTCTTTTCATTACCTTTAGTTAATATTGCTATTTGTGGAAGATTAATACTTACTACACCTTGATTAAATCTACCTTCAAATTTATAATTTCCATCTTTATCTTTCCAAGGTGCTAAGAAACTTCTACAACCCATTGGACTAAAGACATTCCCTTCACAATTTTCTCTCATCTTTTTAGCAGAAATATAATCTGGATACATTCTCTTAGCAGAACATTTTACTGCAAGTTTTGTTAAATAATCATATTTACCGCCTTTTAAAGCATTATGTTCATCAAGAACATAAATAAGTTTTGGAAATGCTGGTGTTATATATACACCTTTTTCATTTTTAATTCCTTGTAATCTTTGTTTTAAAATTTCTTCAATTATCAAAGCATTTTCTTCAATGTATGGATCGTCTTCTTTTAAATTAAGAAATATAGTAACAAAAGGAGTTTGTCCATTTGTAGTCATTAAAGTATTTATTTGATATTGAATTGTTTGTACCCCTGCAGATAATTCATCTTGAAGTCTTTCTTCTACAAGAGCATCTATTTCTTTTTTAGAAATTTTACCTTTATGTTTATCTTCAATTTTCCTTCTAAATTTTTCACGACTAAGTCTTAAATATTTTCCAAGATGACTAATGTCAACACTTTGTCCACCATATTGATTACTTGCAACTGCCGCAATTATTTGAGTCATTACAGTACAAGCAACTTGAAAACTTTTTGGACTTTCAATCATCTTTCCATTCATAACTGTTCCATTATCAAGCATGTCCCCTATGTTGATAAGACAACAGTTAAATATTGGTTGTACAAAATAATCAGCATCATGGAAATGTAAAATACCTTCTTCATGAGCTTTACTTATTTTTTCAGGAAGTAAAACTCTCTTAGTAAGGTCACGAGAAACTTCTCCTGCTATATAATCCCTTTGAGTTGAAGCAACAGATGTATTTTTGTTAGAGTTTTCTTCACTAAGTTCTTTATTTTCATTTTTAATAAGGCTTAAAATACTTTCATCAGTTGTATTACTTTTTCTTACAAGTGCCCTATTATATCTATATATTATATAAGCCTTAGCAAGATCAAATTTTTTGATTTCCATAAGTTTTTTTTCGATAATATCTTGGATATCTTCTACTAAAATTCTCTTTTTGTTAAGACTTTCGATATACTTTATAATATTGTCTATTTGCCTTTTACTAGCTCTTTCTTCTTCAGCTACTTCGTTGTTTGCTTTAGTAATAGCAATTCTTATTTTATCACTGTTATAATCAACAGCACGTCCATCACGTTTGATAACTTTCATAATTTTCACTCCTTCTTTCTGTTATTTTTTACACTTCAATAATATCATAATAAAACGCAAACTTTTTGTTGCATTTGCAACAAAATTGAAATATAATAAAATTGTACAGTTTACTTTACAAAGGAGTGATCAAAAATGTCTCATATTTCCATTTTTAAGAACATAACTGAAGATGAAATTAACAAAATGCTTAAGTGCTTTGAAGCTAAAGCCAGAGTATTTAAAAAAGATGCAACTATTATGACATATTTAGGAAGCACCAGTACAGTAGGTATAATAACTAAAGGGAAAGCTGAACTTATAAGAATTGATTATAATGGCAATAGAACTATTTTAGAGACTTTAGAAGAAAATGATATTTTTGGAGAAGTTTTTTCAAATTATAATGTAAACGAACTTAGCATTAAAGCAACTGAGGAAACTACTGTTTTATTTATTGATTATTATCATATTACAAAAAGATGTAAAAAAGCCTGCCCCTATCATAGTAAATTAGTTGAAAATACTTTAAATATTCTATCTCAAAAAATAGTTACTAATAATGAAAGAATAGAAATACTTGCTAAGAGATCTACAAGAGATAAACTGCTTGCTTATTTTGAAATAATGTCAATGAAAAATATTTCTAAAACTTTTACCCTTCCCTTTACTTTTACTGATTTAGCAGATTACTTAGGAGTAGATAGAAGTGCTATGCAAAGAGAAATTAGAAACTTAAAAGAAGAAGGTTTTATAAAAACTAATAATAAAAAAATAACTCTAACATATTAGAGCTATTTTTTTATAAAGACAAAAGTGTTTTTACTAGCACTTTAATCTAAAGAACTTTCTCCATCTTTATAATCTATATTTATTCCCTCTTGAACGTTATAAACAAAAACGTTAAATTTAATACTTTCACCTTTATCTTCAACAGACATAGCTTCCATTTCAACACCATTTGCTAAAAGATTATCTCCCTCAAAAATAGGGGTTACTCTATACAAAACATGATTATTAGTTTTATTAACATAATCAGCAACCATATTTTCAAAATCAAGCATTCCCTCAGTATTCATACTACGTGTACAAGTAATTAAATTTTTAGGATTAGCATTTTCTCCAGTTAACTGATATCCGATAAGATGACATCTATTATATAAATATTTACCATCCACTATATCATATTTCACAGTATGCCATCCCGTTGGTTTAATCATTCCTATTCTTCCTCTTTCTTCAGTTGGCATTATATCCTTTCCAATATTAGCATAAGCAACTCCGCATCTTCCAAGGCTATCAAGTTCACTATATCTTTCAAAAGATTCTTGAGTTAAATCCTTTTCTTCAAAAGATGGAACATTATCATTAATAATAACATATGGCGACCCATTATAATCAGGAATTTCACCTACATTATAAGACTGATAATCTTCATTTACACTATCATTCCCAAACCAGTTAAGAATTTGATCACTATAACTTCCGGCACCTATTCCAAAGCCTGCTAAAAGAAGTATAGCAAATAAAATTTTAATATTTTTTTTCATTTGTCTTTTACTCATAATTTACTCCTATTTTCAAAACCATTATATCATATTCTAGCCATTCAAAACAGCATAACTGTAAAGTTTAATTCCTTTATCACTATTTGGATGAATATAGTCAATTAAATAATCACTCGCAGAATTTAACTTTAAAAACTCACTTATATATTTACTAGGATCAACATAAATATAGTCATTTTCTAAAGCAAAATCTTTTAAAGCATTTGAATAATCTTTTAAAAGTATTTCCTTATCTTCATAGTTAAGTTTACTTATTGGATCACTAATTAGACTAGGCCAAGGAGCAATAAGAACAATCTTAGCATCCTTATTTGGAATATGCGATATAATTTCTTTAATATTCTTAGTATAATCCTCTGTTGTCATAGCACATATCTTTTCATTTCTATATCTTACATCATTAACTCCTACTGCAATAAAATAGGAATCAGCTTTACTATTTTCAATTTTTTTAGAAAAATCTTTTATAACATTTTTTGTAGTATAAGATCCATGAGATATATTATCAACCTTTAAATCAGAAAACATATCAGTAATAGGTTCATACCAACCATGTCCACCATTTCCTGTACCATAAGTTACACTATCGCCAATAAAAGTAATTTTTTTAGAATCTTCAAAAATACTTTTTAATTTACTTTTATCATAAGCTTTCTTTAAATCAAAATTGTTATCTTTCTTTTCTTTATAAATATAAAATTTATTTTGTATTTGATTATCTTTTACTTCAATACCTGTCATTGAAGACGTAACAATTTTAAATATTTCATTTGCTCTTTTTAAATCCTTTTCTTTAAAAGTTTCATATATCTTACTATCAGCATAAATATCATAAATTGGAACAGCTTCAAACTTATCTTTAGATATTTCATGAGTATACATTGGAATAACACTTGCTTTAGTAACTTTTTTACTACTTTTATTTATATAAAACTCTACAATTGAAGTACCATCACCATCGTCTTTAATATAAGAATTAGCAAAATTGCCTGGACAATTAACTACCAAAGTATCATTATCAAAATAAACAGGTTGTGTCGCATGTGAATGATCTCCTAAAATAATGTCAGCCCCATTAGATATAAAAATATCATTCCAAAGTTCTTGCATTTCATTAGTTTCATGAATAAATTGTGTCCCCATATGAGGCATTACCATAATAAGATCTGCTCCAGCAATTTTTGCCCTATCAAAATCACTTTTAACATCGCTCTTAACTTTTTCAAAATTAGGGCTTTTTTCTGACACTAAAACTGAAGTAAGATTAGGTTTTTCATTTATAAAATAATCACTACTATAGTAATTAGAGCTAATTGTATATGAAAGTACTGCAATTTTTACTCCCTGAATATTTATTATCTTAACTTTATTTTTCTCTTTCTCATCTTTATAACTTCCTGTATGATTAAGACCAATTTTATTTAAATAATCAATAGTGTCATAAACACCATTTTCTCCTTGGTCCATTAAATGATTGTTAGCAGTAGTAACAAAATCTATTCCTGATTTTTTAACGCTATCTGCAAACTCTTTAGGAAATCCTAAATAGGTTTTGATTCCATCTCCATAGTTACTTGTAGAATAACCTTTTTTAGCATTTGAAATAGGTCCTTCAAAAACCCCAATACTATAATCTGCTTCGTTAAAATACTTTTTGGCATGTTCAAACATATAATCAAAATTATATTTTTTACTTTTTTCATCATAAGAATTTATAACTTGATCTTTAAGAAGAATCAAATCTCCAACATAAGTAATAGTAATATCTCCTGTATCGTTATCAGTAATATTTTCTTCTATAGTTTTCTCATCGGATAAAAAACAAATCTTTACTCCTGCAGTTATAATCGCAGACAAAAGAATTATAAGAATTATAAGTAACAATAATTTTTTATAATTTCTCTTAAAATATGTTTTTTTCATAAATGTTCCTTTCAAAAATTATTTTAAAATAATATCATCTAAATCTTTTCTAGGTCTTTTTAAAGGATTAGTATCTTTCTTACCTATTGCAAGGCATGAAATACACTCAAGTGAAACGTTTAAAACTTCACTAATTTCTTTTTTTATATACATAGTATTAGCAATCCATAAACTACCTAAACCAAGTTCTGTAGCCTTTAAGTGCATATTTTCTATAAAAGCTCCTAAAGATAAAAGATCGTTATCTCTACTTCCTGAAGTCTTATCATAAAAAATAACAAGTAAAACTGGAGCATTCATTATAATATTAGAAGTATTTTCTATACTATTATCAATATCTTTTTTTTCTTTTAATAACCCTGCAATCTTATTTTTCATATCACCTTTTAAAATCATAACTTTCCAAGGTTGTCTATTATGCGCAGAAGGTGCAAGCACTCCAGCATCAATTATTTTCTTAATATCCAAATCAGAAATATCCTCATCTAAATATTTCCTAATACTTCTTCTATTAAGTAAAACATCATCAAAATTCATTATCTACCAAGCCCCATCCTATCTTTCATAAGTTCGTACTTAGCTTTAGCAACATCTCTTGTTTTTTTAATTCCCTCATCTAATATTTTATCTATTTCATAACTATTTATTATTTCATTATATCTATTTTGAATTTTAGAAAGTTCATCTACTACAACATCAGCAACTTCTTTTTTAAAGTTTCCATAATTACTATCTTTAAATTTTTCTATAACTTCTTCTTTATCAAGCCCAGTAATTGAACTATAAATATTTATAAGATTAGAAATTCCAGGCTTATTTTCCATATCATATTTAATACAAGATTCACTATCAGTTGTTGCACTCATTATTTTCTTTCTAATAACTTCTGGTTCATCTAAAAGTCTAATAACTCCCTTAGGATTTTCACTAGACTTACTCATCTTTTTTGTAGGAGTTACTAAATCCATTATTTTTGTGCCTTTATCATTAATCATAACATCAGGCACTTTAAAAGTATCTCCATATTTTTTATTAAAACGTATTGCAATATCACGGGCAATTTCAACATGTTGTTTTTGATCAATTCCCACGGGAACCAAATCAGCATCATATGCAAGGATATCACTAGCCATCAAAACAGGATAAGTAAAAAGTCCTACTGAAAAATTAGCATTTTTACTACTCTTATCTTTAAATTGAGTCATTCTAGACATTTCTCCAAAATAAGCTGTACACTCAAGAAGCCATGAAATATTAGTATGATATTCATTTTCAGATTGAATAAAAATAGTATTCTTATCTGGATCAATTCCGCATGCTAAATAAATAGCTACTAAACTTTTTATATTTTCCCTAAGAGTTTTTGGATCTTGGAAAACTGTAATAGAATGTAAATCCGCAATAAAAATATAACTATCAAAATCATTTTGATACTTAACCATTTGTTTAATTGCTCCCAAATAATTACCAAGAGTAATAACTCCTGTTGGTTGAAGACCAGTTAATATCTTTTTCATAATGTCGCCTCCTTGTTTAATTATATCACAATAAGTATTATTATTTACTAAAAAAATAAAGTAACTTTCTAAAAAGTGTTAACTATAAAAATTAAACATAACATTCTTACAAATTTTTAAAATTTAAAAAGAAACCTTAAGAAAACATAAAAATAAATTAAAAACATATAATAACTTTAAAATTTAGTTATTTGAAGAAATAATAAAGATTATCTATAATCTAAATATGAATGAAAAAATAACTAATCTTTTAAACAATATAAATGGTTTCCCTTTAGATGAAGCCCAAAGAAAAGTCGTAACATCAAACAAAAAACATCTTTTAGTATCCGCAGGAGCAGGTTCTGGTAAAACACTTACTATTATTGGTAAAATTAGATATTTAATTGAAATAGAAAAGTTAAAACCTGAGGAAATTATCTGTATTTCCTTTACCAATGATGCAACAAATAGTTTAAAAAACAAAATAACTACTAATTATAATTACAATGTTCCTTGTTACACTTTTCATAAATTAGGTCTAGAAATATTAAAAGATGAAAATTATAAAATCTGTAAAAGTGATTTATTAACTTATACAATAAATGAATACTTTGCCTCTTTAATAAATCAAAATATAGAAAATAAAAAAAGACTTCTAACTTTCCTTAAAATAAAACATAACAGATTTAACGTTAATAAAAAATATCAAAGCATTTCTGATATTGACTTAAAAAAAATTAAAGATTTAATAAGTAAGTTTATAAATCTATTTAAAGCCAATGATTATAAAACTGAAGATTTTTTAAGTTTTTTAAATGAAAATGAAAAGCAATATAAAAAAAGAAAACAAAGAAGAGGATTTTTAATTCTTACTTTTTATATTTATTACCATTATCAAAAAGAACTAATGTCCAAAAAAGAAATTGATTTTAGTGATATGATATCTATAGCTACTAAAAAAATACAAAAAGATGGTTTTAAAGATAAAATAAAATACATAATTATTGATGAATTTCAAGATACATCTTTAGTAAGATTTAATCTAATAAAAGAAATTTTAGCAAAAACAAATGCTCATCTTTTAGTAGTAGGAGATGATTTTCAGTCAATTTATAGATTTACAGGTTGTGATTTAAATCTATTTTTAAACTTTAATAAATTATTCCCTGATGCCCAAATTTTAAAAATAGAAAATACTTATAGAAATAGTAAAGAACTAATAGATATTGCAGGATCTTTCATAATGAAAAATAAAAATCAGTTAACAAAAGAGTTAAAATCCCAAAAAAGCGAAAAATTTCCTCTCCAAATTATTTATTATAAAAACTTATCTCAAACATTTGTAAAACTAATAAATCATATTTATAACAAGACAAAAAAACCTATTTTAATTCTCGGAAGAAATAACTTTGATATAAATAAAATAACTTCTTCTAAAGATTTTATTTTAGAAAATAACAATCTTATATACAAAAGAAATGAAAACATAAAAATGACTTATTTAACTGTCCATAGTTCTAAAGGGCTCGAAGAAGAAAATGTTATAGTAATAAACTTAACAGAAAATAAATTAGGATTTCCAAACAAAATAGTTGATAATCCCATTTTAAAATATGTATCCTGCAAAGAGGACATTTTCCCATTTGCTGAAGAGAGAAGACTATTTTATGTTGCAATAACTAGAACTAAAAATATAACTTATTTACTTACTCCTTTAAAAAACGAATCTTGTTTTATAACAGAAATTAAAAATGATTTTAAAGATAAAATAAAAATAGTTAAAAATGATGACTTTTAACTATTTTTTACTAAACTTTTTCATAATCCTAAGGGTATTAACTATTGTAAGCAAAGTAACTCCAGTATCTGCAAAAACAGCAAACCACATAGTAGCAATACCTACAATACTAAGAAGTAAAATAATAACTTTAACTCCTATAGCAAAAATTAAATTTTGTTTAATAATAAAACCTGTATATTTAGATATTTCAATAGCTTTAGGAATTTGCATTAAATCATCGTTCATAATTACAACGTCAGAAGCCTCAATTGCACTACTCGAACCAATTGCACCCATAGCTATACCAATATCTGCTCTTTTAATAACTGGAGCATCATTTATTCCATCTCCTACAAAAGCAGTCATACAATTAGCTTCCTTTTCATACTGATTATATTTATCTTCTGGAAGCATTTCATATCTTACTTCATCAACCATTATTTTTTTACCTATATTAAGAGATATATCTTTTTTATCTCCAGTAAACATCAAAGTTTTAATTCCTAATTTTTTTAATTTTTGAATAGTTTTTGCAGCACTTTCTTTTATACCATCATCAACTATTATAAGAGCTATATGCTTTCCATCAATATTTAAATGTATTCCATCTTCATAATTATCATTACAAATAGAAGCGCTACCAGCCTTAACCTTTTTACCTTCAAAATCATATTCAATTCCTACTCCAGAAATTTCCTTATAATTAGAAACCTTATCATCACAAAGTTTACCCTTATATTCTTTTAAAATTGCCTTTGCAATTGGATGGTTTGAAAAAACCTCTCCACTTGCTAAAATACGCATTACTTCATCTTTATTATATGACTTATCAAGAATTTTAACATCAACTACTTTAAAAGATCCTGTCGTTAAAGTTCCTGTTTTATCAAAAATAATCTTTTTTATTTTAGATAAATTATCTAAGAAATTGCTTCCCTTTATTAAAATACCATTTTTAGAAGATGTTCCTATTCCTGTAAAATATGCAAGAGGGACAGAAATTGCAATAGCACATGGACAGGCAATAACTAAAAAGGTAAGTGCCCTATAAATGCTTTCACCATAAGTAATAGAAGGTATAATAGGTAGTAAAATAGCTACCAGAATTGCAAGTCCAAGAACAATGGGAGTATAAATTTTGCTAAATCTTGTAACTAAAGTTTCAGTTCTAGCCTTTTTATCTGCTGCACTTAAAGTAAGTTTTAAAATTCTTGAAACAGTAGAGTTTTCGTAAATATCAGTAGCTTTCATTGTTATAACATCTCCAAGATTAATTGAACCTGATAAAACATTATCTCCTTTTTTCAAAGAAACACTTTCTGCTTCACCTGTTAAAACAGACATATCAAGTGTAGCTTCTTTATTTGAAAGAACTCCATCAACAGGAACACTTTCTCCCTTTTTAACAATTAAACAGTCTCCTTTTTTAACTTCAGAAACTTTAATTTTCACAGTAGATTTACCCTTTTTTAAATTAGCATAATCCTGTTTTATTTCCATGAGACTTTGGATTGAGTTTCTGGTGCTATTAAGAGCTTTTTCTTCAAGAATCTTACCTATTGTGTAAAGAACAACAACCATTAAACCTTCATGTACTTCTCCTACCAAAAAAGCACCTACACAAGAAATAAATATAAGAGCATTTTCATTTATTCCACTACCTCTAATTAACATCTTAAAAGCATTTACAAATGGCCTATAAAGGAAAATAATATAACTTGTAATAATTAAAATTTTATTAAAAATTTCGTTAATAGGAACAAATAAGCCAATAAATCCAATTAAAAGTCCTATAACAAATGGTAAAATATGATATTGTTTTGGCCTTTCAACATTTTCATCATCACAAACATAAACATCAGGTTCTATTTTAGAAATAATTTTATTAATTTCATCAAGAGATATTTCATCTGCATAAAAAGAAATTTTAGAAGTACCAAAATTAACTACTACATCTTTAAAAAGTTTATTTTTATTTAATTCATCTTCTATTCTTCGTGCACAATTACTACAGTCCAAATTTAAAATATTATAACTATACTTTTTCATCTAGATAACCTCTTAATTATTTCCATTACTTCATCTATTACTTCTTCATTACCATTTTTTATATCAGTAACAATACATGTTTTCATATGATTGCTAAGAAGTTCATTTCCTAAACTTTTTAAAGCACTGTTAGCAGCTGAAATTTGAATTAATATATCACTACAATATCTATCATCTTCAATCATTTTACTAATACCATTTACTTGCCCTGCTATCTTATTAATCCTCCTTATATAACTTTCTTTTTCTTGAGGAGTACGTTTTACTTCTCTTTGAGATGTATTATTAATATTTTTCATAAACATCACCTATTCTTATAATATTCACTAATCAAAATTATATACCCTATAGGGGTATATGTCAAGACAAAAAAATAACCTAATACTATTTTCTAGGTTTACTTTTTAAATTTTTATCATTAACAAATTCCTTACGAGCCTGATAATTTTGCATTAAACGTAATTTAGAAGACGTAAGCCTTTCTTCCTCAATATATCCAAAATCATCTTTTAAGGACTTATCTATAACTAACATTAAACTCGTATCAATAATATGCCTATCATCTTCAAGCCAGCAATGCCCACCTTCCCTTTCTGCATTTAATGTTCCCTTTAAAATAGGAAGAATTCCTGCTACTATATCTACATTATTATATGAATAACTAAGTTGCCTACTCATACCAACACAGTTTCCAATATTATATCCTAAACGGAACATATCAATAAACTCTTGAACATCCTCCAATTCTATAGGAAGAATAAAATTTTGAGAATTTATCTTTTCAAACTCTTGATCATTAAAAAATCTTACCTTCCCTAAAGAAAAATTAATATCAATTAAATTTTTAAATTTATCATTATTATTATAAAATTCCCAAAAAAGTTCATATGCCTTAGAGTTTATGTCCATAATACTTCCCTTTCAAAATAAAGTTACAGGCTTTATTATATAAAATATCTTACTATTATGCAATAATATAATTTAACAAAAAGAAGTTTTTTATTCTATATTGTGTTATAATATTAAATAATGTGAGAAAGGATGAAATTTATGAATATCAAATTTATAGGATTCCCCATAAAAGATGGTTGCCATGTAAATGGTGCTGATAAAGGAATAAATGTTATAAAAAATTATATCCCATTTGAAAAAATAATAAATATTAAAAAATATAATACCGATTTAGAAACAATTGTAAAAAATGATTTAACTTTAGCACAATATATATCTAATCTTCAAAAACAAAACTTCTTACCAATAACTATTG
Organism: uncultured Bacilli bacterium; assembly: GCA_947628535.1. Taxonomy (GTDB): domain Bacteria; phylum Bacillota_I; class Bacilli_A; order RF39; family UBA660; genus UMGS1449. The sequence continues at coordinate 1,947 of CANRAF010000010.1, read as the reverse complement.
GAGGAGATCATAGTCTTACTATGGGTTCAATTGCTGGAAGTGCAGAAAATAATAACAATTTAGGAGTAATATGGTTAGATACTCATCCAGATATCAACACACATAAAACTACTACAACTTATAATATCCATGGTTACCCTTTAGCAGCCTCTATGGGTTTTGGCCTAAAAGATCTTACAGATTTATATATAAATAAAACTAAAGTTAACTATGAAAATGTAGTATTATTTGGAATAAATGATATTGATGAGCCTGAACAAAAATTAATTAACGAATATAACATAAAATGTTTCACTTTAGAAAATATTAATAAATATGGTATAGAAAAATGTATAACAGAAGCAATAAATTATCTAAAAGAAAGAACAAATAACATTCATTTAAGTTTTGATCTTGATGCAATAAATTATAGTGAATGCCCAGGAGTAAATGTTCCAAATAGATGGAAAAAAGGAATAAAAGAAAAAGATGCTTTACTTGCAGTAAAAAGTTTCTTAAAAAACCTAAACATTGTTTCAATGGATATTGTTGAATACAATCCTCTTAATGATATAAATGATAAAACGTTAAATATAGTTCTTGAAACAAAAGAAGTGATAGATTTTTCGAATAATCCAAAAAAATCAAGAAAATAATTTCCTGATTTTTTATTTTAACTTCTTTCAAAATAGTGCTTCTAATCTATCTTTTTCTGCTGTTTCTAAAAAGTTTTTAAACTCTTTCAGTTTCTAATAATTCAACAGCTCTTTTCATATCTTTATATTTCATAATTTACATCATTCCTAATAATATTAATTATAACATTAAAAAAAGGTATCTCCTATATGAGATAACCATTTTATTATCGACTTTTTCCTTTATAAGATATGTCTTGTTCAAAGGAATATAATCTATCTAATTGTTCTTTATTAATTTGTATTACTTTTCCGCCTTTAGGATTAATTTCTATTCCCCCAAAAACAATCCAAATAGCATCCATAGGAATATCAGGCATACTTGCATATCCATCAGTAAATATTATTTTATTTTCCGCTCTTCTAGTAAATGCTCGAACTGCTACATCAAAGTCAGTTCCTCCTCCGCCTTCAAATTTCATATTTTCAATATCTTCTTCAGTTCTTATTTCATGAAATCCATAAAACTCTGTATCAAAACATCCAACTTTTACTTTTGAATGTTGTAAGATGTTTTTACATTCTCTCAAAAAGTTTTTAAGTAATAATTCATTTATAGAACCGCTTGTATCTAATACGATTTCTGTTTCAGGCATTGGTTGTTCTTCTAAGTTAGCACTTACAACTCCATCCTCAACATAAGCATTTTTATAAGACCAATCAACATCATATTGAATTGCCTCTCTTAAAACATATCTCCAATCAATTATCGGTTTAGACTTTCCTATATCATTTATGATTCTTTGATCTCTATTAGTAGATGTTCCAGCCCTCATTACTTGTTGAGATAAAACTTGCTTTAATGCTTCTAATTCTTTTCTTTTTTCTTCTAAATTTTTATTAAAAGCACTTTGCTCTCCCATTTTACTAATTTTGTCTATTTCTTGCTGTAATTTTTCTTCTTGTTGTTTTTGTTCTTCTGCTTGTTGCTCATCAGGTTGAGATTCCTTTTTATCTTTAGATTCAGCTTCTTTTTGTTTTTTGACTGCATCCTTCCACATACTATGAGTATCATGACCTACATCATGATTTTGTTTTTCTGAAGAATCTGATTCTGATGAAGAAGTTCCTTGCCCTTGTGATTGATTTTCATTTTGATTTAGAGATTCATTTGAAGAACTTTGTCTTTGATCTTGTTGTCCTTGTTCAGATAATGAACTTTGTTGATTACCTTGTCCATTTTGAGTTTGAGAACTTTGTCCTTGTTCAGATAATGAACTTTGTTGATTACCTTGTCCATTTTGAGTTTGAGAACTTTGTCCTTGTTCAGATA
>CANRAF010000009.1 GCA_947628535.1 uncultured Bacilli bacterium | reverse complement strand
GGTGTGTTCTTATATTTTGTTTGATCTTCTGTATTTAGTGTTATCTTATTATTCTTTAATAATAATCCACTTAATTTTCCACCTTCATATTTTAAACTTCCATCTCCATATGAATCTTTTGTTTCAAATTTCAACTTATCTTTTAATATTTGATTATAATTTGCATATTTTCCATCATCTACATTAAAGCTTATTGTTGCTTGGGATTTTTCTGGTTTTACTTCTGGTGTAGTACTCTTACTTACTTTCCCTAATTCTGTATATGAACTACATATATATCTTGTTCCTCCATCTAAGCTTATTTTATACCAGCCTGCACTACATCCTGCTCCACTATATTTTGTTGTTGAAAGTAATACTACTGCCCTATTACTTGCTAAATTCTTATATATCTTATAATTTGTTCCAAGTCCGTTTCTTACATTTACTCTTGATGTTGTAAATGTTACATTACTTGTTGATGTTACATATTTACTACATACATATCTTGTCTTTCCATTTAAATTTAATTTATACCAGCCGCTACTACATCCTGTTCCCTTATATTTTGCTGTTGACTCTAATACTACTGGCTTTACATATGATAGTCCTATTGCCTTACTTGATGTTGATGATGCTTTTGTTCTTATGTTTACTCCTGTTAAATTATTTACTACATAATTGCTCTTTGCTATCTTTACTAAATTACTACATACATATCTTATATTCCCTTTATAATTTATTTTATAGTAACCTGCTGCGCATCCTGTACCTTTATATTTTGTCTTTGTTGCTAATGTTACTCCTTGTCCATATCTTACACTTGCTATTTTTGTTGACTTTGTTGTTGCTTTACTTCTTATATTTGCCCCTGTTGCATTTGTTATTATTGCATTTACTCCTGACATATAATTTGTTGTATAAGAACTACATATATATTTACTTGTTGATGTATTATAATTTAATTTATACCATCCATTTGAGCACCCTGAACCCTTATATTTTGTTGAAGATACAAGTGTCATTTGTTTATTTTTTACTGCCTTTTTATATATTCCGTAATTTGTTCCTGCGCCATTTCTTATATTTACTGATGTTTTTGTATTTATTGTTACTCCTGATGTTGACGCATATATACTGCATATATACCCATATGTTCCGTTATAATTTATTTTGTGCCATCCACTTGAGCATCCATTACCACTTTTTATTGGGGTTTTATTTAATATATAAATTGCGTCATTATATTTTAGTGTTCCTAGTTTTGAATAGTTTGTTCCTGCTCCTTTCCTTACATTAACCCCACTGTCATAAGTTACTCTTCCATATTCAAGTGCATTTACACTCCCTATGAACATAAACGAAAAACTTATGAATAATATCATTATAAATACTTTTTTCAATTTTACCACTCCTACTTATATAATATATTACATATATATTATCACCCCCCCCCCGGGTATTGTCAAGCTTTATTTTTATTTACTTTTATTATTTTATTTCAACACAATATATCTCATTATATTAACCATATAACAATTTTCAAACTTTATATCTTTTGTAATAAAATCCAACTAACACTAAAAAAATATTTAACTAAATAATTAAATATTTTTTATTAAAACAAAAACTATTATTTACTATTAATATCAATCGTTTCTTTTAGAAAGATTTAAAATAATTCCCATAGAAACCATTGTAACAAGAAGTGAAGAGCCCCCATAAGAAATAAAAGGAAGAGTAACTCCAGTAACTGGTATAAGGCCAATAACTACACTTAAATTAAGTATTGCTTGAAATATTATTTGAAACCCAAGTCCAAATATAACATATTTTTTAAACATATTTTCTTCATCTAAAGCAAGTTTTATAATCATAATAATTAAAATTGCAAATAAAACAATCACTAAAAGAGCCCCAAAAATACCAAATTCCTCACAAATAATTGAGAAAATAAAATCTGTTTGAGGTTCTGGAAGATAAAAATGTTTTTGTCTTGAACCTAAAAAACCAAATCCCAAGAGTCCTCCTGGTCCTATAGCATAAAGGCTTTGAATAATTTGAAATCCTGTCCCAAGAGGGTCACTCCATGGATTTAAAAATGAAGTAATTCTATCTAATCTATAAGGAGCTATTAAGATTAAAACAACTGCTCCCACTACACCAATAAGTCCAAACATATAAAAATATTTCATATTAACTCCTGCAGTAAATAAAACTGCTACAACAGACATCACCAAAATTACTCCTGTCCCAAAATCCGGCTGAAGCATAATAAGCAAAAAAGCAAGTCCCATTATTATAATAACAGGTACAATCGTACTAAATTTTTTATAAACATTCCTCTTAAGACTCAAATATTTCGCAGTAAAAATAATAATTGCAATCTTCATAGCTTCACTAGGTTGAATACCAAATGATCCAATTCCAAACCAGCTTCTCGAACCATTTCTAACTACTCCTACACCAGGTATTAAAACAAGCCCAAGCAAAATAAAAGAGATAATTAAAAAATACTTAGAATATTTATAAAAAAAATCACTATTTAATTTCATAATAATATATAAAATTAAAAATCCAATAATAACAAAAATCAACTGTTGTTTAACATATTTTAAACTATCACCGAATTTATAATCAGCCCAAATATAAGATGACGAAAAAATCATTAAAAGACCAATAAGTATTAGTAAAGTCATAACAATAAAAAGGATTAGTCTTTTATTTTTAAGCATAAGATCACCTTAATAAATCATATGAAATAAATAATAAGATAAAACAAAAAAACACTAAATAATAGTGTTTAATTATTAGATAAATATATAAAACTAAATCCAAACTGCAAAGAATATTCCAAGAACAGCACAAATAATACCTGCAAGCCAAAATCCTTTTACAATATCAGGTTCTTCATATCCTTTTTTTTCAAAATGATGATGAATTGGAGTCATTAAAAATATTCTTTTCTTTTTAAGTTTATACCAAAATACTTGAATCATTACACTTAATGCTTCTAAAAAGAAGACAAGTCCAATTACAAATAAAGTAATTTCTCTTCTTGTTAAAATTGCAACTGTTGCTAAAACAGCTCCTAAAGCAAGAGATCCCGTATCGCCCATAAATACTCTTGCTGGATAGGAATTAAACATTAAAAATCCTGCTATAGCACCAGTAAGTACAAAACAAAAAATTCCAACATCTTCTTGATTTATAAATAGTGAGATAAGAGCAAACGCAATAAATGCAATAGCACTAAGTCCACCTGCTAACCCATCAAGTCCATCTGTTAAATTAACAGCATTTGAAAATCCAACCATTAAAAGCAGGATAAATACTCCATAAAACCATCCTAAATCTATATTGATTCCAAGAGTACTAATAGTTAAATAAGTATTACCATTATATTTCATATAAATAGCAAAGAAAAGAATTGCAATAATAATTTGTCCAATAAATTTCTGAACAACTGTAAGTCCCTCGTTTTTACCTCTTTTTAAAGATAAAAAATCATCTAAAAATCCAATAAAGGCATAAAGGACAAATACAACCATAATAATAAGTAAATTATAAGACATTTCAAGTCTACCATCTAAAACTAAAAATAAAATTGAAAGTATCGTTGGAATTATAAAAATTATTCCTCCCATTGTAGGAGTACCTTCTTTTTTTCGATGAGACTCTCCAACATATTCACTAATTCTTTGACCAAAGTTTATTCTTTTTAAAACCGGTATAAGGAAAAGTCCAATAATAACTGCTGCAATAAATCCAACCATAATTGATAAAATAGATTTAGTTAAAATTAACATAAAATGCACCTCAATCCTCTAGACAATTATACTATATATTTAAATAAGATACTACATTTTTAATTTAAATTTTACTTACAATTTACATTATCTGTTTCCCATCAAAAGTTTAATAGTGCCTGTTTCATAATATCTTGTATTAGCACTTGGAGTTTGATCTACCACTATATCTCCATCACCAACATAAGTAATATCAAAGAGCGATAAATGTTTTTTAGCCTCATCTTTTGTCATTCCAATTACGTTAGGTACTTCAAAGTATTTTTTATCCATCCATTCATAATCTTTTTCTTTTTGCATTTTTTGTTTTTGAATATCCATTATATTTATAATATCAAGAAGAATTTTTCTAACATAAGGTGTTGTAGTATAACTAGATAAAAGTGCTGTTTTTTTAGGATTATCAATTGCAAGATATAAAACAATTTCAGGATCATTACTTGGAAGAACAGCCATAAAACTCATAATATAATTATTATCTAGATAATGCCCATTTTCTACTTTTTGAGCAGTTCCAGTTTTTCCTCCTACTCTATAACCATCAATATAAGTAACTTTACCTCCACCTTTAGCAACTACACTCTCAAGCGCCATCTTTAAAATGTTTGAAGTATTTTTACTAACAGTTTTCTTAACGAATTCTTTATTTTTTTCCAAATATACATTGTTAGTTTTACTATCTAAAATACTCTTCATTATATATGGTTTATATAAATTACCTCCATTTACTATTGATGATACTGCAGTTATTTGCTGAATTGGTGTAACACTAACTCCTTGTCCAAAAGCAGTTGTAGCAAGCTCCAAATCTTTTACATCGTCTACATCAAAAATAATTCCTTTCCCTTCACCATTTAAATCAATACCTGTTTTATCTCCAAAACCAAATAAATCAATATAATTAAATAATTTTTCCTTTCCAAGAGAAAAGCCCATTTTTACAAAACCAGGGTTACAAGAGTTTTCAAATACCTGAAGCATTGTCTGATGACCGTGTCCCCCTGCTTTCCAACATCTAAGCTTTGCCCCACTTACAGTAACAGAACCACTATCATAAAACTCATCTTTTTCTAAATTGACTACACCTTCTTCAACAGCAGCTGCTGTTGTAATTATTTTGAAAGTAGAACCAGGTTCATAAGTCATCCAAATAGGAAGATTTCTATTTAAAGTTTCTTTACTATAATTTTTATAGTTATTTGGATCAAAATCTGGTCTTGAACTCATTGCAAGAATCTCTCCAGTATTAGGATTCATTGCTACTGCTAAAGCATGGTCAGGCGAAAAAGATGTAACAATATTATCAAGTTCCCTTTCAATAGAAGTTTGAATATCAAAATCGACAGTTAGCATAACATCAAGTCCTGCTTCTGGCTCTGTATATACTTCAGCCATATCAAGTTTATTCCCCTTTGCATCACTATAATATTTAATTGCTCCATCTTCTCCTGTTAAATAATCATCATATAAAAGTTCAACACCCGAAAGTCCTTGATTGTCAATACCAGTGTATCCAAGAACATGGGAAAGCATATTGCCATTTGGATAATATCTTTTGGCTTCTTTAACTAAATAGACTCCCTCAAAATTATAACTATTTATTTTATCAGCAACCGAAAAAGATAACCCCCTTCCCTCTGGGTGAATTCTTTCAATAGAAGTTTTCTTAGTTACATGTTTATACATATCATCATAATCAGTATTTAATATATCACTTAACGTTTTTGCAACCTTTTCCGGTTCTTTTATTTGATTTGGAATAATAATAAGACTTGTAATAGTAATATTATCTGCGAGAACTTTACCATTACGATCCAGTATTTTCCCACGTGCAGCACTTATTGGAAGCTCTCTACTCCATAAATCATCAGATAGATTACTTAACTTATCATAAGAAAAAACCTGAACATAAACAATCTTAAAAAATATAATTAAAAAAAGAAGGATAAAAATTAAAAGTACAAACTTTATTCTTTCATCATTTTTCTTAGTAAACACGTTAAATCACCTAACAAAATATATGAAAATAAATAGTAAAGTATTTGTCGAAATAAAAAAAAGATCTAAGCAAAATAGCTTAAATCCTTACATTTCAATATGGTGATCCCTCAGGGGCTCGAACCCTGGACCCACAGATTAAGAGTCTGTTGCTCTACCAACTGAGCTAAGGAACCATGACAACTAGAATTATAACACATATTAAAGAAAAATAAAACCTAAATTATAAAATTATTTTTTTTGATTATTTTTTCGCTTTTTGATTTTCTCGATTATAAACCTTATTAAAAGATCAATCCCCAAAATACTATATTCAAAATTATTGGTTTTTTTCTTATTAAATTGCACCATAACACCCCTTTTTTTGGAGTAATATAGTATCAAAACAATACATTTTTTTATAAAAAAGTGCTAAAGTGTAAAAAAAAAGAGATAAATCGTTAATCTCCTATAATTTCACTAAATTCATAACTAGCTATTTTATCATAATTACCACCAAAATATTGAACATCAAATGACCATGTTTGATTTGGTTTAAGTTCTGCAATATAATCACTTTCTATTCCAATTACATTGCCATTTATATCATAAAAAGTATACAAAATTTAAACATCATAGTAAGAAAGTTCTCCTTTATTAGTAGCTTTACCAATAAGAGTCATACCTTCGCCATCGTCATCCAAATAAGTATTTACTTTATCACTAGTAATAACATCATATTCAATAGTATCTAGAAAATCATCATCACCGTAGTAAAAACAAATACAAAAAGAAAAATACAATATAAAATATTAATTATAATTCCTAAAATAACCATAAAAATAGCCCAACCAGGTATTTTTTTTGTAGCCTTCTTTTCCATACTACTTATCCTCCTTATTTAAATTTATCCCTAAATCATTAAGTTGAACATCCTCAACAACATTTGGAGCATCACTCATAAGACAACTTCCACTTGTAGTTTTTGGAAAAGCAATAACATCTCTTATATTATCAGTACCACTTAAAATCATTATAAGCCTTTCAAATCCAAGAGCAAGACCACCATGTGGCGGAGTTCCATATTTTAAAGCATCTGTAAAAAATCCAAATTTATCTTTAATTTGTTTTTCACTAAGTTCCAAAGCCTTAAACATTTTTTCCTGAACTTTTTCATCATGGATACGAATTGAACCTCCTCCAACTTCATAACCATTTATTACAATATCGTATGCTTTAGAATAACAATTAGCCTTGTCAGTTAAAAGTTTATCTACATCCTCATCCTTAGGCATTGTAAATGGATGATGACAAGCAATAAATCTTTTTTCTTCTAAACTATATTCAAAAGATGGAAAATCAACTATCCAAAGCATTGCATAATCTTCATTTGAATATAGATTTAAATCTTTACCAAGCTTGCATCTTAAAAATCCTAAACCAGTTTTTACTGAATTATATTCTCCGCATCCAAATAATACTAAATCATTATCTTTTAAACTAAGTTTTTTAATTAATAATTTCTTTTCTTCTTCACTAATTGCTTTAGCTATGCTACCTGTAATTTCATCTCCAATTTTTAAATATGGCATAGAGGAAAGCTCATGACTTTTTGCAAAATCTCCAAGTTCATCAAGCATTTTTCTTGAAAATTTATTAGCACTATCAGAAACTACTAAACAGTTTACAATTTCACTATTTTTAAATAGTTCAAAACTTGTATTTTTAAACACATCAGAAACATCTTTTATTTTCATATCAAAACGTAAATCTGGTTTATCTGTTCCATAATCTTTAATAGCATCATCATAACGCATCCTTAAAATTGGAAGTTTAATATCAATATTTTTAACTTTTTTAAAAACATTTGCTATTATTCCTTCAGTAACTTTTATAACATCATCTTCAGCAACAAAACTCATTTCTAAATCTAATTGCGTAAATTCTGGTTGACGATCTGCTCTTAAATCTTCATCTCTAAAACATTTAGCAAACTGAAAATATCTTTCTATTCCTCCAACCATTAAAAGTTGTTTGAAAAGTTGAGGTGATTGAGGAAGAGCATAGAACTTCCCTTTACTCATACGTGAAGGAACTAAAAAATCACGTGCACCCTCTGGTGTTGATTTACATAAAATTGGTGTTTCTACTTCTATAAAGTTTAAACTATCTAAATACTCACGACATGCTTTCATAACTTCATTTCTTAAAACAAGTTTATTCTTAATAAAATCTCTTCTTATATCAAGATAACGATATTTAAGTCTTGTTTCTTCAAAAGCAGTTGTATTATTATCAATCGTAAAAGGAACTTCTAAACTTTTATTAAGTACCTTAAGACTTTTTGCATCTAACTCAATATCTCCTGTCTTAAGATTTGGATTTTTACTTTCTCTTTCTACTATTTTTCCTGAAACTTCAATTACATATTCATTTTTTAAAGTATCAGAAATATCGTAACACTCACTCTCAGGTCTTACTACAACTTGAATAATACCACTTCTATCACGAAGATCAATAAAAACAAGACCTCCTAAATTTCTTTTTTTATAAACCCAGCCAAAAAGAGTAACTTCATCTCCTACATTATTAATATTTAAATCTGTATTAAAATATTTCTTCATTTTTTACCTCCTTACAAACAAAAAAATAGTTATTCCAAAAAGGGACGAATAACTATTAATCCGCGGTACCACCCTAGTTATTATATTTCTATAATCACTCTTATCATTATAACGGTATTAAACCGGCTTGTTCTACTAAAATTCTTCAAGCACTCCTGGTGTCTTTCATATTAAATCACTTATTAGCTTTCACCAACCACTAACTCTCTACAAAGAATTTAACATTACTCATCCAATCAACGTTTATACCAACATTATAAGTAAAAAATATAGTTTTGTCAATTTAAATTAATAGAAAAATTATACCTCTTCTCTATCTAAATCTTCATTTTTTATAATATAAATACTCCCGCCTTTATAAAAACCATAAAAAATGTTCTCAATATCTGTATTGATATTTTCCAAAAGCCAGTTTACATCTTTATTTAATAGTTTTAAAGTATCGTATTCAACTCTTCCTTCAACAATAACAGGAAGAGGAAAAGTTTTCTTTTTAACCTTTTCTTTTTTAAATACAGAAAGTTTTCCACTTGTTTCCAAAATAGCATAATCAACCTCTCCAATACTTTTAAAGTTTTCCTCTCTAAGTTGAGTTAATAAATCATCCAAATTATATCTTTGTTTAAGCATCTCTTTAATCTGAATTTTACCATTGTTTATAATAACTGAAGGTTTCCCATCAAACATTTCTCTAACGCCTTTTTTATTAAGTGATAGAAAAGCCATACCAATTTGACATAGCACTAAAAGTAAAATTGGAATAATAGCAAGAAAAATACTATCACTTGAATTATCAAGACTGATAGCAACTAACTCCGCAATTAAAACAGATACTATAAGATCAATAATTCCAAGTTGTCCTACTTCTCTTTTTCCCATTACTCTGTATACAAAAACAATAAAAAAATAAAAGAAAAATGTTCTAAATATAACAGTAAAATATTCCATATTCTTCACCATTACTTATTATAAACAAAAAAAAGAGATTTACTCTTGAAGTTGTCAATAAAAAGCATACACTTTTTTTGTGTACACTTTTATCTTACAACTTCATTACTCTCTTACTTATTTAAATGTTTAAGTTCATCTTTAACAAATACTCCATTTTCTCTTATAAGTTCATCATCAAAATAAATATTTCCACCACCAAAATCATCTCTTTGAATTAAAACCATATCCCAGTGAACAGCACTTGTATTGCCATTATAAGCATCTTTATAAGCACACCCTGGAGTAAAATGAATACTACCAATTATTTTTTCATCGAAAAGTATATCTCCCATTGGATATCTAATCATTGGATTAACTCCAATTGAAAATTCTCCAACATATCTTGCACCTTCATCAGTATCAAATATTTCATTTAATTTTTTATTATCCTCATCACAAGTAGCTTTAATTATTTTCCCGTCTTTAAATTCTAAAGTAACACCATGAAATACTTCTCCCCTATAAGGACTTGGAGTATTATATTTAATAACACCATTTATACTATCTTTAACAGGTGCTGTATATATTTCACCATCAGGAATATTGCATTCACCAGTACAAGGAATAACTGGTATATCTTTAATTGAAAAAGTAATATCAGTCCCAACGCCTGTTAAACGAACTTTATCAGTTTTTTCCATAAGTTCTTTAAGAGGTTTTAAATCATCTTCCATTTTACTATAGTCATAACACATAGCGTCAAATGAAAAATTATAAAATTCATCTGGATTCATTTTAGCTTTTTGACTATCAACCTTTGACGGATAATTTAATAAAACCCATTTTCTTTCATTAGTTCTAATATCACGATACTCTCTTAAAGCTGCTCCAATTTTTTCATTAATATCGTTTGGAACAATACTATTTATATAATCTCCTTGATTACAAAAAATTCTAATAAAACTATCAAAATTTTCTACATCAAATTTTTCCATATCTTTCAAAAGTTCTATTCGTTTATCAGTAGAGCCCTTAGTTGTAAATGCATTTAAAACAGGATCAAAAAAACTTACAACTGCATTGCCACCTTTTTCATGAATAAGTTTTACTAGTTCAAAAACTAAAGGTTTTGGTTCCATAGTTTCACAAGTAATTTTAACATTTTCTCCCTTTTCTACTTTTATCGAATGCTCAACAATTGTTTTAGCTAAAATCCTTATTTTATCTTCCATAATCTCACCTCTAAATAGATATTTGCATAATATATAACAGAAAGGAGTTACATATGCATTACAATAATATTATGACATATTATCCTCAAAATATGTATGATAGATCTTCAATTAATAGTGTAAGAAGACCTTATCCAATGAGACCACCTATGCAAGGTCCAGGATCTAACAACAGACCAATTGGTGGTGGAGGATTCTTACTTCCATTTGCACTTGGTTTTGTCTCTTCCCCACTTATTTTTGGAGCAACACGTCCAAGACCACCATATTATGGCCCATATAACCCATACTATCCATATTACTAAAGGTTTATTTTAAAAGTAAATCTTTTACTTTATCAGGAGTAAGTACTACATTGTACTCTCCTGCTTTTGTTTTTAATAAAAGAGTTTTGTAGACAATATCATTATATATTTTAATATTATCTCTAAAAATATTAGAAATATTAGTTTTTATACCTTCTGATAAACGAAGACATTCTTTATTTAAAATATCATTAAATTTATCGGGATTTTTTCCAAGTAGATTAAATTCTTTCTTATATTCTAAAAACTGTTTGTCAAAAATAAGTCTAATTTCATAAATATGAGTTACTAAATCATTAAACTCTCTTATTTTTTTATCTGCTTCTTCTTTATCAAAAGTAACAATTAAATTCATTTCATCAAAAACATTTTTTATCTTTACACAAATTGTATTATTAAATCCTAATAAATAATCTTTAACAGGATTAATATTTCCATTATTTCTTTTAATACCAAGTTCATTATATATTCTATTTTCAATATTTGTAAAAGAATCATTTATTATTTTTATATTTTCATCTGTATATTTATTAATATTTATATATTCCTTTTCTTTAAGATATAAGTAAGATGTATTTACTATAACTTTTAAGTTTTTATCTTTCATAAGATCTTTTTGCCCATATACTTCACTTAATATATTATTAATAAACTCTTTATATAAAGAAAGAATTGACTCTTTTTTTAAATTTATATTTCTTATAAGTTCATCTTTTAAAATACCCTTATACTTTTCTATTACCTCATCTGTTTTTTTTCTATTATTAATAACACACTTTGAGTATAGTTGACCCTCTAAAACATCAACATTAGCACTTACTAAAGCATTAATTTTTTCATCTATATTCATATTTCTCATAACTTCATCAGAAAAATTTTGATAAAGACTATTAAGACTATCTAATCTTACAAATTTATTTGAAGTACTAAGTTTAATAAGTTGATCAAATGATTTTCTTGAATTTGTAGAAACTTTTTCAGAATATTTTTTCATATTATCAAAGATAACTGTCATATTCTTTTTAAAAACATTATGTACTAAATCATATAAAATACCTTTATCATAAACTTCATAACTAAGTTCAGTATACATTAAATCAATCATTTGAATATAGTATTCTAAGGACTGCTTATCTGTTTTTTCAAAAGATATAGTACAATCTTTTTCTATTTGATTTAAATAATTTTTAAGCTCTAAATCAAACATAACGAAGCCTCCTTATTCTATTTATATTTTATATCATTTTAAAGAAAAATAAAAGTAGAAACTACCTATTTTACTAAACTTTTACATTTGTAATTATCTTATAGACATATATATATAAATTTAAGTAAATAGAATCACCTTTCTATATAATTAATATTCTAACATTTTTTAGCAAAATATTTTAAAATTATATGTAACATGATATAATATAGTATAAAGAATTACAGAGGTGATTTAATGGAAAAAAAAGATAAACAAAAGATTAAAAAACCAGAATGGAATAAAGTGACTAAAAAAATTTTTTTTGGATGTATAATAATTGCTATTTTGGTATTAGTTGTTTTTGATTTATCTTTTTTCATTGCAGAGTTACACAGTTTTTTATGGATTGATATTTTAAATGTAATTAATGGTTTAATGTTTGCTTTATTAGATTTTTCACCCCCTTTAGCAAGTAAATTTTATGATATAGTAATAATTTTCTTTATTATCATAATAATTTTATATCTTATACTAACAAAATATAATAAAATAAGTTATAAAAAAAGGAATAAATATTATAATATTATAATTCGTATTACTTGTATTGCTAGTTTATTAATTATAGTAAATTTTTTATTAGTTTTTATTAATTTTTCTATCCCCAAATTTAATTATAAATATTTTCCCCATAATGTAGATAAAAAATATACTGAAAATGATTTAATCGCACTTAGTAATTATTTTAAAGATGAACTTATTGAAATGTCTGATGATTTTGAAAGAGAAAATGGTGAAATTGTTTATAATGATAACTTGGTAGAAACAGCAGTAAACGATTTAAAAAATATTTCTGATGACTATGAATTTTTAAAGGGTTTTTATCCAAAAAAAGTAGGTTATATATCAGAACGCGAATTACAAAAAGATGATGGTAGATCCCTAGGATACACTAGCGGATATGGAGTGATGGTAGACAAAAATCAAAATAATGTTCATTTACTTAATACAATTACTCATGAATTTTGCCATACTAAAGGAATTATGAAAGAGAGCGAAGCAGAATTCTGCGCTTTTATTGCTGGTAAAAAAAGTGAAAATAAATTTTCCAATTATAGTGCTGATTATAGTGCATTCTATAGGTTAACTAGTGTATTATCTTATATAAATCCAAAAGTAAGTAATGATATTAGTGAAGAATATCTAAATTTATGTTTAAGTAAGAATTATACCGAATCATGTAATTATTACCCAAAAGAAATTAATATTATTTTAAGTGAAAATAATTATTTTGAAATAGAAACATATAGATTAAGAAATTATATTATGTATGAAAATGAGTTTATTGATATATTAGAAAAATTATGTCATTATAACAACACCAAATTAAAAATTAATGATAAAAACATAGATATTAATAAAATTAAAGATTTAATAAATAAACACAGCAAAGATGTAGTTAAAATTACAATACCATTTGATAATAATAGTTTTATAGATATCTCTTCTTATTTAAAAGAATATCAAAAATATTTTCAATGTATTTATCAACTAAATAGTGAATATGAATATGGTAATTCTTTAGAATCTGCTGAACTTGTTAAGTATTATTTGGATCCTTTTAATAAAAAAGCATTAGATTTGTTATATAATGATGAATATGATTTAGAATACGATAGTGATAGAGTTGTTAGATTATTACTAGAATATTATCGTTAGTATATATTAATTGAAAGTATATATTAATACAAGAATAGACAATATTTATTTTACTAAACTTTTACATTTAAGAGATTAATTACATTTACATTTGGGTATAAATATTATATAATGAAACT
This sequence comes from uncultured Bacilli bacterium, assembly GCA_947628535.1. Lineage (GTDB taxonomy): Bacteria > Bacillota_I > Bacilli_A > RF39 > UBA660 > UMGS1449. Next base: position 25,774 of record CANRAF010000009.1, on the reverse strand, counting down.
ATAGATACGGAGGTGGGATTATTAATAATAGTTTTAATGATTTATTTGCTTATATAAATGATAATAATGATAAAAACCAAATAAAACCACCTAAAAAAAATAGAAAATTTTCATTTTTTATAAATATTTTAGCTATATCCCTTTTAGTCGGAGGAGGTTATGGTATTAAATACGCAATGGATCAAAAAAGGGATGAAAAAGAAGCTAATGAAAAACAGCAGGAACTATTAGTTAGTGAACAACAAAAAGCTAAAACTATTGCTGAAAAAGTAATTCCTAAAAAAGAAAAAACTAATATTCATCGTGATTTCAATAAACTAAAAAAACAAAATAAAGATGTTGTTGCTTGGCTCTATATTCCTGGTACAGAGATAAATATGCCAATTGTTCAAGGAAAAGATAATAGTTATTACTTAACTCATGGATTTGATAAAAAATATAATTCAATGGGCTGGGCTTTTGCAGATTATAAAAATACTTTTCCAAATTTAAGTACTAACACTATTATGTATGGTCACACTTATAAAAGAACGACCATCTTTAGCAATTTAAAAAATGTTTTAGAACAATCTTGGCTTGACAATGAGAAAAATCATTTAATAACTTTAGATACTGAAAGAGAAAGACTAATCTTTAAAGTATTTAGTATTTATACTTTAAAAGATACAACTGATTACTTATATATAAGTTTTAATAGTAAAGAAAAATATAAAAATTATCTAAATAAATCGTTAAAAAGAAGTATTAAAAATTTCAAAGTAAAACCTACTACTTCTGATAAAATATTAACTATCTCAACTTGTTATATAGATGATAGTCAAAGACTAGTAGTTCAGGCAAAATTAATAGACTCTAAATAGAGTCTATTTTTATTAAAATTAATTATATACAATAAAGTTTTTTTACGAACTAAATATCAGATGATGGTGTGCTGTAATATAAATTAGCACTTTTATCTTGAGTAGTAGCTATTTTTCCTTTAGATATAAAATTTTTAGAACATATTACATTAGCATGATATGTAAAATTATCCCCACTTCTTTTAATGACCAAACTATTCTCATCGTTAAGTTTACATTCTCCCATATCAATATCAGGATTAAGGTTATAAAGGTCTTCTAAAGAAACATTAATTTTAGTTTTAGCAAGTTCTTCCGGTGTACACTTTGTAGTATCTGAATTATCAAGGCACCACAAATCATCTTTATTATCCATATTGTAAAGTTCTAAATTTGTCTCAAGTAATCTCTCAACTGTCTCTCCGCCTTTTTTTTGACTTTCGGCCATAGAATCCATAACTCCAGGTATTGTAATTGCTCCAATTATTCCGATAATAACTATTACCAGTATAATTTCTACTAAAGTAAAACCTTTATTTTTCATTATTACCCCCCTAAAAACTTTAAAAGTTCTTCTTCATTCCATATCTCAATACCAAGCCTCAAAGCCTTTTCATATTTACTACCAGGGTTATCCCCTACTATTAAAACATCAGTGTTTTTAGAAACAGAATCTATTACATCTCCACCGCGAAGTAAAATTTCTTCTTTTATTTCATCCCTTGGCATAACAGAAATGGTACCTGTTATAACAAATTTTTTTAAAGCAAAGTTTTCATCTTCCTTAATTTCTTTTCCTAAATAAGTCATATTGACGCCTTCACTTTTTAATTTATCGATTATTTTAAGATGTTCTTCGTCGTTAAAATACTCTACGATACTCTTAGCCATTACATCTCCGATATCATTTATATCAGTAAGTTCTTCAAAAGGGATTTTAATTATATTATCCATTGTTTTAAATCTTTTTGCTAAAATAAGAGCACTTTTTTCTCCAAAATGTCTTATTCCAAGACCAAATAATAATTTTTCTAAAGAGTTCTTCTTACTATTTTCAATAGCATTAAGTAAATTATCAACCTTTTTCTCTCCAAAACCTTCAAGGCTCATAAGTTCATCTTTATAATTTTTAAGTTTATAAATACTAGGAATATCGCTTAAATAACCAAAGTTGTAATAATCTTCAATTATGCTTTCCCCAAGTCCTTCAATATTCATAGCTTTTCTACTAGCAAAATGAATTAATTTTTGAGAGTTTCTCGCATCACATAAAGGATTAGGACAATAATGATTAGCTTCACTTTCTTTTCTAATAAGCTCACTTCCACATACAGGACACTTATCAATCATTCTAAACTTTGGAAGTTCTTTATCTCTTCTATCCATATCAACCTTAACAACCTCAGGTATTACATCTCCTGCTTTTTGAATAACTACGATATCCCCCACTCTAATATCCTTACCAACTATATAATCTTCATTATGAAGTGTCGCCTTTCTGATAGTAGATCCTGCAACACGAACAGGTTCAAGCATTGCATTTGGAGTAATCTTTCCAGTTCTTCCAACTGTAAAAATAATATCACTAAGTCGTGTAGTTACTTTTTCAGCAGGAAATTTATACGCAGTAGCCCACTTTGGACTTCTGGCAGTAAACCCAAGATTTTCTTGAGTAGATATATCGTCAACTTTTATAACTACACCATCTATATCATAAGGAAGATCATCTCTATACGAAGTAACATCATCAATAAAACCTATTACCTCTTCAATAGATGAGCATAACACCCTTTTATCATTAACTCTAAATCCTAATTTCTTCATAAAATCAAGAGCATCACTATGAGTATATATATTATAATCCAAAGGATTAGGAAGATGATAAATAAAATTATTAAGTCTTCTTTTAGCAGTAATTTTAGAATCTAATTGTCTAACACTACCACTTGCTAAATTTCTACAATTTTGATATAAATCAAGGCCTTCTTTTTCTCTTTCTTTGTTAATTCGAATAAGTTCTTTTTTATCAATATAAATCTCTCCACGAACCTCAATATCAATTTTTTCAGTAAGTTTTAATGGGATAGAATTAATAGTTTTAACGTTATTAGTAATATCTTCTCCAACAACTCCATCACCACGAGTTACACCTTGTACTAAAACACCATCTTTATAAGTTAAACTAATTGCCAAACCATCTATTTTAAGTTCACAAACATATTTAGGATTGAACCCTTCTTTTCTTATTCTCTCATCAAACTTAATAATTTCACTTTCATTAAAAACATTACTAAGTGAAAGCATAGGTCTTTGATGAACAACCTTATTAAAACCAGATAAAACATTAGATCCAACTCTTGAAGTTGGAGAAGAAGGAAGTTTTAACTCTGGATACTTTTCTTCCAAAGCCATAAGTTCCTGCATTAATCTATCATATTCCATGTCTCCAACACTAGGATTATCTAAAATATAATATTCATAATTATACTTATTAATAAGTTCTGAAATCTCTTCCATTCTTTTTTTTATATCCATAAGATTTCCTCCCTAATTTTATATTTATTATAACAGAAATATAAAAATAAAACAAGGAGTAATCCCAAAAATAAACAAATATCATATACTATATTAGGTGGTATTATGAAACATAGTTTCTTCTGCAGTTGTAATGCTTGCAAAAACAGAAGACGTGCCAGTAGATTTTATTTAGGTTTTCTAGTACTTTTCATATTAATTATCATCTATCAAGCATTCATAACTATGTTTTTCTGCATTACTTTCAATGCTGTTATTCTATTTATTGAAATAATTCTATTTTTCATCTTCTTATTAAGAATACTTTGGTAAAAATAAAATAGACAATTAAGTTGTCTATTTTATTTATATTATTTAAATATTCCAAAAAAATTAACCACTATCATTTCACCATATATATGTTTTGTACTTTTCCAATAAACACCTACTCTATTCTTTAATATTAAAATAAACTCATTTAATCTTTGTAAATAAAAAACCTTTTTAAAAGGTCTTTATTTAACTTTCATTATCATAATATGGTCTTATAAGTTTATCTCCCTTATCAAGAGTCTCTAAAAGATGTTTTACTTTTTTGGTATTATCAAATTCATTTTCTAAAAATTCTAATTTTTCAGGAATAGATATTTCAATAAAAAACAGTTTTAACTCTTCAGGATTTAATGGATATCTTTTTTGATAATTATCGAGTAATATAGAAAAATCAGTATCTAAATAGTACTTTTTATAAAGAGAAATAAGATCATAAAAAGGAAAATCAACTTTAGATCTACCCCAACTAATTAAATATGGATTAGAAGAAGAAATCAAATGATTAAGATCTAAATTATTATGAATAAAAGCAACTCTTTGTCTTGGACTATTCTTAACCATTTCATACCAGTTATCAAGTTCTCTTTTGCAAAAAGAAAGAGCACTATAAATTTTAGAAATATTAAAGGCAAGTAAATAATGCGATGGAGACATATATATTTCGCTATCAATTATATCATTAAGTTCAGAATAATAATTCATTAAATAATCTATTTTTTTATCTAATTTTTCATATATAATTTTATAATCGTCAATATCAATATTTTTATATCTTGTCGTTTTAGTATGTAAAAGGCTTATTAAATCAACCATTTCATTTAATTTTTCTTCTTCTGATATTTCACTATTTTCTATATATTCATATAAATCATAATCACCGAGAGTTTTATGTTTTGGAAAATAATTGAAGTTTCTAGAATATAAATAATTAAATTTTCTATCTAAATCAGAAAGTTTTTCCTTAACTAAGTATTTACTATCTCCAGTATCAACAATAAAAGAATTATTTACTTTTCTTATGCTTTTTGGAGTAATACCATTTTTTTTAAGTAATTTATAATCAATCATTAAAACTAGGTATTACAAGTTTGGTCCCACTTGTTATATTTTCAAGATCATTATAATCTCCAAGTTCTTCCATTGTAATATCATATTTTTCAAGAACTTTTTCAACAGTATCTTCTTCTTTAAAAATATATACTTTATATGTTAAATATGTATCACTTTGTTTACTAGCATTTTCTTTTGCTTCGTAAAAAGAATTAGTTCTTTCATCTATTTTATCTATTATTACTGCACTATCAAGTTCTTCTTCCTTAGGCATACTTACTTTAATATCCTCTAAAGTAGAATTTTCTCTATCACTTTCAAGTTCAGTATCTAATATTTCATCTTCAAATAAATCCTTTTTCTCTTTTTCATCTTTAATTACTTCTTTTCTCTCTAAATTATTTATAACAACTGTTATATTAACTCTTAATATTTCATCATTTATAATTTCATAGTAAAAATCATCAATATCAATAGTTGCATCAAAAGTATCATATTCATCACTTATAGCAATTTCACATGGTATTTTATAACTATATTCTTCTTCATTAATAGAGCCCTCTAACATCTTGTAATTACCACTTATATAAAAATTACCTACAATTAAATCTTCACCTTTTAAAGTTAAATCATTATCTAAAGAAATAGCAGTTAATTCTCCAATTTTAGTTTTAAATGTTATATCTTTTTTAAAAGGTATTGTTTGTTTCATATAATCCCTCCTACTAGTAAATTATATTAGTAAAAGGAAGAAATAGAACAAAAGAAAAAACTTTGAATTAAAATAATCAAAGTTTAGTTTATAATAAAAATTTCTATTTATATTTTCCATAGTTATAACAATACCATTTGTTATTAAGATTACCTTTTAATTTTAAAGGTGTTAAATCATATAATCAAGATAATAAAAAATAAATATAAAAAAACAACAATCAAAAACTTAATTTCTAATCATTGTTTTCTTTAACTATTTTAATCTATTAATTCCATTCAATATTGTAGGAACAATTTGTTTTTTTCTTGAAACTTGTCCATCAATATATTGTCCTTGCCCCATATCTTTAATAGCATAACCTGCTTCTAAAATTTCTTTAGCACTATCTGTAAATATAAAGTAAGAGCCATCTTTTAAAATATCAGTTACTACTATTACAACAAATTGATATCCTTCATCTTCCCTCATTTTTTCTATAAGTTCAACATAACTATCTATATCTTTAATAACTGAATCAATATCCGAAGTAAATATTTGACTAACTGCATATTTTAAATCATCATCATAATTAAATGATTTAATATCAGTGTTAATTATTTGTTCTTTTGTTTTTCCTTTTAAAGATGTACCAGCTTTAAACATATTAAGTCCATATTTTTCATAATCAATTCCTGCAATCTTCGAAAGCTCCAATACTGCATCTTTATCATACATAGTTGTTGTAGGACTTTTTAATATAAGTGTATCGGATAAAATACCTGATACCAAAAGTCCTGCAATATCACTTGGAACATCAATATTTCTTTCTTTATAAAGATGATAAACTATTGTACAAGTACTACCAACAGCCATATTTCTAAAGTTAATAGGGTTATTAGTAGTCAAGTCTCCTATTTTATGATGATCTATTATCTCAACAATTTCAGCTTGACGAAGGCCCATAACACTTTGTTCACTTTCATTATGATCTACTAAAATAACTTTTTTCTTATTTACATTATCAAGATCTGTAAGGCGAAGAAGTCCAAGACATTTATTATTTTCATCAATAACTGGATAGTTATTATGTTTAAGTTTTTTTGAAATATCTACAAAATCATTATAATAATCATCTTCATTAAAACAAACTACTCTATTAGAATCACAAAAATACTCTGCATAATTAGAAAGCGAAATAAGTTTCAAAGTATAAAAAGTATCATAATCTGTTCTAATGACATTAACTTTATTTCTCTTAGCATTCTCAACACATTCTTCATCAAGTTCTTGTCTTCCCACTACTACAATATTTTTAATACCTTCATTTATAGCATAATTTATAATCATTGGACGATTAGAAGTAACTAAAATATTTTTATCAGAAAGTTTTATTTCATTAACAAAAATCATTGAACGATAACCACCTACTAATACTTCAGCATCAATTTCTTCATTAAATCTTAAAACTTCTTTTCCATTAATTACATTAAGTAAATTATCATAAGATGTTTTAACGTGTCTTAAATTACCTCCGATAAGTTTATTTAAAATCATTTTTAATGTAATAAGTCCAACAAATTTTTGATTTTCATCAACAATAGGAAGTCCAGTTATAGATTTATCTAGTAAAAAATCATAAACATTTTTTATAGAATCTGTCGTTTTCATAAAATAATTTTTATGATATTCAATATCTTTAATTTGTAATTTTACATTATCTAAATAATTTGGTTCAGGAACTTTAAAATAATCTAAAACATATTTTGTTTCTTTATTTAATTCATCTAAAATTCTTGGTTCTGTATTCATACCAATCTTATTTTTCAAATATGATAAACTAATAGCAGAACAAACAGAATCAGTATCCTGATTATGATGTCCAAATATATATGTCTTTTCCATATTATCCACATCCTTTACAACATTTACATTTTATCACAAAACTTTCATTTTGTAACCTTTTTTGCCTTTATTAATTATTTTACACAAAAAAAGTCTATTTAATAAAAATAAATATATAATTAAATAGATTGACATCAAAAATAAAAAGATGATACAATAAATGCACATGGGTCTATAGCCAAGTGGTAAGGCATGGGTCTGCAAAACCTTGATTCGCCGGTTCAAATCCGGCTAGGCCCTCCAAATAAAAAATAACTTACGAATTGTATTTTTCGTAAGTTTTATTTTTTACTCTTCAATTACATCAGTCATTTTAAGACTATCTCTATGATTATTTATGAGCTTTTTATAGTTTTCTTTGTTTACATAAACTGTAATTTTATCAGAAATTAAATCATCATAATTTCTAGTATTTTTACCTTTTACATCATTTAAGAATAACTCTAAAAATTCATTAGGTAGTAAATAATTATAAACTGTATCATACATATATTTATCTCCATAATATTTATCAATGCCTAGTTTTAAGAAAGAATATTTACTTTTAAACTTTATGTTCTTTTCATTATTATCAATTTTATAATGCATATTGTATCCATCAAGAACTATGTTATTATCCATACTGATGTTAACTGAATTACCACTTTTATATTTTGCTGGTAAATCTTCAGTATAATTAAATGTTGAATATTCTGAAGCAGTAAGTCCTATTCCTATGCCAAATATAATAAATCCTGAAATTGTCATAAGAAATAATCGTTTTAAAGATTGCCTTTTAGATGCAAGAAATTTTAAAACTAGTTCAATAATTACATATCCAAGTAAAGATACTCCTAAAACTGAAATAGCAAAATATACTGCAATAATTCCAACACTTACTTTACAAAGTGAAAATACAAATAAAGCGATTAATCCCAAAAAAATTATTATACAAGGAACAAGTAAGGCAAATACCAAGAATTTAAAAATAACTACAACAATATTTGCCAAACAATCAAAAAAGCTAAATTTCGAATGTTTCGGATCTCTTATAATTATTTTTTCTCTTTTAGATCCTTTCCCTTTTTCTGTATCGTCATCAATAGGTTTTTCAAATTCTTTTTTATCCTGATTATTATCCTCAATAGTCACATAATAATCTAGATATCTAATTTTAAATATGTGAACAAAAATAATAAATCCCGAAATAAAAAGGGCAACATAAACAATACTTGCAAATATATTATAAAGCTGAAATCCTATTTTAGGAATTGACATTATTAAAGAACCAAATAAATTTGAAAATACTGCTCCAATAATCATTCCTATTAATAATAATATAAGTCCAATAAAAGCAAGTTCAATTAAACATTTAATTTTACCTTTAAAACTCATTGCCCAAAACATATTACAAGTTTTGGTAACAAATTTTAAAAAATCATGGACATAATCTGAAAAACTAAATTTATTATTAGAACTACCCTTTCCTACTGCTCCATCATCAAGTAAATCTTCTAATGTGCAATTTAAAATCTTACAAATTTCAATCATCTTTTCCATATCAGGATATGAACTTCCAGATTCCCACTTCGATACAGCCTGTCTTGAAACTCCAAGTTTATCTGCTAAAACTTCCTGCGACAAATTATTGTCTTTTCTAAGTTTTGGTAACTTATCACAAAACTTCATTTTTCTCACCTCCACCCCGATTATATTATAAATATTTTCGGTAGCACTACCAAATTTTAGTTTCTTTTTGTATAAAATGAGTTGCATTTATTAAAAATTTAAAGATTTAACCATTTTTTGTATTCATTTTCAATAATTAATGCCACCTCTTCAGGAGTTATATTTGTTGTATCAATAACAAGATCATAATTATCTAAATTTTCTTTTCTAACATTATAAAGATTAAAATATCTTTCATTTTCTTCATTAAATCTTTTAATAAGTGCCTCTTTATATTTGCTTTCACTTGAAAAACTTTCAACAACTTTTCTTGACTCATCATTAAAAGCTCTTCGAGCAGCTTCATCAATATCAACTTTTAAATAAACTTTAAAACTCTCTGGTACAGCATACCATCCAAGTCTTGCATCTATTATAAAATTATCATGTTCTTTAGCATATTTCTTAGCACTATTTTCAATTTCTCTGTCAATTTCTGGATGATCTTTTACATACTCCCCAAAATCTTCTAAACTCATATTCATAGAAGATGCAAGTTTTCTAAAGTATTCTCCATTTCGGTAAATACCAAAATTTAAGTTTTTCATTAAAATTTTAGAAACAGCTCCTTTACCTGAAGCAGGATCACCACTTAAAGAAATTATATTTTTTTTATTCATATTAAACCTCATTTCCTATAAATTAAATCAAATATAGCATATTATAACCATTTTTTAAAGTTAATATCAATTTTTTGTTTTTTTATTTAAAAATATAGCACACTAATATTGTAAAAGTGTGTAAATTTTATGAAATTTACTAATTAACATAGGTAATAAAAAAACATTATGTTATAATATAATATATATAATAATGAAAGTGGTGGTTTGTTTGAAAAAAATATTTATGCTTATTTTGTTCTTAGGTTTTTCCTTTATTTTTATAGAAAATGCAAACGCTTTAGAATATGGAAGAGTTACTAATAATACAGGAGTAACTTTAAGAGCGGGACCTGGAACTAATTATTCTGCTATGGGATCATTAAAATATAACGATTCTGTTTATATTTTAAATAGTTCCGTTTTAAAAGGAACTACTGGATGTAGTGCTGGATGGTACAAAATAGATTATAATGGTTCAACAAGATATATTTGTAAAAGTTATGCCTCTACATTTAATGTAACAGTAAAAATAAAATCCACTTCAAGCATAAATATGCGAAATGGTGCTGGAACAAATTATTCTATTTATACAAAAGTTGCCAATAATAAAACACTTACTTTAGCAACAACAAAAACAGTAACTGGTAAGGGTTGTTCTAAAGGTTGGTATAAAGTAAATTATAATGGTTCTACTAAATACATTTGTAAAAATTACACTGATACTTATATTTCTGGAGCCAATGCAATAGTAACCAATCTGACAGGAGCAAATATTAGAAGTAGTTCTTCAAACACATCTTCAAAAATTGCTTTTTTAAAATACGGTCAAGCAGTTACTTTATCGGAAACTACTAAATATAAAGGTGTGGGATGTAGTGCCGGATATTATAAAATATATTACAAAGGTTATACCAGATATGTTTGTAGCTCACTTTTAAAAAGAGCAACTACTAATTATATTGTAAATAATTTAACCGGATTAAATATTAGATCTGAAGCGTCTAACAAATCATCAATTATAAAACTACTTTCCTACTTTTCACCTGTTGTTTTAGAGTCAACTTCTAAAGTATCAGGACCTGGATGTACTTCAGGATACTACAAAATAAATGTTAATAATAAAACTGGTTATGTTTGTAGTTCTTATGTATCGTCATCAAATAATACGACAACTATAACAACTAATGGTACTAATGTAAGAAATGGTGCCGGAACTAATAATGCAAAATATAAAACTTTTAATAAAGATCAAAAAATAATTCTTAGCAGTACTACTACATATAAGGGAGATGGTTGTTCTGCAGGATGGTATAAAATAAACTTAAATACTGGAGTAAAATATATTTGTAGTTCTTACACTCAGTTTGGAAAGACAAATAATACTACATCAAGCAGTACCTCTTCAAAATCTATAACTAAACATACAACAAAATACGGCTACTATAATACAATTAATAAATGGACTTATAGAATTAATGAAGATTATGCATACGCAAGAAGCTCAGCTTCATCATCAGCATCTATTGTAAATACTTTATATCTAGGTACTGAACTTGAATATATATCAAGTAGTTCTAAAACAGATTCTCTTTGTAAAGATGGTTGGTATAAAGTAAAATATTTTACAAACAAAACTGGTTATGTTTGTAAAACTTATGTCGATAAATATAGTGAAATAACTAAAACAAATACTAGTTATTGTAATACACTAACTAAAGCTGGGTTCCCAGCAAGTTATTGTCCTTACTTATCATACTTACATTCAAAACATTCAAACTGGATATTTACTCCAGAAAAAACAGGAGATAGTTTCTTAAATGCAGTAAACTCTGAAACTGGCAAAAATTATACTCAAATATCAAATTCAAATTATTTAAAATCAACAGCTATTGCTGAAGCTGGTGGATGGAGAGTTGCAAATGATGCTTATGTAGCATTTATGATTGACCCAAGAAACTATTTAAATGAAAAAAATATCTTTGCATTTGAAACATTAAATTATAATTCATCAATTAACAATACTAAAATTGTTAAAAATATTTTTAATGGTACTTGGTTAGATACTGACACTTATTCAGGATATTTTGTAAATGCTGGAAAAGCCCAAAAAGTAAGCCCTGGTGTTTTAGCAGCTAGAGCAAAACAAGAAGGTATGACAGATAAATCATATGCGGCAGTATCTGGAAACGTAACTACTAGATGGAATCATAGCACTGGTTATATCTGTTCTGTTTATACAAATAAAGCAACATCAGTTGGAACTATATCATCAACTGGAACAGTAAATATAAGAGCAGGTGCTGGTACTGGTTACAACAAAACTTATGCTACTTCAAATGGTGAAGAATTTATACTCGCAGATTCTAAAGTATATACAGGAACTGGATGCAGTGCCGGCTGGAGAAAACTTAAAATAAATAATAAATATGGATATGTTTGCAAAACCTATTTAAAAACAACGAATAAATATAGCAAAGGAACAGTTGTAAGTGATGGAAAGGTAAATGTAAGATCTGGCCCTAGTACAGGATATGGTATCACTACAACTACTGATAATAAAGAAACATTTACAATTCTAAGCTCTCACACAAAGAAAAGTAGTGGTTGCAGTAATAATATATGGTATAAAATAACACTTGATGGTCATTCACTTATGAATGTATATAATTTTTATAATATAGGAGCCTATGGAGATAATCCTGTTATAAGAGGTCTTGCAACTGCTGCAGGTTACGTTGATGACTATGACAATACTCCATGGAATACCTATAAAAAAGCTATTGAAAATGGAGCTTCATTTGTAGCTAATGGTTATATTCATAAAGGTCAAGATACTCTTTTCTATCAAAAATTTGATGTAGATCCAAATACAACTTACTACAATAGATACTCACATCAATATATGACAAACATTTTAGCACCTGCAAGTGAAGGATTATCATCTTATAGAGCTTATAAAAACGCTGGATTATTAAACCAAGCATTTAACTTTAAGATACCTGTATATAACTCAATGCCAAATGATATAACTTCTCATCCAGTTGTAAAATAATAAAAAATATTTAATATAATTTATCGGAGGTAAAAATGAAAAAATATTTATTCCTAATAGGACTTCTATTATTAATACCAACTATAGTAAATGCAAGTAGTACAGCAACAGTTAATATTACATCATCAAGTGGTAGTGCTAAACAAGGTGATATAATAACAGTAAACGTAAATATAAAAAGCTCTACTCCAATTGGATATTATACTTATACTTTAGACTATAATCCAAACAAACTTAAGCTTTTAAGTGGATCCTCTTATGTAGTAGATAGACCAAATGATAGTAACACTAAAAGTGTTAAAAAAACATTCAAATTTAAAGTAACTGGTACTGGAACATATAAAATATCAATTAAATCCTATAATGTATCCACATATGGCGATGAAAAAATGGATGTAAATATAAATCCACTAACTATTAGTAACTCATCAATAATATCATCAATAACTAGTTCAGATAACAATTATTTATCATCATTAAAAATAGATAATTATACCCTATCTCCAAAATTTAATAAAAAAACAACTTCTTATAAATTAGAAGTTCCAGATAGCACTGAAAACATAAATGTTACTGCCAAAGCAGAAAGTAAAAGTGCTACAGTAACAGGAACTGGTGAGTTTTCTCTTTTAGAAGGAGATAACAAAATAGAAGTAATTGTAACAAGTGAAAATGGAAATGATAGAATTTATACTATAATGATAACTACCGGTGATAAAAATCCAATAAATGTTAAATTAGATGGTAAAAATTATACTCTTGTAAAAAATTCAGATGCTTTAAATATACCAGATAATTATAGAAAAATTAAAATAACCATAGATGGTCAAGAAATTGGAGCACTTTATAATGAATTTACTAAATACACTCTTGTAGGTCTAAAAGATGAAGAAGGAAATATCAGTCTTTATATTTATGACGAAGAAAATAAATCATATACTCCATATAAAGAAATTGTTACAAACGCTATTTCATTTATTCCAATTGAAACAGATGAAAAATTAGATGGTTACTCAAAGTATGAAGAGACAATAAATGATATCGATGTAAACTGCTATAAAACTTCAAGTGATTCTGATTATTGCATAATATATGGAATGAATTTAAAAAATGGTGATAAAGGTTGGTATTCATACAATAAAAAAGAAAATACAATTCAAAAATTTAATAATAGTAATGACAAAGCCTATGAAGAAAAGATAAATAATACTAAAATATTAATTTATATTCTCTCAGGAACTACTCTTATATTTGCTATAACAACAATTGTCCTAGCAATCAAATTAAATAGTAGAAAAAGATAAAAAAAGACAGATAGAAACTAAACTATCTGTCTTTTACTATAAATTATTTATTTTTTATAGATTTTCTATATTTACAAATACCACTTAATTTACATTTATCACAAAATGGATTCCTCGCAGTACAATAATATCTACCAAAATGAACAAGTCTCAAATGAGTATCACACCAAAGCTCTCTAGGAACCTTTCTTTTTAAACTTCTCTCAACTCCTAAAACATCCGCACTCTCTTTAGCAATACCAAGTCTTTTAGAAACTCTTTCAACATGTGTATCAACTGCTATATTAGGTTCTCTATAAAGTTCACTTAAAACAACGCTTACAGTTTTTCTTCCAACCATAGGAAGACTTTCAAGCATTGTTCTATTATTAGGTACACTACCCCATTTATCAATATTTTTAGCGATTTCAATAACCGCCTTACTCTTTTTTGTATAGTTTCCAAGAGGTCTAATTATTTTCTCTATATCTTCAATTTTTGCCATACTAAGACTTTTTACAGTAGGATACTTACTAAACAGTTCCTTAGTAACAATATTCACTCTTTTATCAGTAGTTTGAGCACTTAACATAACAGCAATTAAAAGTTCGTAATCTTTATTATAATTAAGTTCACATTTAGGATCTTTAATTAGTTCTTCTAAATAATTCAATATTTCATTCATCATTTTCATCAAGCCAATCATAATCAAAAAGAGCAGCCTCTTCTAAATTCTTCTTTTTTCTTTGTACATCTTTAGGCTTTTTATACCCTTTTTTTGTCCATTCATAAAGAATTTTATCAATATACTTTAAATTCCCTACTCCATTTAATACAGCCTCTTTCAAAGCCTCTTTAATAAGATCCTCACTAATACCAGCATTAAGCCATCCACCAATTGTTTCATATTCAATTGGAGATAAAGTTCTTCCAAGTTCTGTTTCAATTACACTATAAATCTTAACTTCATCAATAGCTTCTTTTTCCTTTGATTCATCTTCAATAACAATTGCTGTTAAATGTTCATATAAATAACTAATATCTAAATATTCTTTCATTTTACCATTTTCTTTTTTAACTGTTAAATTAATATATTTTTTATTGCACAAATTAGAGACAAGTTCTATTATTTTACTAACTTCCATTCCTAAACTTTTACTAAAACTATTTACATCAAAACTAACTATATCCTCATAAGACATTAAAAGCGCAAGAAAAAGTAACTCTTCCAAAGTAATATCTAACTTCTTATAATTTAAAAGAAGAATACTTGGAATAACTAAATCATGAGTTTTTATAATTTCCATAAGGTTACTTTTTTTCATAATCTATCTCCTTAATAATTAGTTTTTATATAATCTTTTAAAATCTTTTTATTATTTTCAAGTTCTCCTAATAAAACTTTCATTTCAATATCTTTTAATATATCTTTTAAAAATATATCAGGAGCTTTACCTAAAGCAGTACAAATTTCTTCAGCTGTAATTTCAAGTTCAGTTTTATCTTTAATTGGCAATCTTTCATATCTTGCCATAATTTTTTTCTTATTTAATCTTTTTAAATCACTTACTATAGAAATAGGATATCTTCCGTACTTATACTCTACCAAAATATCATTTATATCTAAAGATAAAAGTTCTTTAACCATCTTAATAATATCTTTTTCTTTTTTAGTAAAAGCATAATCTTTATCTGTAATCATTGCCCACATTCCAATTAAATCATTTGTATAATTAACATAATGAATATTCTTTAATTCAAGGGGATCTAATAATTCTAGTTCTTTTAGTAATTTTATTCCATATTTTTTATTTTTAGAGGAAAATATTTTGTTAAGCTCTTCCCTTTTTCTTTCATATGAAAGATTCAAAAGCAAATCTTTATTCTTTATTATAGCAGATTTAAGATCACTTTCAAGTTTAAATTTAAAAATAGTTGCAAAGCGAACTGCCCTTAAAATTCTAAGAGCATCCTCTTCCATTTTTTTATATGGATCTCCTATTGCCTTTATTTTTTTCTTCTTTAAGTCATTTATACCATCATATAAATCTATAATATTATTATCACTATCTAAACATATAGCATTTATTGTAAAATCTCTTCTTTTTAAATCATCTTTAAAAGAATCAATATAAACAATCTTTTCAGGCTTTCTATTATCTTTATATTTAATATCTTTTCTAAAAGTAGTAATATCAAATTTAAATTTATCTATATCAAAAGAAACATTACCATATTCATGTAATTTAACATCAAATGTAGAAAACAATGTTCTAACTTCTTTAGGTTTTGCAATAGTTGCTATATCAATATCAAATGAATTTTTTCCTAAAAGCATATCTCTTACATAACCACCAACTACATAGGATTCATAGCCATTATTTTCTAATTTTTTAAGTACATTTAATATAGCTTTTTCCATAACTACCTCCATCAAATATTATACAAAAACTTATCTTAAATTACAAGAAAGGAAAAAGAAAAAAGCCTAAAGGCTTTTTATTAGTTAACTGCGTCTTTTAGTGCTGCACCAGCTTTAAATGTAACAGCGTTTCTAGCAGCAATTTTTACTTCAGCACCAGTTTGAGGATTACGTCCCATTCTAGCAGCTCTTCTTGAAACTGCAAATGTTCCAAATCCTACTAAAGGAACTTTATCTCCTTTCACTAAAGCTTCAGTAATAGTTGCAAATGTTGCATCTACTGCTCTTCCAGCATCTGCTTTAGTAATTCCAGCTTTAGCAGCTACTGATTCGATTAATTCTACTTTTTTCATATTTACCTCCTATATAATAATAAGCAAAAACATTATATGCTTACATATATAAGATACCATTTATTACCTGTAAAATCAAGCAATTTCATGAAAAAACCTATATTTTTTTATAAAAAATATAGATTTATTTAACTTTTTTTAGTAAAAACCACTTACATTTATATGCACAGTACTCTTTTATATAGTCATCAAGTAAAGAAATATCATTCTTTTTATTAAAGATTTTATTAGTTTTATCACAAAAACCCTTAAGTCTCATTTTATTATAAGCAATATCTACAAAAATATAATCATAATCCTTAAAATAGTCTGTAACTAAAGATTTAACCTCTTCATAGTCAAAAGCATCAAATTTATTTTCAATAAGTTCATATTTTATTTCATTAAATTCGTATTCTTTTTTCATAACCATCACCAAAGTAATTATATCATAAAGATATTACTTATTCCATAGGAATTGAATATATATTAGAACCTTTACTAATACTACCACCATAATAAGATGGAACAGTGCCTTTAATTATTTTATGAGAAACAGGAAGATCATTTTTAACTGTAATTGTTTTAGAAATAACAGGTAATATCACTTTTTCTCTAATCTCAATATGAACATACATCTCAATTAAACAGTTATTAATACCATACTCTGTAACTTTAGTATTAATATTAGTAAGAACAGATCCAATACTTTCCATTCTAACAGGAATTTTTGGCCCGCGATTGTTAAAAATAGGGTTTTGAAGAGCAGATCCAAGTGGTATATAAAATGAAATGTTTTGAGAATCATCTTCTTTTTCTTCAAGAGCATTAACAATATTATCAGTAACATCTCTTAAAAAAACATTAACTAAATAAGGATCATAATCAACCATTTCAATTTCACCACTTGCATTTTTCATAACACTATATAAATCCTTATCTTTTATATCCTCGAGTATATTATCACTAACCGCCTCTGACATAGAAGTATCAATTATTTTTCTTGCTTCTCTTTCAGAATAACTAAGATAATAATAACCAATATTTTCACTTAATATATAAAATAAATAAAAAAATAGTCCTAAAAATAGTAAAATAAAAATAACTTTACCCTTCGTAAAAACCTTTCTTCTTTTTTTTAAATGCATTCTCATATTAAATTATATTAAAAAAGAAAAAACTTTAAAACAAACATTTTAAAGTTTCATTTATCAAAGTTTTTTACTCTTCACTCCAACCTTGTTCATAATTTAAGGCAAGTTTTCCAGAATACATTATATTCTTTCCACCCTGAGCATTATAATCATTTGGAGTATCATAATCAAGCCATAATTTCATTTCATATATTTCACTTTCATCTGCTCCCAAAGTTCCTGTGGCAATTATATAATCTTGATTTTCATTATTTAGTGAATCACTTTCAACAGTTTCAGTATCCTCAGTAGTATTCACATTATTATCATATCTATATACTGTATAATTACTATCACTAGATTTTTTTATTCCTACTTTTATGTATTTATGGGGAATGCACTTATTAACTTGATCAATTTGTTCATCTCCAATAGTATAAGTATTATTATCACTACATGTATTTTCAATAGAAACTACATACGTTGCAGGAATAGTTCCACTATTTTTAATAGTAAAATTATATGCCTCACTTTCTCTTAAACCTTCACTATCAGTTCTTGGAACTGCTCCATCAAGACTTATAGCATTAGTTTCATTTTCAAATTCAAGAGCAAGTGTCCCCGCTTCAATAGTAGTAGAATGATCAGTTTCACTTACATATGTTAAATATGCATAACTTGAACCCACTAACATAGAAAATAGTCCAATTATAGCAACTATCAAAAGCGCATATTTTTTTGGATCTCTTTTGTATTTTACCTTAAGATTACTAAATTTATTATTAAAACTTCCCCCTAAAGAGCTTTTAATTTTTGCTTTTTCAGTTAAATCAAGTATTTCTATATCTTTTTCATCTTGATCCTTCATATTATAATCACCTCATTATGGTACAATTATTTCATTTTAAGTATAACATAGTTTTATTTTTTGGTAAATAAAAAGTGTAAAAACAAAAGAAAAAGTTGACTAAAGTTCTATTTTATGATAAATTTATTATGCTTATTAAAAGGAGGGAATTTTATGGCAAAAAACTTATCTAACAGAAAACCTAATATAAAAAATTTACGTTCTCATGCGTTAAATAGTACTAAGAAAAAACAAGGACTTAACCTTCAAGTAGTGACACTTGAAAATGGAGAAAAAGTTAAATTATCTGCTAAAGAAATTAGAAATATGAAAAAAGCTGCTTAATTAGCAGTTTTTTATTTTGTCTATATTATTAATATCCTCTAAAATGTAAGATGCACTTACAATTATATCAGCATTACTTACCTTTTTTAAAGCATCTTCATTTATTCCCCCATCAACACTTATTTTTACATTTAAATTATCATCTTTTATTTTATTTTTTAGTTTATCTATTTTATCTTTAGTACTCTCTATAAAACTTTGACCACTTCTCCCAGGATTTACTCCCATTACTAAAACTAAAGAAACATCTTTTAAATCAGAATATATACTTTCAACATCTGTATCTGGTGATATAGCAAGACCTGCTTTTAAACCATAACTTTTAATTAAATTAATCATATCTTTATAATTTTTTATCTCTTTATGAATAGTAATATAATCAACATTATAATATGAAAGAGCATCAATATAATTTTTAGGACTTGAAACCATTAAATGAACATCATTTTTTTTAGAAGATAAATCTAAATACTTTAAAAGTTCTTTAACTGTTAAATTCTTCTCTTTAACAAATTTACCATCCATTACGTCAAAATGAATATAATCAGTATTTGAATTATTTAATATTTTTATACTTTCACTATAATTTTTTTTAGTTAAAAAAGATGCTGATACTTCTTTCATAGATTTACCTCTTTTCTATAAATTTAAGATAATTATCATATCTTGATTTTAAAATCCCCTTACCTACTTCTTTTTTTACTTTACATTCTTTTTCATTGGTATGACTACAATTTTTATAAGGACAATCATACTTTTTAAATTCAATAAAAGAATCTTTTATATCTTTATCACTATATTTTGTTAAATCTAAAGAAGAGAACCCTGGAGTATCTAATACTTTACCCTTACCTATATTTACAAGTGAAACATATCTTGTAGTATGTTTACCTCTTCCTAAAGCCTGACTTATTTCATTAGTTTCAAAATTTAAGTTTTTATCAAGTCTATTCATAAGAGTAGATTTCCCACTTCCAGTTTGTCCAGTAAAAACTGTAGTTTTATTCTTAAACATTTTTTTTATTTTTCTTAAATTTTTATTATATATTACTTTAATACCGAGTTTTTTATAATAAGAAATTATCTTTTTTAAAGCTCTAAATTCATCTTTACCTAGTAAATCTTTTTTTGTAAGACAAATAACAGGTTTAATATCATTTATAAAACATATAGTAAGAAGTTTATCAAGTAAATTATCACTAAAATCTGGACTTTTTAAAGATGTAATAATAAAAGCCTGATCAATATTACTAACATTAGGTCTATCAAGATAATTTCTTCTTTTCTCAAGGCCTTCTATTATTTTTTCTTTTTCGTTAAATATTACATAATCTCCAACTTTAAAAGTAAAATTATCTTTTCTAAATTTACCTCTTAATTTACAAATATATTCTTTATCATTTGAAGATACATAATAATTATCACTATTTATTTTTGTTATTTGTCCTTTCATTTTTACCTCTTAACTTTCATTTGTATTTGGATCAGTATTATTACTTGAAGTTCCACTATTAGTATTACCACTATTAGTGCTTCCGCTGTTATTACCACTATTAGTACTTGGACTTTGAGTAGTTTTCTTCTCTTTAGCAACAGTTAATGAAAGAGTTTCTCCTTCTTTTACTTCACTCGAAGAATTCTTTGATTGCTTTATAATAACATTTGGATCGTAATTATTTGTTTCTCTATAACTTACAGAAAGTTTAATACCATTTTCTGTTGCCCATGCTCTTGCTTCCGCTAAAGTCCAAGCTTCACCTACCATATCAGGATAATATTTTTTATTACTTGGAATATAAATAGTTATTTCTGTTCCCTTTTCTACCTCTTCTCCTGCTTCAATAGATTGTCCTATTATATTTTGACTTTCATCACTTGAAACTGGAGATGATGTATCTTTTTCCTCTACATTTACCTTAAGTCCAAGAAGTTCAAGTTGAGTTTCAATTTTAATATAATTTTCTCCTGTATAATCTTCTATTTTTATCTTATCAACACCTGTTGAAACAATTAACGTTATTTCTGTGCCCTCTTTTACTGTTCTACCTATTTTAGGATTAGTTTCAATTACTTTATCTTTATCAATTTTATCAGATGGTTCTTCTATAATTTTCGCAGCTACTTCAAGGTCTAAATTTTTAAGTTTTTTAGTAGCCTCTTCAACACTTAAATTAGAAACATCTGGAATAGTTACTTCAGGTACTTTAGTAATCATTGGAAGCACAAGAAGAGCAAATAAAGTAATAACAATAAGTCCTCCTAAAACAGAACCTAATATTATAAATTTTTTATTTTTTGGTTTCTTTTCATCTTTTATTTGACTTACTATTCCTTCATCAACATTTTCAGAATCAGTAACAACTGGATCTTCATCAATACCTTCATCATATTTTAAAGTAATTAAAGGTTCATTTTCTCTTTCTTTATTAAGAGCAGTTAAAAGATCATCATGCATTTCATTAGCATTAGCATATCTATTTTTAGGATTTTTAGCAGTTGCCTTAATAATAATATTTTCAATACTTTGAGGAAGTTCAGGAAGTTCTGTTCTAATTGATGGAATTGCTTCTTTTAAATGTTTTAAAGCAATTTCAACAGCATTATCTCCTCGGAAAGGTAAAACTCCTGTTAATAGTTCATACATCATTATTCCAAGAGAGTAAACATCACTTTTTAAAGTTGAACCCTTACCATTAGCTTGTTCTGGAGGAAAATAATGTACTGATCCCATAGCAGAGTTAGTTTGAGTAAGTTGTGTTGCATTAAGAGCCATAGCTATACCAAAATCAGTTATTTTTATTTCTCCATCTTCTTTTATTAAAATATTTTGTGGTTTTAAATCACGATGAATAATTAAACTATCATGAGCAACCCCCATAGCACTAGTAATTTGAAGCATTATGTCAACAACTTCTGCTACAGTTAATTTTTCACGTTTCTTAAGGAGTTGTTTTAAATTTTTACCATCAACATATTCCATAACGATATAATAATCGCCATCATCTTCTCCAACATCGTATATTTCTACTATATTTGGATGAGAAAGACTTGAAGCTGATAATGCTTCACGTTGAAAACGTCTAACAAACTTTTCATCAGTTGCTAAATCACCACGTAAAACTTTTATAGCTACGTTTCTATCTAGAATGACATCTCTTGCAAGATAAACATTAGCCATTCCGCCTTCACCAATAGTTTTAATTATTTCATATCTCGAATTAACTTTTTGCCCCTTTACTATCATAGAGAATCACTCCCTTTATTATTCTTTATAAGATAAGCTATTGATATATTATCATTTCCACCACGATTATTTGCTTTTTTAATAAGTTTAATTACTTTTTCAGAAACTGATAAATCACTTAATAAAACTTTTTCAATTTGATCCTCTGCAACCATAGTAGTAAGACCATCAGATGAAAGAAGTATTTCATCAATCTCCATATTACAATCAAATACATCTATTTCAATTGGATCATTTATTCCAAGTGCATTCATTAGTATATTCTTTTTAGGATGATTTTTAGCCTCTTCTTCAGTAAGTTCACCGGCTGCAAGAAGAAGATTTACTAAAGTATGATCATGTGTTACTTTATGAATTTTTCCATCTTTCATAACAAAACCTGAAGAATCACCAATATTTCCAAATAAAATATATTCATTAGTAATTATTGCCATAACAAGAGTTGTTCCCATACCTGTACTCTCAGGATTTTCTTCAGTATATTTAAATATTTGCCCATTTATTTCATTAACACATGTTTTTATCCATTCTACTGCTTCTGCTTTATTAAGTTTAAAGAAACTTTCTGTAAAGCGTTTACTTAAATAACTAATAGCAATTGAAGAAGCAACTTCTCCTGCTCTATGACCACCCATTCCATCAGCAACAGCCATTAAAGTAGAATTTTCACTATTAGTTACAATAATAACACTATCTTCATTATGATCTCTTACAATTCCTGTATCTGTTAAATAAAATGTCTCCATCTTATTCCTCCTTCTTAGATCTTAACTGACCACATGCTGCAGAAATATTTGATCCAAATTCTCTTCTCACAGTCACATTAATACCTTCTTTTTTTATTATATCATAAAATTTCATTATTTCATCATTTTTAGGTTTTTTATATTTTTTATCACTATTTTCATTATAAGGAATTAGATTAATATAACAGTTTAAATCCTTAACCAGTTTACAAAGTTCCAAAGCATTTTCTTTTTTGTCGTTAACCCCCTTAAGTAAAATATATTCAAAAGTAACTCTTCTATTTGTTTTTTTAAGATAATATTTAATACTTTCAATAAGTTCTTCAAGCTTATATACCTTATTAATAGGCATAAGTTCATCTCTTAATTTATCATTTGAAGCATGAAGACTTATTGCTAGATTAACTTGATAAGAAAGATTTGCAAATTCATAAATTTTAGGAACAATTCCGCATGTTGAAACAGTTATATGTCTCGCACCTATTTCAAGTCCTTTAGGGTTATTTGCATTTTTTATAAAAGTAACTAAATTATCAAAGTTATCAAAAGGTTCTCCAATTCCCATTACTACTATATGTGAAATACGTTTTTTAATAATTTTTTCTATTTGAATAACTTGAAGAATCATTTCACTAGGAAGTAAATTTCTAACTCTTCCTCTTTTACCACTTTCACAAAACGAACATTTCATATTACAACCAACTTGACTTGAAACACATAAACTTATTCCATAATCATGATACATTACTACACTTTCAATATGTTCATTATCATTTAGTTTAAACAAAAATTTACTTACATCTTTATCATGTTCTTCTTTTACTACCAAAGGATAATTAATATTAAAATCTTTTTTTAATTTAGAAATAAGTTCTTTACTTAAATCTGTCATTTCATCAAAAGATAATACTCTTTCTTTATAAAGCCATTTAAATACTTGAGAAGCACGATATTTCTTCTCCTCTATATCTAAAAAATAATTTTCTAATTCCTCAAAAGTTAAATCATAAATATTCATATAAATCACATCATAATTATACTAAAAAAAGAAAAAAAAAGATACTATTTTTATTTAGTATCTTAAAATATATTAATTTGAAACAAAATATTTCAAAGTTTAGTTTATATTTGAAATAATTAGACGAGACGATTTTCCGGACTCAGAGTGACCGTAATCGTTCTGGGAAGCAAAAATCCCTGCACGGAGTGTGTTACTTGAATTACCACCCAGGTTGAACCACGGGTTGGCAGAATAAGCAACTTTTTTATAATCTTCTACCTATCTTGCTTTGCGGCAAGACCATATTTATAATCTTCCCGGTTTTTTAAACCGGAAGCTTTGGAGTGCCTTTCGGCAAAAAGCTCCAAAGCTTTATCTATAACAAAGTTCGATACTATTTTTTTATGTAGTACTTTATTATAGATTCACATTTCAACAAAAAGTTGGTAGCCTAAAGGCTACGAAATGCCGGAAAGGGCCACAACCACGCGGGACGAGGTGTTGGAGTCAGCGTTACCCCACGAGGAGAACGAAGCAAAAGCCCCTGCATTGTCCTTGTTATCCGATCGACCACCCAGGATGAACCACTGGCCGTCAGAATAAAGATTGAATCCCCAATCATCATTCCATAACCTTGTGCTCCCTATTGTCACTGTCTGGTTATATGTCTCTCTTATCATTTCTCCAAGTTTTCCTCTTTTTATTGCTGCTATATCGTTATAAGTTGTTCCAAAACTTATTTGTTCATAGTATTTGTTATCTGGATATTCTATTCCATTATTATAATCTGTGTATTGATTACTATTATATAATAAACCTTTGTATCCTGAACTGTATTCTGAATAACATCCGCTCATCTTTGATTTACCATCTGGTCCTATCATATTTAACATTGCTAACTCCTGTGAACCTCCAGCCATATCATATACCCCATATATATTTCCTGTTGTTGAAGCTTCTTTCCCAAAATCTGTATTATAACTATTACATATTGTCATTGTTGCACTACTTTCTTTGGCTTGTGGTCCACACCCTGTCCTATACCATAATATATTAGTACCATAAGAAATATAATATGCATTATTATCTACTTCTCCTTCTTTTCCATATTTTGAGTGTGATAAATATGCTATCGCTCCCCATTCTTTTGCCATTACTATATGAGCATCCTCTGTTTCTTTAAACCCATATTTATTTCCAGTATCATTCATTGCAAGTGCTACTGTCTCAAATGTACTTATTTGTGCCCCTCTCCATGAAATTAAATTCGGTTTTATTTCTGGTCTTATGGTATTTAAATTACAACCGCTTCCTAAAGTATCCCCATTCTTCGGGGTACATTCTGTACCACTTGATAATTCAAATTTTCCTACCCAAAATCCTGAGAGTTCTTCTTCTCCAAATGTGAATCCTGGATGAGTATAGGTTTTATCTTTACATGTATCATCTGTACATTCTTGACTATTTATCTTACATATTTCACTTTTTCCATCACTATTTTCCTGCCCTTGTATATGATCCTCACATGTTATCTCTCCTGTACTTTCTGTCCCTTTCTCAAATGTTATTTCTATTTCTTGGGGATCACTAGGTGTATCACCATTTAAATTATAATTCCATACCTTATATTTATATCTTGGTATCCATACTTGCATTGTTAATATATCATCCATTGGTATCTCTGTTCCAACTGGCGCTTCTACATAGTTACTTCTTTTACATACCCCCC
>CANRAF010000008.1 GCA_947628535.1 uncultured Bacilli bacterium | reverse complement strand
TTCATATAAAAATCTTAGTTCTTCTCTTGTTAACTCTTCTTTATTTTTATGTTTATTATATATTTTTGTAAGTTCTTTCATATCTCTTACTTTTTTCTTATATCTTTCTTTATCAGAATACTCATCTAATTTCTTATCTGTTATTTCATTCATTTCACTTTCTAAGTTTTGATCTTTTTCTATTCCTCTTACTTCTGCTATTTTTCCATACTCTTCTCTTATACATACTCTTGGATTTGTATATTTTCCATCTTTATCTTTTGTAAAATATATTTGCATATTACCATTATTTAGATAACTTTTTGCTACTCCTAGTCCTGCAATACACCATCCTGTACCTTTCCCTTCTATATCTTTTACTAACTTTTCTGCTTCTCCATCTTTATATGTTTTCCATATTCCTTCATCTGTATATAATTTATTCTTTTGATTCCTTTTTTCTTCTTCTGTTATTTTCCATATGTTATAGGCATATATCTTTCCAAAGTTTCCACTTTCTATTAATTTTTCTAATTCTTCATCTTCAATTTTTTGTTTATCTTTATAATATTTTTCTACTGTTTCAATTGTAAGAGCTAATGCTTCAGCATTTAAATCTATGAATCTTGTGGTTGTTCCTTTACTTCTCTTGGTAAATCTATGTTTTTCTTTGTCATATTTTCCTAATTTTATCATTCCTTGAAATGCCCAGTATCTTGTCCACATGGGATAACTTGTATTTTCTTTCATTAAGTAATCTAACCAAACATCTAAACTTTTCTTTTGTTCTTCTATTATAACTTGTGCTTCTTTTTCTTTCATCTCATCTGTATATGTTACATGACCATATCCGTTTTCCAAAGCTATTTTTTCTTGTGATTCATAATAAGAATCAGGTATATCTTCTTCTTTTATAACATATTTATCATAATATCTATTTTTTAAATAATTTAAAACTCCTTCTTTATCTCTTTTAAATGTTTTTTCAGTTTTTTGTAGTCTTTCTAAATATTTCTTTATAAGTTTATATTTATTATCACTTTTATTACCAGAATGTTTTACACTTTCTTCGTTATATAACTCTCTATATAGTTTTAATAAAAACTTTTCTCCTTCATAGTTCATATTTTCACTTCCATAAATTTAACTAAAATAAGATTTGTGGCTTATTATAGCATAATTGTTATAAGTTGTAAATATTCACATAAAAAAGGACATAGCTATCCTTTATTTAATTACTCAAGTACATCAAATGCCATATCTTTCGATTTTTCATAAAATAATATTTTTTCATTACTATCAACAGTTGCCAAGAGAATATTTGAAACATCTTTTCCTTTTTCTTTTAGTTTTTTTAAAAGCCACTCTTCATCTTTTCCAATTACTTTTAAATTCTTTTCCATGATATTACCATCGATAATTACATTTGCAAGTAATGTTTTTTTAGAGGTTTTAATATCCATATCTTTATTAATAACTGGTTGGTATTCTCCTTTAGGAAGAATACTTATTTTACCACTTGATTCCATAACAGCATAAGCTATTTCCGATATATCAAAATACCCTTGTTCTCTGCACTGTTCTAAAAAGTCGTTTATATCATATTTAACTTTTTTAAGGCCTGCCTCAAGTAATATACCATCTTTTACTATAACAGTAGGTATTCCAATAAAAAATCTTCTCATTTTTATACTTTTCATAGTTCCTATAGAAATAATATAAGCAATAGCTCCAAAAATAATAACCGCTAAAGTTCCATGCAGTATAGGAGAATCTGTATTAATAGTCATTTCAGCAGCAAAATTACCTATAGAAATACCTATTACATAATCAAATAAACTCATTTGTGATACTTGTTTTTTCCCAAGTATTTTAGTAACTAAAAATAATGTAATAAGTGAAAGAATTGCTCTAAAGGCAACTTGTAATAAACCATCAAACATATAATATCACCATTTTTAATATGGTAAAAATTAGTAATAATATACAAAAAAAGGGCTTAAATAAGCCCTATTCTATATTAATTATTTCGAAAACATAACTATCACTAACATTACCTGCAGCATCTTTAGCAAATACATAATATGTGGCATTGCGTTTAGCAGTATAGTTTACTACTGGATTAGACATTGTTTTAATAGTAGTCCATTTACAAGAAGAATAATTATTAACTGTAGTTACACACCATCTTTGGATTAGACTTGTAGAATCTTGCAGGGCAATTTGAACTTTATCTTCTTTTACTGCAGTTCTATCTATTCCTGCTACCGTTTGAACTTTTGGTTTAGTAGTATCAAGTCTGGAATTATATGTTACTGCATCAGAACATACATTATTTTTACATGCTTTTACATAATATGTTGCTTTTTCATCTTTATTTACTATAATTTTATCACCTTTATTAGTGATAGTATTAATCCCTTTTCCATAATAATATGTTGCTCCATTTTCAGAACCACTTAAATTAAGTACATAGGCTCTATTATGCCATAAATCAGATGGAATATTATCTGTTGCTTTAATGACAGGTTGTTTCATTTTTATAACTTCTACTCTTGCAATTCTTGAAATATTATTTGAAGTTGATGCTGTTATATTTACTATACCTGCTTTTTTAGCAAAAATTACTCCACTATTATTGACACTTGCAATGTTCGGATTTGAACTAGTCCATTTTATTGTTTTATCTTTCACGTTATCAGGAGTTACAGTTGCCATTATTTTATCACTTTCACCCTGTACCATAGTAATATTTGTTTTATCCAATTTCATATCTGTTACTACAGTTCCTTCTTTAGAAACTTCTTTAGATACTACAACCGGAACTTCTTCATAAAGGTATCCTGTCATTGGTTCTACTCCTAAAGTAGTAGTACCAGCACTCTTAGCAGTTACTAATCCCCCTTCACTTATACTTGCTATGTTATTCTCTGAGCTATTAAAAGCTATTCTTACAGAAGTGGCATTTGCTGGCGAGTAATTTATCTTTAATCTTGTATTTTCTCCTGGAGTTAATTGAAGTTTATCAGGAGTTACTTTAAAACTCTCCATATGAATTTGATCTTCTGTAATTTCAACATTAGCTGATATTGTTCTTGAACCTTTTCTTATAGTTAATATAGCTTTCCCTACTTTCACTCCTGTCATTACACCTTCACTATCTACAGTCATTATATCGTCATTACTTGATTCATAAAATATATCTTTAGCGCACTCTTCTTCTCCAAAATCTATTATTAAACTAAAACTAGTATCTTTTACAATTGAAATATTTTCTGTTAATAATAAATCTTCATTAAATGCAGGACATACAACAACTTCTTTTTCTAAAGAAGCCATTTTTCTACCATTTAAATTAGCTTCTATTTTTATTTTTGATCTTCCTTCTTGAATTGGAATAATGGTATTTACAATATCTCTACCTTTCATATTATCTTTAAGTAAAGATACTGTTTTAGAATTTTCAACAGTAAATGTTGTTTTTGTATTTTCTAAATCTTTTTTACCTTGTGCTATAACTGAAATATTACCAGTTTCTCCCATATATACAATTTCTGGAGTTATGATTTCAGCTTTATAAGAAGCATTAATTTTAGAAATATATGAAGAAATTAATATTAAAACTATAATACATATAATTATAATTAAAGCTATAAGCACAACTATTTTTTTATTTATTGTACTAAAATAATATTTTACTTTTTCTCCTGGTGTTTCATTTTGTTTTTCTTCAAACACAACACTTGAATTATCTATATAATCCTTTTGTTTAGAAAGGCCAATATTACTAAAATCTCCAGTTTCTCCATAATCTTGATTATAAAGATTAGTATTTTCAAGATTTTCTTCTTTAGTTTTTTCTACTCTTGGTTCTTGTTCATCTTTATTAATTGTTTCGCTTTCTTTTTTTTCTTTAAAGTGTTTATGTTTCCCCTTTTGCTCTTCTTTTTCTTCTTTTTTATCTACTTCTTTTTCATAATTTTCATCTTCAATATCAAAATCACTTTTAAACATAGTTCCACCCCTATTCTAGCTTCATATAAATGATACCAGTAAATAAAAGAAAAAGCAAGAATATCTTGCTAAATCAATCTACAAGTTTTACGCTTACTAATTTTGAAACCCCTGATTCTTGCATTGTAACACCATATAAAGTACTCGCATATTCCATTGTTTTCTTTTTATGAGTAATTATAATAAGCTGAGTTTTTCCACTATATCTTTTTAAATATTCACAAGCAGCACTTACATTTGCTTCATCAAGGGCAGCTTCTACTTCGTCAAATAAACAGAACGGAATATCTTTAATATTAAGGATAGCAAATAGCAAACTTATTGCTGTTAAAGCTTTTTCTCCTCCTGATAATAAGTTTATACTTGAAATCTTTTTCCCTGGAGGTGATACAATAATATTTATACCTGTTTCTAATAAATCATTACTATCTGTAAGTTCAAGTTTTGCTTCTCCGCCTTTAAATAATTCTCTAAATACTTTATTAAATTCAATTTGAATTTGTTTAAATGAACGAAGGAATTCAGTTTTCATAACTTCATCTAATTCATCGATTATTTTAAGAAGAGTTACAGTTGCTTCTTCAAGATCACTATTTTGTTTTTTCAAAAATTCGTATCTAGTATTTACTCTATCATACTCTTCAATAGCACCGGTATTTACAATTCCTATATTTTTAAGTTTATTTTTATATTCATTAACACTTTTTCTGGCTTCATTTTCAGAAATTTCTAAAATATAACCGGCTCTTGCTTTTTCATAAGTCATTTGATAATTTTCACTTAAAGTATTAAGCAAATTATCCATTTTAACACTTGCTTTAGAATTAGATATTTCGCATTCTTTTAATTCTGCTTCTAAATTTCTAATATTACTATTATTAACTCTAAAAGATGCTTCAAGTTGTTCTATTTTTGCTTCCTTTTCTTCTTTTTCTTTTAGTTTTTGTTTGGATGTTTTTTCTAAATTTTCTTTTTCTAACATTACTTCATAGTATTTTTCTAATACTTTCCCCTCTTCTTCTTTTAAAGTGCTATTTACTATTCCTTCGAGATTAGAAAGTTCACTTAAAGATTTTTGATAACTTTCCTCAGCTTGATTATATTTTTGCACTTTTGAGGATTTTTCTTCTTCAGTTACTACTTTTTCCTTTTCTTTATTAAATATTTCATTTTGTTTTTTAGACTCATCATCTCTTGCTATATTAAGTTTTTCTTTTAGCTTTTCTATCTGCTTCTCTTTTTTTTGTTTTTCTAAATGCAATCTTTGAAGTTCATATTTTTCACTTATAATAGACTCTGTTCTTAATTTACCTCCGGTAATTGATCCTCCAACATTTATAACTTCACCTGTTAAAGTTACTATTTTATATCTGTTATTTATTATTTCTCTTATTCTATTAGCGGATTCTAAAGAGTCCACCAAAAGGACGTTACCAAGTTGATTTTTGATAATATTTTCATATTTTTCTTCATAGGTTACAATATTATCTATTGTATCAATGAAACCTTTTTCCCTATTTATTGTATTTAAAGTTTCTCTATCAATAAATCTAGGTTTAATAACACTTAAAGGGAAAAATGTAACGCGTCCTAAATTGTTTTCTTTTAAAAACTTGATTGCTTCTTTAGCATTTTCAGGAGTATCTACAACAACATAGTCTTTAGCACCCCCCAAAGCAACTGTTACAGCAGTTACATATTCATCTTCTGTTTCTAGAAGATTAGAAATAGTATTGTGAATACCTCTTAAAGTTTTGCTAGTAAGAACTCTTTTAACATTAGTAGATGCCCCTCCACCTTGTTCTATATAATCTGTTAGATATTTAATTTTATAGTTAATATCAGTTTGTTTTTTACTTTCACTTGCTATTTCATTCTCTAAATTATTTCTAATAAGAGCTTTTTCTTTAAATTCTTTGTATAATAGTTCAAGTTCTTCTTTAATAGAAGATTCTTTGTTTTCTAAAGATTTAATATCATCTTTTATTAGAGATAATTCATTATTTTCACTTAAAACTTTTTCTTTTAAATGAGATATATTTTCATGAACTTTAATATCTTCACTACTATATTTACTTCTTTCATTTAAAATGTTTTTTTCACCATTAAGTTTTTCTAATTCTTTAGTTATATCTATATAATTTTTATTTAAATCAACTATTTCTTTATTTAGATTATCAAGCTCTTTTTTAGCTTTTTCTAAATTGACATCAGATGAAGATGATGCACTCATAAGAGATGCTATTTCATTTTCAAGTTCTTCTATTTTTTGTTCATTTTCTTTAAAACTATTATTTAATTTTTCTAAATCTGAAACTATTAAAGCTATTTCAATATTACTTAATTTTTCTTTAGCATCTAGATATTTTAATGCATCTTCACGTTGAGTTTTAAGAGGTTTTATTTGAGATTCTAACTCCATTATTATATCTTTAATACGATTCATATTTTCATTTGTTTTATCAAGTTTTCTAAGCGCTTCTTCTTTTCTTTTTTTATACTTTAAAACACCTGCTGCTTCTTCAAAAATAGCTCTTCTTTCATAGGGAGAACTATTTATAACATTGGCAACTTCTCCTTGAGAGATGATGTTAAAGGCATATTTACCTATTCCACTATCTAAAAATAAGTCATTTATATCTTTTAAACGACATTTTTCGCCATTTATAAAATATTCATTTTCACCGCTTCTATATACTTTTCTTGTAATAGATATTTCTGAATATGGAACTTTTAAATAAGAATCAGAATTATCAAAAACTAAAGTAACAGATGCTAAATTGAGAGGTTTTCTGCTTTTAGAACCAGAAAAAATAACATCCATCATGTTATTAGAACCCCTTAAAGTTTTTATAGATTGTTCTCCGAGAACCCATTTAACTGCATCGACAATATTACTTTTACCACTACCATTTGGGCCTACAATACAGGTAATTTCTTTATCAAGTGAAATATTTATTTTGTCTGCAAATGATTTAAATCCTGATGTTCTTATTTCCTTTAAATACATAAAAATGCACCTCATTTTATAGTTATATATACATTATATCAAATTTTTCTTAAAGGTTAAAGAAAAAACTAAGTAATTAAACTTAGCTTCCCTTAATTTTTAATATTTCTTCTAAAGGTAAATTAGTATATTGTTTAACTTTTTCAAGTGTTATACCGTCATTTAACATATTTTTGGCAATTTGTTTTTCTTTGTTTTTATTTTCTTTTTCCATTTTCTCTTTTAGTTCTTTTTCCATTTCTTTTCTTATTACTTTTTCTCTTTTTTTCGCTCTTTCCTCTGCCATTGCTATCATTGTTAATTCCTGTTTTGTGTAATCATCATATGACTCTACTTTCCCGTTTATCGCATCCATATACTTTTTCATATCCATCAATCTTTCATCTCCCTTTACTATCTTTTCTATTTCTTCTTCCTTTCTTGTTGTTAATATCTTACATATCTTTTCAAACTCCGTCATTTCTTCTTTATTATATATCTTTTTCTTATAATATGAAAGATTTATATGAAATATTTTTATTAGACCACTATATATTCTGCTTTCTATGCTCTCTTCTCTTATACTATATTTGTATATCCCTTTCCCCTTTTTCTCTATATCATAACTATCAAAGTTTATTTGTATTACCTCTAAACTGTTTTCTATTATCATCCTTCTTAGATGACTTATATTTCTTTCTATTAATTTTTTACTATATACTCTATTACACTCTATTGATATATATTTATCATTTACTTTTACATAATAGTCACATACTTCTCCTTTTTTATTTTTTCCTTTGGCTATAAATCCTGGATCTTTTTCTTCAAATTCTTTTAATTCTATTCCTAAGAGTTCTTTTACTATTACTTTTATTAAGAAATGATCTTTATCACTTTTAAAGATACTTTTAAATACTACATCACTCATTGGATCAATATAATCATATTTAGCTTCTTCTCTTAAGAATTGTTTTTCTGCGTCTGTTAATATTTTCATGGGTCCTCCTTTTTTACTTTCTATAAATATAATTAGCAAAAAAATTAAAAGGACCTTAGTTTTATTAAAAAAAATAAAAAAATATGCTTTAATGCATACTTCTATTAATTATTTTATCTAATTTTTTAATTTCAGTTTTTAATATTATTTTTTTGATAAAATATTTTCCTCCTAAAGAGTTATATATATTTAATAATTTTACTTTATTAAATTTTAAGTAATCTATAAATATTTTATCTTTTTTTGAAAGAAGTACTGGCCCATATTTTAATGAAAACCTGCTATATTTTTCTTTACCTTTTTCGAATATAATAATAGGATAATATTTGTTTTTATCAAAGACAATTACTTCATCTGATATTTTAAACCCTAAATTTATTATATTATTTCTTAAGTAATAATAGTCATTATTTGATGAAATTATCAATTTGTTTATTTTTTTTAGTTTTTCTTTATCATTTTTTAAAATATCTACTATTTTCATACTTCCAAGCCCTGAGAGAATAACTGTATCAACACCTTTTTCATATGCTTTAAGGCCATCTTTTTTTACTAATTTTATATCTTTTTGAACTTTATATTTTTCTATATTTTCTTTAGCAATTTTTAAAGGTCCTTCGTTAATATCAGATGCTATAGCTTTAACATTTTTTTTACTTAAAATAACGTAAATATCTAAAAGAGCATGATCACATCCTATATCTAAAATAAAAGAGTTATCTGAAACAAGGTCTCCAATAACTCTTAATCTTTTTGAAATGTTCATTAGTCTGTTAAGAAATCCTTTAATTTCTTACTTCTTGATGGATGTCTCATTTTTCTTAATGCTTTAGCCTCTATTTGTCTAATTCTTTCACGAGTTACCCCAAAAATTTGTCCTACTTCTTCTAAAGTTCTACATTGACCATCCTCTAGACCAAATCTTAATTTTAAAACTTTTTCTTCTCTTTCGGTTAATGTTTCAAGTACACTTCCAAGTTCTTCTTTTAAAAGTTCTGCTGTTGCATATTCTTCAGGGGACATCATTCTCTCATCTGGTACAAAATCTCCGAGATGTGAATCATCTTCTTCTCCAATAGGTGTTTCTAAAGATACTGGATCTTGACTTATTTTCATAACTTCACGAACTTTTTCTTCAGTAACTCCAAGCTTTTCTGCAAGTTCTTTGTCAGTAGGTTCACGATTTAACTCTTGAGTTAGTTGTCTTTGGATTCTAGCAAGTTTGTTAATTGTTTCAACCATATGAACAGGTACTCTTATAGTACGAGCTTGATCTGCTATAGCTCTAGTTATAGCTTGTCTAATCCACCAAGTAGCATATGTTGAGAATTTATATCCTTTACTTGGGTTAAACTTTTCAACAGCTTTCATAAGCCCAATGTTACCTTCTTGAATTAAATCAAGAAAGGCCATACCACGTCCAACATATCTTTTAGCTATAGAAACTACAAGACGTAGATTTGATTCTGCTAAAATTCTTTTTGCATCTTCATTACCTTCTTCCACTTGAAGAGCATATTCATATTCTTCTTCACTAGTAAGTAGGTTAATTCTACCAATTTCTTTTAAGTACATCCTTACAGGATCATTTATTTTTATATCTTTATTAGAAGAATCACTTATTATAATTCCTTCATCACTATCATCATCTTCTTCATCTGTATCAGATGCTTGATCGTTTGATATAATTTCAATACCATTTTGAACAAACATATTATAAAGTTCATCTAGAGAATCACTATCAGGTTCAATTCCTTTTAAATGTTCGGCCATTTCTTCAAATGTTACTTTGTTGCCATTTTTCTTACCTAATTCTAATAGATCTTTTTTTCTTTCTTCGAAGGATTTGATTTCATTAATCATTAAATTTTCACTCCCCTATTTTAACTAGTCTAATTTTTTCTAATATTTCTGCTTTTTTTACAGGATTATTTTCTTCACTCATTAAATTTTTTAACCTTTTTATTTCTTGGTTCTTACTATATTCTCTAATCACTTGCATATAATCTTCAAATGCTTCAAAATTAGACTCATCATCACTTACATTCTTTAAAATTTCTTTTACAAGATTTAAAAGATTTTCTTTTTCATTTAAACTTGTTATAAAATCTGCGAGAACTAAAGTGCCATTTACTTTATAAGCATATATAATTTCATTAGCTAAATATCTTGCATCCTGATATGGTAAATAGTTAAGTTTTCTCTCATAAAGTTTGGTCTTTTCATAACTATTCATCATAATGTAAAGAATATTATATGTTGCTTTTTGATATTTATCAAGTTTTTTACTAGTTGACTTCTCTTTTTTTAACGCTTCAATTTTACTATATTTTTCTATTTTTTTCAAGTTATTTTTTAAAATATTTATATCTATATCAAATTCTAAGGATAATTTCTTTAAAATAAACTCTTGTTTTACTTCGTCTTCTTCTTGTTTTACTTCTTTTAAAACAGAGTTAATATAGGCTGTTTTTTCTTCTAAATTAGTTAAATCTATTCCCTCTCTCATATAAGTTAATTTATATTCACTATAAGATATAGCACTTTCATATAATGATAAAAAATCATCTTTTCCATATTTTAGTATATACTCATCAGGATCAAGTCCATCTTTTAAGGTTATAACGGAGACTGTACAACCTGCTTTTGTTAAATCTTCTCCTACTGATGCCATAGCTTTTAATCCTGCACTATCACCATCTAGGCATAAATATATGTTTAAAGAAAGTCTTTTTAAAAGACTTATTTGATTTTTAGTAAGCGCTGTTCCCATTAAAGCAACTACATTTTTAATTCCAATACTATATAATCTTATTACATCCATAAATCCTTCTACTAAAATTACATTTTTTTGAAGGCGAACATCTTCTTTAGCATTGTAAT
The DNA here is from genome assembly GCA_947628535.1 of uncultured Bacilli bacterium. Classification (GTDB taxonomy): domain Bacteria; phylum Bacillota_I; class Bacilli_A; order RF39; family UBA660; genus UMGS1449. The sequence continues at coordinate 31,670 of CANRAF010000008.1, read as the reverse complement.
AATTATATAAAAGTTCCCCTTTTTTAAAAATTGGAGTTTCTTTAGTATTTATATATTTACTTCCTTCTGACGTATTATATATTCTTCCAGAAAAACCTATTATTCTGTTATTTGTATCAAATAAAGGAAACATAATTCGGTTAAAGTATAAATCATTATAACCATTACCAAGGCCATATTTTTCTATTTCTAAATTCGAATAATCTTTTTTAGTTAAAAGTTTTGTTAAACTATCATTACTAGTTGCTAGTCCTATTTTAAATTGTTTAATTAAATCTTTGGTAATACCTCTTTTATTTAAATATTGGACTGCTTCTTTTCCAAGAGCACTATTTATATTATTTTGATATAGTTTAAGGGCTAAATCATACATTCGATAATATTTTTCATATTTGTTGGAACTACCATTTATATTATTATTTTTTATATCTATTCCAGCACGTTTGGCTAAAATATTTATGGCTTCTTTAAAATCAACACTTTCATAGTCCATGACAAAACTTATGACATTACCACTTGCACCACATGAAAAACATTTATATATTTGTTTATCACGAGAAACACTCATACTTGGATTAGTGTCATCATGAAATGGACATACTCCAAAATAATTTTTTCCTTTTTTTGTAAGAGGTAAATAACTTGATATTACATCAACTATATCATTAGCTTTTCTTATTTCATCCACTAAATTCATTATATACCTCCTTAAATCAATAATTATTATACTACAAATGAATTTCAATAGCAAAAAAAAGACGAATTTTAATTCTTTAAATTGTCCATTTTTATAGTTTTAGTTTTTTACTTATTATTTTTATATTATTAGTTTTAAGTACTATGAATTTTATTTTTGTACTTAATAAGTTTAGCAAAACTATACAAATTTTTATTTTTGGTGTATAATTATACTGGTTGATTCTTTTATATAAAAATTATTGAAAGGAGATAAAAATGTTTAAAAAAGATAAAACTTATATTTTTGCTTTAGGTGGGCTTGGAGAAATTGGTAAAAACATGTACTGCCTAATGCATAACGATGAAATTATAATTATAGATGCAGGAGTTATATTCCCCGAAGAAGAATTAAGAGGAATTGATTATGTACTTCCTGATTTTACATTTTTAAAAAATAATGAAAAAAAAATAAAAACACTTGTAATTACTCATGGTCATGAAGATCATATTGGGGCAATACCATTTTTACTTCAAAATGTAAATATTCCAAGTATTTATGCTCCGAATCAAGCTTATGCTCTTATAAAGAAAAAATTAGCAGATAGAAATATTCAATATAAAGGATTAAGACCGTATAAAAGTACTGATAAATTAAAATATAAAAATTTTGAAATATCGTTTTTTAGAACAACTCACTCTGTTCCAGATTCACATGGAATTTATATAAAAACTCCAAATGGAACAATTGTAGAGACAGGAGATTTTAAATTTGATTTAACTCCAATTGGTCCTGTAACAGATTTTACTAGAATAAGTGAAATAGCTAGTGAAGGAGTTACTCTGTTAATGAGCGAAAGTACTAATGTTTTAGATGAAGGCTTTTCTATGTCAGAATCAAAAGTTGATGAGGCTTTAAATGAAGTTTTCTCAAAGCATCAAAATAATCGTTTAATTATTGCAACATTTGCTTCGAATATATATAGATTAAAACATATAATTGAAACTTGTAAAAAATATAATAGAAAAGTTTGTATCTTTGGTAGAAGTATGGAAAATAATATCAATATTTCTATGGAAGGTGGATATATAGATGCTAAAGATGTTTTAGTTACTCCTGAAGTTGCTAACAACTTAAAACCTGGTGAAGTTGCTCTTTTATGTACTGGTACTCAAGGTGAACCTTTGGCTGCTCTTTCTAGAATAGCTGATGGAATTCATAAACAAATTAAATTAAGACCAGATGATATAGTAATTTTTTCATCAAGTGCTATTCCTGGTAATGGTAGAGCTATTGCTAATACTATTAATAATTTATATTTAAAAGGTGTTAAAGTTTATACAAGTTCTACTGATAGAGAAATACATGCTTCAGGTCATGCTATGAGTGAAGAGTTAAAACTTATGATTAGACTCATTAATCCAAAATATTTAATGCCTATTCATGGAGAGTATAGAATGCTTAAAAAACATGCAGCAATTGCTAAAGAATGTGATATTCCAAAAGACAATATTTTTGTTTTAGATAATGGTGATGTTTTAGAAATGGATAATAATACTATTAAAAAAATTGGTAATTTTGAAGTAACTGAAACATTTGTTGATGGTAACAGAGTTGGAGATATCAGTGGTGCTGTATTAAATGATAGAAAAATTATGGCGAGTGAAGGTATTTTAGTAGTCATAATTAATATAAATATGGAAGAGAGAAAATTACTTGCAAGACCTATGGTTACTACAAGAGGATTTATATTAATAAATGAAAATGAAGAACTTATTCAAAAGATCGAAGATATATCAGAAAGTAGTGTTATAAAAGGTCTTGAAAATAAAAAGAACTCTTATGCAGATTTAAAACAAGAAATAACAAAAGAATTAATCAATTTTATAAAAGAAGAAACTGGTAGGAAACCTATTGTACTGCCAATAATTTTAAATATAAAAAAGTAACTAAAATAATTTAAAGTTACTTTTTTTGTTATAAATAAAATCTTTGCTTATCAAACTCATTATTATTTAAGAATTTCATCTTCTGTTAACGCTCTTTTGTATACTCTTATTGAATATATTTTACAAGTCATTTTTAACAAAGAAAAAAAGATTATTAATAATCTTTTACTAATTTCTTTAGAGCATTTTTAGCAGCTTCTTGTTCAGCTTCTTTTTTGGTATGTCCTTCTCCTATTCCATAATTTATATCATCAATTTTTACTGCAACTTTAAATGTCTTATTGTGAGCCGGTCCTTGTTCATCTATAAGTTCATAATTTAATTCTTTTTGCATATCTTGAACTACTTCCTGTAGTTTTGATTTGTAATCACTAAAAAACATTACATTTTCATCTTCAATATAAGGAATTATAATATTAAGTGCAACTTCTTTCACCTTTTCATATCCTAAATCTAAATATATCGCAGCCATAAATGCTTCGAAAACGTCTGCCAAAATTGCCTTTTTATGTTTTCCTCCACTTTGGATTTCACCTTTTCCAAGTAATATATATTCCCCAAAATTTAAATCATTTGCATATTCATATAGAGCGTTTTCACAAACATAACTTGCTCTTTCTTTAGTCATTTGCCCCTCTTTAAAATCTTTGCTTTTATATAAATAATCAGAAACTACTAAATCTACTATAGCATCTCCTAAAAACTCTAAAGTTTCATAAGAATTATCTAAATTATTTTCATAAGCATAAGATGTATGAGTAAATGCTTGTTCATATATTGCTAAATCATTTGGAACAATTTTTAATTTATCAAATAATTCTTTCATACTATCACCTTAATATTATAATATCATATTTTAAAAAAAATTAGTACTCTTTTGATTGATAAAAAATTAAAATAATAGTAAAATGTTATTGGTGGTACATTTGAAAAAAATATTAATTTTTCTTATAAAAACATATCAAAAAATACCAGGGCCATGGCATAGTATGTGTCGTCATATTCCAACTTGTTCAAACTATGCTATTGAAGCTATAGAAAAATATGGTTCTTTAAAGGGACTACTACTTTCAATAAAAAGAATACTTAAATGTAACCCCATTGGTAGTAAGGGGTATGACCCTGTTCCAAATATAAGGAGGAAAAAATAATGAAAAAAACTATTTTTATTTTATTCGCTATAACTATAGTAACAACTTGTTTAACGGGATGTGTTAAGCGAGATATGATGGAGGATATTAAAATTGTTACTACTATATATCCAATTGAATATGTAACTAATAGGTTATATGGTAATCATTCAAAAGTAGAAAGCGTTTATCCGAGAAGTGCTATATCAAAAACTTATAAAATAACTAACAAGCAATTAAAGGATTATAGTGAATATGATTTATTTATATATAATGGGGAATCTGATGAAAGAGAATATGCAACAACTATGTTAAATGATAATAAAAATTTAAAAATTATTGATGCATCCTATGGTTTAGATGCAACATATTCTGCGTCAGATATATGGCTTAACCCATCAAACTTATTAATGATTGGTCAAAATATAAAAAACGAACTTACTGAATATATATCAAATCCATATTTAATAGAAGAAATTAATAACAAATATAACCTTTTAAAAGTAGATATAACAGAACTTGAAACAGAAATAAAAAAGGCTGCTGACAATTCTGTTAATAAAAAAATAATTGTAGTTGATGAATCACTTAATTTTTTAGAAAAATATGGTTTTGAAGTTATAAATTTAACTAATAATGGTAAAGAAAAAGATGATAATATTGATCAAGCTAAACAATTATTAAAAGATAATGAATTATCATATGTATACTGTTTAGAACATTCCAAGAACTATGATTTTATAGATGAATTAAATAATGATTATAATGCTAAAATATTAACTGTAAGATCACTGGATACAATAACTGAAGACGATGTAGAAAACAATGATGATTACTTATCAATAATGCATAGTAATGTTGATTTAATAAAACAAGAGACTTATAAATAAACTTAATTTTGAAATAAAAAAGAGGTAAGCTTTAAAACTTATCTCTATTACTTACATTAGATTATGGAGAACTAAAGTTCTCTTTTTTTATAATACTTCTATATCTTCTTCATCATCTAATGTTTCAACAGATTGATTAACTATATTGTTTTCTTTTTCATTATTAGGTTTCTCTTTTTTAACATTTGAATCTTTTTTATTATTTTCTTGGGCATCATCAAATTTTTTAATTTCTATATCTTTTTTCTTTTCGATAGGGACAACATCTAATTGAACTTCTTCAACTTTAAATGCATTTATATCTTTCTTAACTATAGTATCTGACTCATTGTCTTCTATTTCCTCATATTCATTTTCACTGCCTTCAGATTTTTCTTTATCTTTATCTTTTTCTTCGTTTGTTTTTTCAGGTTCTTCATCAATTATTTTTACATCATCAATTATTGCAGGTTTTACTTCATCTAAAGATTTATCTTCTATTTCATCAGAACTTTCATCTTTTTCTTCTTTATCTTCTTTTGGTTCTTCCTCGTCCTGTTCATCAGCGTTTTCTTCTTGTTCACTTTTTTCTTCCAAAGCTTTATCTATTTCATCTTCTATTTGCTCTACGTCTTCATCTTTTTCTTCATTATTTTCATTTTGTTCTTCTTCAGCTTGTTCTTCTTTTGTTTCCTCTTTTTCTTTGTTTTCTTCTTCTAAAGATTTATCTTCTTCATTTTCTACTTGATCTGATTCTTTATCTTTTTCTTCAATTTCATCTGATATTTCTTCTTTTTCATTTATACTGTTATCTTCTGACTCTTTTTTGTCTTCGCTATTTTCTTCTTTAGCTTTTTCTAAATCAGTCTCTTTTATATCTTTATCTTTTTCAATTTCTGAATTATCTAAGTCAGTAAGTACAGCACCTAATTTTGTTTCTTTTTCTTTATTTTTTTCATCAGCTTTTTCTATATCCTTTTCATTTTTTACGGTATAATCATTTAAATTATGTTTTGAACTTTCCTCCACTTCCTCTTTGATAACATCATTTAATAAATTATCTGATTCTTCTTTCTTTTCCTTTTTCATAATTATTGCACAAATAATTAATAAAATTATTCCTATTACCATTAAAGCAATTCCATAAATCAACAAGTTTTCAAAACTCTTGTTTGCTAATGTAATTGCTAAATTGTCTATTATTCCTTTATTGTTTATTAACATACTAAATATTTTCACCTCCAAAAAACTTCCTATAAATAACAATACTCCATCTATAATTAGGGCTTTGCTAAACCATCTAAGTGATCTTAATTTACTAAATAAGCACACTGATACGATTACATATAATATTAATGATAAAAATCCAAATATGAGCATAATATGTGGTACAAATGCAATGTTAATAAATGGTCTTATAGAATTTAAATTTACTCCTATTTCTTCGAGTTCTATAATATCTGGAGTGGAATTATTAATTTTTTCTGTAACATTTCTAACGTATTCAGTAAGTTCTTCTTTTTGCTTAATGGTTAAATTACCATATTTTTGTGCATATTCGTTTTCTATCATAAATACTAAATCTTCAGCAACTATATTAGGTTTTTCCTCTCTAAGCAGAATATAGTCCACATAGTTAACCGAATAATCCGTAAACATAGTATTAAGTTGTTTGCTATCTAAAACTTCATTTATGACATCCTCAGGAATATCTATATCCTTAAGTTTTATACTAATTTGACTTCTTAGTGAACCAGGTGTATCTTTTCCAAGCACCTCGCTAGTAGAATGGTCAAATATCTTGGCTTCAGTTAAATAGCTACTGACATTTTCTTCTTGAAGCATAAATTTGAATATTCCTATGAGCATAGCAAAAAGTACTAAAACAGCAAAGATTATAGTGAAAATTACAGCAAAAAACTTTTCAAAAAAGTTAACTACTTTCATTGCTAGCCTCCCCTATGCTATTTTGATTTTATCATATTTTATTTAATTTGTATACAAAAATTTTATTTAAATAAAAAAAGAATGATTTTTAATCACTCTTTTTTAGAATCATTGCAGATTGTTTAACTTTAAAATGATATTAAAACTTGCAATCTACTTATTAATTAGTATTTTTAAGTTGCCCCTCAGGAGTAAATTCATAATGATCTTTTACTTTAGTTTTATCAACTGTAAAATTAATATCTTGATCTTTACCTGTAAAGATATCTTCTTGGAAATCATTAGTTATATGTTTAAGTTTGTAATAAATTTCTTGTCTTACTCTAGTACTAAATGGATAGCCTCTAACTTCTCCAGAAATACCTCTTGAGCACCAATAATCTCCTAAACATTGATTAACATCTTTTTTATATGCATTAAGTAATTGTTCCATTTTCCAGCTTGCCCACTGACTATCTTGAACTAATGCTTCATATAATTTTTGAGTATATTCATTTACATTGATAACACTATTAAGATTTTTAAGTTTTTCTCCTGTTTCTTCAAATCTAGCTTTTTTATACTCATCTATATTTTGGTATTGCCCTCCTGAAATTGTTTGAATAGCCATATTATCAGTTTTATAATTTGTAATATGTTGTGTTCCTTTTTCTGGATGATCTATTTCTTTGGAAATATCTGCTTCAGTTGCATGAATATTACTATTATATTCAATGTAACCATTATCATAACCTTTATATCCTAACATTTCATAAGCAATCCATTTTAATGCATAAGAGTCAGGTCTTCCATATGGGTTATTAGGTTGATACCAGTGTGCAGTATTAATTCCTTCTCCACCATATGAGTTAGATCCTCTTGAACCATATTGGTAAACTCCAGCATATTTCATGATCTTATTGTCAATTAAATCGTTGATAGAGTTTAATTTTAAGTTTTCCCAGAATGCTACATCTCTTTGATTAAATCCAGATCTCATATAAGCACGATATTTATTACCAGAATCTGTATAAGTGTTTTCATCTGGATAAGTTACTTGTATACCAATTTCAGCTTTTTGTTCAGGACTTAATTGTAAGAATGCTTGAGCTTCAAGATAATCCATAACATATATAGTTTGGAATACTTTATTATAGTAATCCCATACTTCATTTGGAGAATCTATTCTCTCTGGAGTATAATTTGATCCAGTTTCATTTGATACTTTCCAATCTTTATCAGTAACATTAACATTATAAGTTCGATCTACTGATAAATTCATAACTATATCATTTGGACCAAATGATTGCATTAAGTTACTATCAGCATAGTCTTCTCCACCAGCATCAAATCTTCTACCATGATTCTTTAAGAATAGTCTAGCATCAATATTATGAGCAGTTTCATGAGTAAATGTATGATAAGTGTATTCTTGAATTTCTTTACCTAAATCATTTATTAAGTCTGGATCTATATTACCATCCATTAACCCTTCAGCACTCCAGTCGATTCTATCTCCCCAGGCAACTGCAGCATTTCCATCACTTGTTTGCCAACGATTAGTTACTTCATTGAAGTTTTTATGGAATGGTTCATTTGTTCCTACTTGTTGATATAACATTGCACCGTTTTCATCATAAGCATATCTTTTATCATGATGAAGTGTATGAATATTATTAAATAATGTTTCATCTCCTAAAATTTTGTAAGCTGTACTATAGTATGTTGCCATTCTATTAGCATAACTTGCAATTCTTTTATGTAATAAGTTTTGTTGACTAGAATCTTCAGGATTTTCAATATAACTTCTTTGAGCTCCAATTACAAACTGAACTGGAGTTGATATTATATAAGCTGCGTTTTTAGGAAGTGTTAAAATCGGTAACATTATGTCATATGATCTTCCAGGATAACTCTTATCTTCATTGATAAAGTGATCCCATAATGTATACTGAACTTCCTCTTTATTTTCTTCAACAGGAATTTCTACTAAGTATCCTTTAAATTGACTTCTAGTCCAGTCATCAAGATTTTCATCACTAAATGATTTAACTAAATGTTCTACGAAAACAGCAATGTTATCAAGTTTAGTGTAGCCACTTAAAATACTCTTATATACTGTACCTGTGCCAGAAGTTCTAAAGTTATTACCATCAGCAAAATATAAATCTGTTATTCTTTTAGCTGTTAATGATTTATCAAAATCATCCATTCTAAATAACATATAGTCATATAGTTTCATTCCATCTATTTCTACATCATAGAAACGTCTGAAATAATTATACATATATAACATTTTTTCAATGTTATTATCTTTTTTAACGGCTCTTTCGATATAAGCATTGATTTCTTCATCATTAGTTGTGTTTGTATAATTACTATTAGATAAGAATTTTAAGACGAATTCTTTTAATTCTTTACTTGTAACGTCATTATAGAAATCTCTATAGATTCTACTATCTTCAGTAGATGTTAAAATATCTAAATTGTCAGTATAATCTAAACCTTTTAAGTAATTAGTTAAATCGTTTACAATTTGTGATTTAGTATCTACTACATAATGGTTATAATTGTAATCTAATTTTAATTCTGTAATACGATAAGTTGCAACCATATCATAAGTATTATCATATCTAACTTTATATTCTTTTTTAGTATTATCTTTATATACTAATTTTAATTTACTTATTTTCTTTGGATTATCAGTTGTTAAATAAGTTACAATATCTCCTTTTGAATCTACTGGTAAGATATGAGAAATTTCTTTAGTTTTTAATGCTTCATCTGTAATAGTTTCTGCAAGTTCTATTATAGTATCTGCTTTATAGAAAGGCATTAATTTCATTAGATTATTATATAATGTTATTTTACTTTCATCAAAGCTTTCATTATCGGCACCTTTTAAGTCTGTTATTTTTTCAGTTTTGAAAATTGGTGTATTATCATAAGAAGTTTTATCATTTAAACGCCATACATCTAAGGTAAAATTAGCTTTAGTAAATAATTCTTTATTTACTTCATCTTTAGTAATGTTTTGAACGCCAGTAAGAGTTGTCTCACTTTCTGTTAAATAGTAATTATTATCTAAAACTTTATTACTAGCATTTGTAAAATTACCTCCACCTGTACTTAAAGAAACATTATTTTTAAGTGTTACTTTTGAACCACCATAAGTACAAGAAAAATCACATTTAGTTGAACCATTTACTTCAACTTTAGCATAACAACCAGTAATTTCACTATTGTTTTGAACATTACCTGCAAGACCAGCATTATAATTCCAACCGGCATTTATTCTTCCTATTGCATAACTATCTTTAATAGTAGAGCCTACAAGATTACCTACTAAAATACCGTTTTGTTGCTCATTTCCGACATTGATAGTTGCATTTTTAACGCCACAGTCTTCAATTTTAGTTCCATCTGCTGCATAACCTATTAAGCCACCATTCTTTCCAGAATCAGCACTTGATTTAGTTAATCCATCAACTACAACTCCTGTAACAGTATCGTTGTGGCTTTCATTTGCTAATGCAGCATGACCATTATTAGATAAAGTTACATTTTTAAGATTTAAATCTTTTACATCTCCTTTAAGTACATTAAATAATGGTTTATTTAAATTTTCAATAGTATATCCATTACCATCTAATGTGCCAGTATATTCTGCTTCAACATAAGTGCTTCCGTTTTTAGATATGCTACTTGCATCATAATTTTGTTTTAAAGTAACGTTTTCTCCTGCTTCTAGTTTTTCAAGTAATGCTTCAAAGGCTACATTTGGATGAGTTTCATTTTTAACAGTATCTCCTTTAAGTTCTCCAAAATCTATTTCTAAATATTTAGATTCAGAATCTTCTTTAGTCACATATTCATAGTCTAAAGTTAAAATCAAATGACCGTCTTTTTCTGCTACTTTATTTACTTTAGCTCTAATACTTGGCATATTTTCCATGTTAATTTCAACGAAATAATTATCTTTATTTGCACTTAATTCATCTTTTGTTATTTCATCTTTAAGTTCTATTTTTTCTTCGCCATTTTTTATTTCTGACTTATATAAGTTGATATCATTTATATCTTTTAATTCAATATATTGTTTATCGAATGAAATTGTTTCCTCTAAAAGAGTAACATTACTAAAGTAGTTATCACTATCTTGTGAGACATCGATATCTCTATCATAATCAGCTGTAACTGTAACATAATATCTTAAAGCACCTTCATTATGTTCAAATGTGATTGGTTTATTGATATCACCGCTATATACTTCTTCGCCATCTTCATTAGTTACTACAACTTTAGCATTTCCAACAATAGAACCATCATTATCTATTGGTTTTAAAGTTACTTCGATATTATCTCCTTTATCTTCATATTTATAATCTGTAATTTTTGGAGTATCTTTTAATACTTCTGGGTTAAATTTATAAGGTTCTTTTAAAGTTACTGTTTTTCCATTTTCTAATAGAATATCAGTAATTTCAATAGTTTTTTCACCAAATGTTTTATAACCATCTAAAGTAAATTCGAATCCATCTTTTGATTTAGTTAATTCATATTCTTCATCGTGTCCTTTAATCTTTACTTTAACTGGTGCAACTTCAGAAGTACCTTTAGTTTCAAAATATAATTTAATTTTTTCATTCTTTTCAAAATACTTATTATTCTTTTCACTAATAGCTTTACCATTAGTAATTTCTATATTCTCATAAGTATCTTCGCTAAATAATCCATATTTAACTTTATAAATTTCCTTGCCAGTATATTTGTTTTTATTTTCACCATTTACATTAAGTTCATCAGTATCTAAGTCATAATCTGCTTTAAATACTAAGTCAAATGTTTGATCTTTTTTAACATTTTCAAATGTAATTTCATTATGTTTATCTCTTTCAATTGTTTGTTTATTACTATTTAACTCAATAGTACCATTTGCAAAACTATTATCTTCATCTTTAGCATTTTCATCAAGTTTAACATCAAATTCAAATGTTACAGTACCATTTTCATAATCTTCTTTTGTAATTTTTAAATTTTCTATTTGTGGAACATCTTTTAATACTTCGATTTTAATTGCTTTACTTGGTACTGAATAATAATCGTTTTGTTTATCATAATATTGATTTAATTCTAATTGTACTCTGTCAGCAGTTAATGTATAAACCCCTGATTCAGTTGGTGCAACAATACCAATTCTACCTTTATAAGTTAATGGTTTGCTAGTGCTTTCACCATCAGAAACATAATGTGTTCCATTTACCATAACTCCAGAAAGTCTAGAATATTTTTTATCATTATATGTTTTTATATTTTCTCCAACATGAACATCGTAACTTATTTGGAAATTTCTTTGTCCTTTAGTGGCATATGGAGAATTTTTAGTAAATGAAATTGTATCAATATAAATTTCACTATTTTCGATAAATATTGAATCTTCTCCTATATTTTGATTATTGTACTTATATTTATCCCCTAATTCATAGTCAGCCACGAATTTTATAGTATATTTTCCATCTGTATTTTTACCATAAGATAATGTTACGCTTATATTTTCTTTAAGATAAATTTCTTCTAGTGTTAATTCTTTAGTTTCAAGTATTTTACCAGTTGAATCTACAAGTAAAGCAGTTAAACCTTTTAATGAACTATTATCATCTTTTATTTTAGCAGTTGCTGTTACTGTTTTATCAGTACTATTACCAGTAAGTTCTATATCCGTAATGCTTGGCGCTTCTTTTAAAACTGTATAGGATAGATTATTAACATTAAAATCACTACCATTAGTATAAGTTTTTCCAGTATCTAGCTCTACACTTTTTATAGTAACTTCATGTTTCCCCGGTTCCATGTCGACATCTTTTAATGTAACAGTATAATTATCACCAGATGTGTGAACAACATCATATTCCTTATCATTTATGGTTACCTTTTTAACTAAAGCATCTCTTGAATTAGTGCTAGTAAATGATATAACTACTTCATCATCTTTATGAACTGCATCTGTAATAGATACATCAGTTAATTCAAAGTTGTATGCACCACCAATTAAGAATGTTTGAACAGACATTTCTTTATTAGTAAATGAATTATTAATGTCATCTTTGCTATCCAAATCATAGTTTCCTACAGCTTTTACATTATAAACTTCTTCATCTTCAAAGTTATACTCAATTGTACTATTATCTTGGATTTTTTCATTTTTAACGTCGCTATTATCTTTATCATAAATTGTAATTGTTCCATCCTTAAATGCATCATCAGGATCTACTAATTCATAACTTATAGATTTATTATCATCATTAAGATTGAGATTATTAATATATGGAATATCTTTTAATATATCAATGTTAATTGCTAAAGGTGCTGAAACTTCAATATCATTAGATAATACTACTTTTTTAATATTATATGTTTCTATTCCTGCTTCATTTGGAGCAGTTAATTTAATAGCTAATTCATTGTCATCATAAGTTGCTGGTATTATATTTTCATCTGCCATAACAAATGACTTAATTTTAACTTCATCTTCAATTGGAGTAATTTTAGCATTAATAGCAACTGGTGCTGTTTTTTCTTTCATTAAATATAAGTTTTTATTTTCTGCTACTGTAAGTACAGCTCTATAAAGCCTTATTTTTTGATTTTTATGAGCTTCTATAATTTCATTATCCACATCATGTTTTTCATTTTCAAGATCGGAATCTAAGTCATAACTAATATAAATATTTAAATAATAAATGTCTCCTTCCTCAAGGTTTTCTTGTAAATCATCTAAATCTACTGTATTTTCACCTTTTTTAATGCTCTCATTTACTTTTGTTCCATCTTCGTCATCTTTAACTTCAATTTTTCCTGGAACTGTTTTTAAAGCATTGTCTTCATCTACTAAATTAAATGTAATTTTTGGATTTTCTGATTCATCAATATAGAAGTTTTCAATTGTTGGTTTATCTTTTAGTACATCTACATTAAATGATAAGTTTCTACTTACTTCATCGTCTCCTAAAACAACTTTGGTTATTTTATATTCTTCTATTCCTGCGGTTTCTTTAGCTGTTACATTAACACTGTAAGATCCATCTTCATGATGAGTTGGTTTATAAGTTTCACCATTAATAACTACTTCAGTTACAACAGAGTTATCATCTGGAGTTACTGTTGCGTTAAATTTTAATGTTGCTTCTTTACCTTTTTCAACATAATAAGTACTTCCATTTGCATAACTTAATTCAACACCATGTACAGTTAATTGATGATTATATAATAATTGCTTACCATTTTTGTCATTATTTAAATTACTATCTAAATCATAAATACCTGTTATTTTTACATCGTACTTAGCACCTTCTTCAAGTGATAATTGATATATAAAATTAGTTTCATTTGTATCTAGTACTTTTTCAAAAACAACATCATCACTATTTTCTTTAGTTATTACAACTTTAGCAGTTATAACCGCTTTATCTTTATCATTTAAATTAAAAGTGATTCTTTCTTCTCTTTGATGATATATAAAGTTTTCAATTGTTGGTTCTTTTTTAAGAACATCATACTTAAATTCATATTGACATAGCATTTCTGTATCATCACTTAAAATTACTGAAGTAATAGTGTGATTTTTTTCTCCAGGAGTAGCACTGGCATCTAGATGTACAATATAATTACCATCTTTATATGTAACTTCTTTTGTTTCTCCATCAATAACAACTTTTGAAATATTTTGATTTAAATAATCTGGTTTGATATTTACACTAAACTCAAATGCTATTTGTTCTCCTTGTTCAGGGTATAATTCCTCTAAATTAGTTACAGGTTCAATTTTTACTTCGCCATTTATAATATTTTTAGAATATATTAATTCATTAGTGTAATGATTTTTACTATCTTGTTTACTATCTAAATCATAACTTCCAATAATAAATATGCTATAACTTTCCCCTAAATCTAATTTAACATCATCAAATGTTTGTGATAATTTATTAATATCTAAAGTTTCATCAAATAAAATTTCAACATCGATTTCAGAATCACCGATTTGTTCTTCATCTTCAGGATTAGTTATTTCTCCTGAACTAATTTCGTATAACTCTTTATATACTGCATCAAAAGAAACATCTTTTCCTTTAGCTATGACAACTCTAGCATTTTCAAGTGCTTTGTCTTTATCACTAAGATTAACTACAAGTTTTTGTGTTTCAGTAGTATAATTTACGTCAGCAGTTGGTTTATCTTTAAGTACATCAATAGTAAATGTTATATCTTTAGAATTTACTTCTTTACCATTAGTTAAAACAACTTTAGTTATTGTGTATTTATGGATTCCTGCTTTATTTGGAGCTTTTACTACAACTTGATATTTACCATTTTTAATTGTTACATTATATTTTTTACCATCTATATAAACTTGTTTTATTTTTACATTATTAGGTTTTATTGTAGCAGTAAAGTTTAATTTTACACTTGCTTTCTTTTCAACATAATAGTCAGTACTGCTTTTCTTTAACTGAACTTTATAAGTAACTTCAGTAACATGTTTAGTTACATTAGCAGAATCTGTTACAGTAACTTTACCATCACCATTTACATCTAGAACATTTTGAGAAATTCCTGAATAATTCCCTGCACTTTGACCTTCATTATTCATTTGAATAGAATTTGATAAATTTTTAGTAGATTTTGTTGATTTATTTGAAACTTTAGTATCATTTTTTTCATTAGTTATTCCAATTAGGTATTCATTTATACTTTTAGCATCATCATAATCTCTTTTGCCATCGTTATTAACATCTCCTCTGTGATAACTAATAAAACAAAAAGCAAAAACAAAACTAAGTAATGCAATCATAGCAATTATAATACCTATATTGATTGCTTTTCTTTTTTCTTTTATAAATTTATATTTAGCTGTATATTTATTATTTACATAAACAAGTAAGGCTACTAAAATTGCAAGTAAAACAAAACTGGTAATAATAATTGGTTTAATTGGCATAACCTTCTCTGTTTGGTTATCACTTTCTGCTTCTTTTTTGGAATAAGTACTATCAGCTTTTTTATTTGAAAGAACTGTTAATGTTTTACTAACAGAAGAAAATTCAATATCTTTACTACCATTAGAAGCTACAGGATTATTTAAAGATATTTGAGTTTTTCCTGAGACAGGACTTTCTTTTACAAATAGTTTTACCATAAATAAGTGTTTATTAACATCACCTGATTTGTTTAATAAAGCAAACTTATTATTTTCTTTATTGTAAACAACGTCAGACCACTCATTTAACTCGTTAAAATTAGAAGTTTGAAGTTTTTCAAAAACATTTTCATCATAACTAAGACCAGCAGTGAAAGCATATAAAGATTTATCATAATCTATATTTGCTATAACTGTAACTGAATCTCCTTTCTTTAAGACAGTTTTATCTGTCTTTAAAGTTACATTTTCACTAGCATTAACACCAAATGGAAATAAGATGACAGCTAGAAAAATTATTATCAAATACTTTATTCTCATATGCATTTTTCATACTTCCCTTCATATGTCAACAATTTGGTATATTATTCTATTACATTATTGCAAAAATTTCAACATTTTTCTATATTTTTATAAAACATTTATCTTATATTTACAGAATAATATTAAAATTTTACAATATATTTTTTATTTTTTATTAACAACGTATATTGGTTAAATTTTAAATTATTTAACTCTTTTAAATCTATTCTTGTTTTGGATAATATATAACTTCTCCTTTTTTTAAATAAATATAGTAATAATCGTCATTTGGAGCTTCAAAAGAATTTAATGAAGAAAGGACATCTTTTTTGTTATTTTCACCTTCATAGCTATTATTATTTGAGTTATTAACTGTTTTAGAATCAGCTTCTTTCTCAGCACTTTCTTTTTCTTTATTAGTAGTTTTATTTTCTGCAGGCTTTAAAGTAGAATCGTTAGTAACTAAATGTCTTGTTACGGCATCTTTTAAATAAGCAATCCATCTATCTTTGCCTATTTCATACCAAATATAGCCATCACTTGTTTTTGTATTTAAAATATTATAATATCCAAGTTTTATATAGCCTAATTTTTTACCTTCTAAAGATCCTTTATCACGACAATTTAAATATCTTGCAGTTACTTCAAGTTGGTTCCTACTTTCATCTTTTTTAACGGGACTACCAACAACTTTTTTTAAATATTTTAAAGATGAACTCCCAGCTTCTTGGTCCTCAAACAAATAACAATGTTTTAGGGGATCAACTGCATATTTGGCATAATCTGACCCTTTATAACTATAAATATTTGGACAAATCCAGTATTCAAAATGAAGATGAACTGCTGTTGCACTTCCAGTTTCTCCCATATAACCAATTATTTCACCTTGATTTACTTTACTGCCCTTTTTAAAAGCAGCTTTATTTTTTAAATGTAGATATCTGTTAATAATAGTTTTTTTATCTATATTATATTTAAGAACAATGTAATTTCCTAAACTAGAATCATACCCTTCATCCACAACTTTAGCATCATAAGCTGCATATAAAGGTTCACCTTGGTATTTATTCCAGCCAAAATCTGTTCCATAATGGAATGTAGTTACTCCAGTTATTGGATGTTTTCTCATTCCATACATATCCGTTATCCCAATAAATTTAAGTGGAAGTTTTGGATACATATTTTTCACCTCCTAATTTATTATATGAGGCAAAATAAAAGGAACTTAATTAAAGAAATTAAGAACCTTAATTTTTACTATGAGTTTTTACCATTTGAACATTATCTGAATTATCATTACTAATAGTTTGAGTATTATTACTATTTGTTTTATTTACTTCAGGAACTTTAACACTAACAGAAAATACTTTTTTGCTAAAATCTATAACTTTAACACCATTTTCTTCTTTAAGTTCATAGAAATTCATTCTAAGTTTCGGGTCTTTTTTAGGTTGTTCAAAAACCATAGAACCAGTCTTGATACCTCCTATTACTAAATCACCTGAATAAAGAGCAGTATCAACATTTACTGAAGTAAATATTCTCTTTTTCTCTTCTCCTTTGCTATTAGACATAGTCCAGTTTTTATAATCATAAGCTATTTTTTCACCAGTATTATTTTTAATATAAACTGTTACTATTAAAAATTGATTTCCTTCTTTAGGTCTTTTATAATCGTTACCCTCAGAAGTTTCTACTTTTAGAATTTTATAATCAACTCCATTGTAAGTAATTAAATCTCCCATTGCAAATATTTTTTCATTTGTTGCTTTTTCTCCTACAACAATAGTTTTACTAGAATTTGAAAGGCTTTTGTAGGTACTTATTCCTGCAAACATACCACCTGTTGCAATTAGAAGACAAATAAATGATATTGTAACTGGTTTAAAATATTTTTTATTTTTTATGTTCCCAATATTTTTAAAATGAGATCCTATACTTACAAATACTTTTTTTATAGTTTTGGTAAGAGAAATAATATAATTTTTTAACCATTTAAAACTTAATACAAATTTGACTACTTTATAAGTTTTAGTAAATGCAGTTTTTAATGCATTTATAAAACTAGTTAAACTATTAATAATAAAATTTTTAAAAGCAGTTAATGTTTTAACAAATAAATTTGCTATATTTTTAGTTAATTTAATAATTAAATTCTTACAATAAATAACCCCTTTATCTAGTTTTTTTGCACTAGATACTGCTAAAGTATAAGCTTTGTCTTTAAATAATTTGTAATTTTTAGAAATCTTTTTACAACTTGTTTTAAAATTTTTGGATAGTTTTAAATACCATTTATTAATATTTATTTTACTAGCATTCCATAATTTTATTAATTTGTTTTTATATTCGTTTAAATCAATCTTTTTTATATTAACAATATTTTTTACATTTATTTTTTTAGGTATTGCTTTGATAAAATCTAATTTATTCTTTTTATTTGACTCGTTTTTAATTTGTAAATTTTGTACTTTAATTTCTTTATCGTTTACTTGGATTTGAATTTGTTTTTTATTATTTTTATATTTTTCATTATTATTCTTGTTAGGAATTATTTTGGCCTTACTTACATCTGCACCACAAAATCTACAAATTTTTGCTTTATTTGCAACCTTTTTTTTACATTTTTTACATACTTTCATTTTTCATCACACCCCTAAAAAAATAGTTAACTTGATATTTCAGCAAAATTATATCATAAAAAATTATGCTTGTCACTAAAAATATAATAAATATTATGAACAATTATGTGTAAAATTACAAGATAAAATTTAATTTTTTTTAATAAATTAACACCATTGTACCTATATCAGCACTATTATAAAGTTTTTGAGCAATATCATATGGTAAATTAACACATCCATGAGATCCATTATACGTATAAATTGTTCCTCCAAAACTACTTCTCCATGTAGCGTCATGAAGTCCTATTTGAGTTCTGTAGTCAATAAGCATCCAGTAATTAACATAACTTCTATAATCGGCTCCTGTTAAATATATTCCTCTTGCTTTACTTTTTATTCTAAATTGTCCTGTGATCGTATCCCAAACATTTTGTGTTCCTGTAACTACTCCAGAAGTTAATATTAAATTTCCATTTTTATAATACCACATTTTTTGATCTTTTATCGAAATCATAATATAGTTATTTTCATCTATATCACTTTGTGTCCCAACTTGTACATCTCTTTCAGCAGTCGATTCATTTCCAAATGAATCCCTAACTGTATAAGTTATTCTATATACCCCAAAAGAAGAAGTATTAACTTTACCACTTGTTACTATCTTATCAGAAATATCACCATCATGGTTATCAAAAGCAGTAGCACCTTGTTCTAAATATGGTTCATTCATTCTAACAACTACTTTATCTTTACCATTTAAAGTAATAATTGGGGCCTTTTCATCTACTACTTTTACCACTCTAATTTTTGTAGTTGTATTATTTGAAGAGTCATTTACAGAATAATAAAGTTTATAAGTCCCTATTTTATTAGTGTCAACAACTCCTTTTATTTTTACTTTATTATTTAAATTACCATCATAATTATCTTTTGCTGTATAACCTGGCTCTAAATAAGTCGTACCAAATTGGATTTTATATGGTGAACCTTTTTTTAAAGTTAATGTTGGTTTCTTTTTATCTACTACTTTTACTGTTCTCGTAACTTTTTGAATTTTTCTTCCTTTTGTATTAGTTACAGAATAGATAACTTTATAATCCCCTACTTTTTTTGTATCAACATTATTTTGAATTTTAATGCTATTTGAAATATCGGTTTTATCTAAAGTAGCGATTGCGCCATATTCTTTATATGATTTATTAAGTTCTACAGTTACTTCATTTTTTCCTTTTAGATGAATTTCAGGCACAGCAAAATAGGCATATAAAATATACCATGTTATACATAACAAAGATACGCATAAAAATACAATCATACATATTATTTCTATTTTACTAAATCCTTTTTTCATCTATTATCACATATATATTATAACACCAATTTTTACAATTTATTTTAACTAATTAATTAAATATAGAAATTTTACATATATATTTTAATTTATTACTATATTGTTCATATAATTTAAAGAAAGCATTTTAACAGAATTATAGCTTAAAGTGTCCTCTCTACAAATAAATTGCGTATTTATATAAAAAAGAATTCCTATTTTTTAGAATTCTTATTTAATATAATCATCAAAATTATCTGGTACATTATCATTTAAAATTGTATTTATAATTTTATCTTCCTTTTCTTTTGGAACATCTTTCCCAGTTAATGAACTTATTTGTTTTATAACATCTCTAAGAGCTGTTTCATTTTTCATATTGTCATCTTGAAGTTTTTCTGCAAGTGATAAAATCGTACTTTTATCAACATTAGTTTTCTTTTCTACTTTTTTAAAAAAGTTATCGCTTAATTTCAAAATTAAAACCTCCTACTATAATGTATGTAGAAGGTTTTAATTAGGTTATTATAATAAATCGTTTTTATTTTTGAATATTATTTCTATAGGAGTTCCTTCAAAATCAAAGTTTTCTCTTATTTTATTTTCCAAATATCTTTCATATGAGAAATGTACTAATCCTTTATTATTAACATTAAATGTAAATTTTGGTGGTTTAGTGCCTGTTTGACAAACATAATATATTTTTAACCTTTTTCCTTTATATGTTGGTGCTGGGTTAAGTCCGTATGCTTCAGCAATTACATTGTTTAAAACACTTGTTTTTATTTCTTTTGTTATATTTTCTCTTACTTTTTTTACTTCAGGCATTAAAGTATGAAGTCTTTTTTTTGTTAGTGCTGAGAGAAATACTATAGGTGCATATGAGACAAATTTAAATTCCTCACGTATTTTTTTTGTAAATTCTTTTATATCTTCATCTTTTTCTTTTACCGTATCCCATTTATTAACTACGATAATTAAACCTTTCCCTTTTTCTATAGCATAACCTGCAATATGTTTATCATGTTCAATTATTCCTTCTTCTCTATTTATTACAAGAAGACAAATATCTGCGCGATCAATTGCTCTCATACTTCTAAGAAGGCTATATTTTTCTATTTTTTCAAATATTCTTCCTTTTTTTCTCATACCCGCAGTATCTATTAATATATAATTTTCTTTATCATACTTAAAAGGTATATCAACTGAATCCCTAGTAGTTCCTGCAACATCACTTACTACTAACCTTTCTTCGTTTAAAAGGGCATTAACTAAACTACTTTTCCCAACATTTGGTCTTCCAATTATACATACTTTTGTTTTTTCATTTTCTTCTTTTTTATACTCTGGAAAATCTTCAGTTATTTTTTCTAAAAGATCTGCTATTCCCTTATTATGTTCTCCGCTTATTTCTATAAATTCATCAAACCCTAATTCGTAAAAATCATAAAGATGTTTTTCTGCTTCTTTATTGTCTACTTTATTAATAGCAACAATTACTTCTTTCCCAGATTTTCTTAAAAGCTCTTTAACCTCTAAATCGTTAGCTGTTAATCCTTCTTTAGCATCTACTACAAAAATAAGTTTATCAGCCTCTAAAATTCCAATTTCTACTTGAGTTTTTATCTCATCATTAAATAAAGCTTTAGAAACGTCTAATCCTCCAGTATCTATAAGATTAAATTTTTTACCTTGAAAAGTAACTTCTCCATAAATTCTATCTCTTGTAACACCAGGAGTATCTTCAATAATAGATATTTTTTTCCCTACTAATTTATTAAAAAGAGTTGATTTCCCAACATTTGGTCTTCCTACTATACAAACAGTTGGTAAGTTCATAGTATCACCTCGATTTCTTTATGATTATACCAAAAAAAAAAGAAAAATACTAGATTTTTCTTTTCCCTTTTTAATTATTTTTGATATTTAGCAGATCCTAGGCCGATAATCGGATAAATGATATATGGGAAGAATACTGCAAGTACACCAATTCCAGCGGATTTTCCAAATGCTTTAGCAAACTTGATGTTAATAACAAAGCTATAAACTATAACTGCAAGTAAACAAATTGAAGATAACGCAGGAACAGATTTATAAGTTAAATCTGCAACAAATGCTAGGACAATATAAATAACAAAATTATATCCTTTTAACTTAGCAGTTTTTAGTAGAACCCATACATTATAAAATGGTATAATTGCTGCCCAACCATGATTTCCAGCTTTTTTAAATGAAGTCCATAATCCTACGATTTCTAAAACTACCATTGCAAGTGAAATTATTAAGCAAGTAACTAAAAGTCCTGCTCCTAATCCTAAAATTTGTTCTAAAGCTTCTGTTTCTGATTGTGTTAATCCTACATAATCCATATCTTTACCTCCTATTTTATTATATTTTGATTATACTACCTTTATTTTGATTTGTCTACTTTTTAGTTATTTTGTATAAAAATTTAATTTTTTATTTTTGTCAAAAGCATTTAATATCTTTGAAAATTCAAATAATATTTCGTTACAATTATTAATAGCAATTGTTTTACCAAAAGCTTTTCCTCCAATAGTCATAGCTGAAATAATACTTGTTATTATAACAGTCGTAATAATTGGATTTAATTCCATTAAAGATGAAAGTTTTAAACTTATTGCAAGGCCACAACTACCACTTATTACTCCGCATATATCTCCAATTACATCATTTAAAAATGATGATACCCTATCTTTTTTAGATATAAGTTTAATAGCCTCCCTTGCACCCTTAACATTTTTAGTAGCCATAGAATGAAATATTTTTTCATCTGCTGTTGTAACTGATATTCCAATAATATCAAAAATTACTCCAATAAAAATAAAGAATAATACTAGGAAAATAGATATTGTTATGATTGTGTTTGGTATTACAAGTTCACTTATTAAAGATAAAATAAGAGAAATAATAAAAGAAACTATAGTTACTGTTAAAAGCCATTTTTTATCTGTTTTAACTTTTTTCTTTTTATCTTTTTTTTCTGGTTCTTTATTTAGATTTTCTTTAAACTCTTTTATTTTCATAGACTCCTCCTACAAAGATTTTAACATAGTTTTAAAATAAAAAAAAGGACATAATGTCCTTTGCAAAAAATGGTTAATCTATAGTTAACTTTACGTCTTAGGTCAAGTTGGATTTCCCTATTTCTTACTTCCTGTTACCAGGGTAGCAGTTCCCTTTTAAAAGAAACAGTAGTATGTTACCATAGCTACGACTTGATTACCACTTAGTACGCACTGCAATCCTATAAATTATCACTCTAGGGGTTTTCCCCACTGACAAATTTAACTACTAATACTCTTTTGCAACCATGGTTTCATATAGCAATTATTATAACTTATTGGCCGATAAACTATAAATAGATCTATAATCCCCCATAATCACTCAAGTCACACTTATTATAGATTCTGCTCCTTTTTAAGGCTTTTAATAAATGGGACGGAATCATATGCCATTATGAGCGCCCATAAATTTTTATTCTTTTAGCATTCACCCCAAACTGGGCGTATGAAGCAAATACTAAAAGTTTTGCAGACAAGCTCTTTAGTGGATTTTTAGCCCCACCTTCGTAGTGTTTGCCAACTAGAATAATGTACCATTTCTAGGTGTTATAATTATAGCACATTTCTTAAAAAAAATCAAGCTTTTCTATAAATTATTAACTGTCCAGGTAGTAAATAAATATCGTTATTACTATATATTATATCAGTTGCAGGAGCATCAAAGAACTGAGAAATTGTCTCAACTGTATCTCCTGTTTTAGTAATATATAATTTAACTTCAGATTTAGGTACCAATAAAGTTTGATTTTCATATATATATTCATCTTTGTCTAAACCATTAACTGCTGCGAGTAAATCAACTGTTATATCATTTTTAGTTGCAATATCATATAAAGTGTCTCCTTTTTTTACTGTATAATAATTAAAAATATTATATAAACTAGTAGGTATTGTTAGACTTTGTCCTTCTTTTAAATTATAAGGTGCTTCTAAATTATTAGCTTTTATTATTTCAATTACAGGAATACTATATTTTCTTCCTATACTTTCAATAGTATCTCCTTTTTCAACTATGTATATATCCATATGGTATTATTACCTCCTTTTTATAAATTATATGAAAAAAGGAGCAAGTAATTACTCCATATAGATAGCTATTCTATTATTTGAATTGAAAGATAATTCACTATAAGATATAAGTTTTTTTAAGCCTTCTATAAAGTTATATGAATATAAAGTATCATCACTTATAAAATATAAAGTATCTTTTATTAATGTAAAATAACTTATTTCTTCTTTTAGTAATAGAACTTTTTGCTTACTATTGGTACTATAATAATAAATGCTATTATCTTTAGTTTGATAGTAATAAGTATCATCTTTTTTAGTTATAAATTTTATTGATGATAAATTTTCTACTTCTTTAATATGATCATCAATTGTTTTAAATTTAAGTTCATTATCCCTAAAAGAATAAATATCTTTAGTTTCAAATTTTAAATTATAATAAAGTGCACCATTTTCTTTATTTCCTACTTCTTTTTGTTTTTTACCTTTTTTGAATATTTTATATTGTTTTAATTCATCTTTATCGAAGATATATATTTCATCATTAATAATCCCGTTTATGTAACTATCTTTTGATATTTCATATTTTAACTTTTCCTTTTTTATTTTATCTTTGGTTATGTCTATTACATATAACTCATTATAATCATATTTATCATCATAATTTGGAACTATGTAATATTTATCTATTAAAGCTCCTAAAGTGTTTAGATAAGTATCATTTTTAAATAAATTTATTTTATTTAATTCTTTATTATTTACTGAGAAGAAACCATCATATTTATATACATAAATAAATGTTCCATCGTTTATATTTTTAGGATAAGCAGTTAAAGTTTCTATTTGTTTTTGAGAGTTACTTTTTTCATTCCAAGAAAGACTTTTATTTTTATCTTTTTGTAGTGTTTTAACAAAAGGTTTTAGTCTTTCTTTAAAGTATTCATAAGAATATGATTTTCCATTTTTACTACATAGAATATTAGTCTTTTCAGACTTACCTATTTTTGGATAAATACAATATAAATCCTTATCTTGATAAGTATATATTTTATCAATTATTTTTTTATTTTTATGAAAATCATCATCTATCTCAAAAGAATATTTGTAATCTTTTAAAGTAATTTTAAAGTAATATTTTTTGTTTTTATATATTTCATTTACTTTAAAGGTATCATTATTAGTATCTATAGTATAAGTTACATTATGACTATCTTTAAAGATATATGTTATTAGTTCAAATATTAAAACTAAAATAAATATTGCTATTATTAGTTTTATTATTTTTTTCATATTTTCACCTACTCTACTACACTTAATTTTATTATTTCTTCCATATTATCATCATTTGCTTGAATGTTTTTTATCTCTTTTGAACATTTTTGACATTTATAAATTATTTTATATTTATCTTTTTTGGTTTTTTCTATTCCAATCGGTTTTAAAATACCATGACAATTTGATTTTCTATCCCCTGGATTTATATCTAAATGAAGTGAATAAAGACAATGTGGACAGTGATCTCTAGCAGTGTATCCTAAAGGTGTTACTTCTTTGCCACAATTAATGCAAACAAATGCTTCGTCTATCATTTTAAATTTTTTATCTTGCATGTTCATCACTTCCTATAAGTTTTATTAACTTATCTAATTCTTCTTTAGTAGTTTTATAACTAATACTTATTCTAACAGACGTTTCTGCTCTTTTTTTATCCTCAGTTATAGCATATACTGATTTGGAATACGAATTATTAGTAGCACAGGCACTTTGAGTTGAAATGTAAATATCATTCATTTCAAGAAAATGAAGAAATGTTTCTGGTTTATAATTTAACATACTTATATTTAAAATATAAGGTATAGAATTCTTAGGACTGTTTATAATAGTATTAGGAAGGTTTTTTAAATTATCTCTTAGGTAATTGTTCAAGCCTTCCACTTTTTTATAATTTTCTTCTAGCATACTTTGGGATAAATCAAGGGCTTTAATAAGTCCTTTGATCAGTCCCAAATTATATGTTCTTTTGCCATAAATTAAATTTTTAAGTTTAACTGATTTATTTTTTAGTAATACTCCAATTCCTTTAGGACCAAAGAATTTGTGAGCTGAAAAACTTATTAAATCAATATCTTTTAATGGTATATTTATTTTACCAATACTTTGAGTCATATCACAGTGAAAAGGAATATTATATTTTTTAGCTATTTTTGCTATTTCAGGAACTGGTTCAATTACTCCAGTTTCTGAGTTTACCGATGATACTGTTATTAAAGCAGTATCTTTTGTTATTTTATTTTCAAGATCTTTAATATCTATTTGACCATCTATCAAAGTTAAATAAATAATTTTAAATCCTTTTGTTTCTAGATATTTTAATGTTTCATTTACTGAAGAATGTTCAAGCATTGTTGTTATTATTTCTTTTTTAGAACTTTCTAAACAAATACCTTTTATAGCCCAATTATTTGATTCACTTGAACCACTTGTAGGATAAACTGAATGATTTGTATTTAGAAGTTTTTGAACTGATTTTTCAAAATCTTTAAGATCATCTTGTGAAGCCTCTTTAAAAAGGTTTTGTTCTACTTCTTTTAAAACATTAGAATCTATTTTAGTTGTTGCAGAATAGTCTAAATATGTCATAATATCACCTTTTAATAATTATATCATAATATTATAATGCTTTGAATATTTTTTAATGGAAGAACTTGACAAAAGATTTATAATTATTTATAATTAATTCTGTCAGTTGTTACTGGTTTATTTGCGGATGTAGTTTAATGGTAGAACCTCAGCCTTCCAAGCTGACTACGGGAGTTCGATTCTCCTCATCCGCTCCAATTGAAATTTATACTCGCATATTAGCGAGTTTTTTATATTTAAAAACATATTTTATTAAATATTCATATTGTTATCAAAATAAAAGATGAAATCTTATAAACTTTTTCATCTTCCTTTGTTATATGAATCAATTTTTTTAGTAGTTTCAAAATATGGTATTAAACTTGGATAATATTTTATAATTCCATGTTCATCAAAATATCCAATATATCCACCTGTCTCTTTGTTTTTTCTATCAATTCTTGCTCTACTTAAGTATTTATCTATTGTTATTTGCCTTTCATCTTGAAAAAAGTCTTTTTCAGTAAATACTACATCTTTTTTTAATGCTTTTTTACCATTTTCTGTTATAATTTCAAAAATATCATACTGATTTAAATTAATACCATTTAATTTAACTTTTTTGGGCATTTTCTGTGCTACAAATAATGTTCCATCACTTCTTTTGAATTGTTTAGTAGGATATGAAAATAATTTAATTTGTTCTCTTGATTTTTTAATTTCACTTGGATGATTTACAAATTCAAGATTATTATCTCTTGTGTATTTTATATGGTTTCCTATATAACAAGTTTCTTTATTAATAGTATCTTTGATATTTTCTTTAGAAAAAACAATATTATCAAATAAATTTTTTAAGATGTCCCTTGTTTGTTTATCATTTTTGAATTCGTAATGTAACTGTTTTATATGCTCTAGTACATTTAATTCGCTATATAATATTAAAGGTGATGAAGTACTGCCATCATTTAATAAATCAGCATAATAATACCTATAATAATCTTGATTATATATGTTGTTATGTCCTATTTGATACAAAACATATCTAGAACCATCTTCTCTTATTCCACAATAAGTTGCAATATCATAAGATGTTTGTACTCTCTCTAATTGATTACTAATTTTTTGAATTAAACCACTAGGCATTTGAGATAAATTTTCTTTATAGTTTTGGGTTTTTTCTTCTTCGTATGGAGTATGATTTTTAATAAACTGTTTTATATCTTGTCCAAGTAGTTCATGATAATTAAATTCACCTGATCTGAATCTAGCATTATTCCATGTTAAGTCTATTCCATATTTTCTATCATTTATTGTTATTATATTCCAGGCATGTGCAGTATTTGCACCTTTTCCTTCAACGTATTCGCATTCTATATCATTCCTATCCATTATTTCTTTAAATACAAGTGAGTATCCTGCACAAACAGTTTGTTTACTTATTAAACATCTTAAACTTCTTGTTTCATTAGAAGACTTTTTTTCATAATTTGGATCATACATAATATTTTTAATAAGTGTATCATGTACATATATAAGTTTTTGAAAATCTGACCAATTACTATGAATTCTTTTTTCTATTTTTTCTATTGCCTCTAAAATTTTAATAGTTTCGTTCCTAGTATATGTAACAGCATCAACATAATATTGTCCTGTTGCTCCACTTTGAAAAACTACATCTTTATTTCTTTCTACCCTATCTTTATCATATCCACCAGCAATTCTGATTTTTACATTTGGATCTAACTGCTTTATTTGATTTGATGTTATTCCTCTTGTATTTTGAATTTCAATTAAAATATTAGAATTAGGGGACTTGCTTGTCAGTTGTTTCACATAATCAAGTTCAAATGGTTCATTAAGTTCAAATGTAATTTTATTTTCCATCGTCTTCACCTTCAAATTCTGCTATATTTTCATTTAATACAATAATTCCTTTATCAATTAAACTTTGGATTAGTTCTTTATTACATTTATATTGCACTTCATCTATACTTAATCGTTTTAAGTTTTTTAAGTCTTTAACAAAGGATAACTTTATTATGTTTGTATTATCTATATATAGTTCCTCTAAAGATTCTAATTTTATATAATTATTAATATCCATAATATTTGAATAAGATAGTTGTAAATAGTTTAACTTATTTAATTTATTAATATCTGAAATGTGAATATTACCATTTACAACACTTAATTGTTTTAGATAAGACATATCTTTAATTATTTTATAATTATTTATTTTACAATTGAATAAATATAAATTTTCTACTTTTAAAGATGTTAATAAGTCGGCATTTTCAAAACTACAATTATCAAAAGTAAAACTATTTAATTTTTTATGTTCTAAAAATATATCGAAATCTTTATTTAATATAAAACGATTCCTAATAGTTAAATCTGTAACCATTTTAAAATTAGTTAATTCTTTTAAAATACTATAATCATTTTCAAAGTTATCGTTATTATCTATTATTAATTCAGTTATTTTATTTAGTTCTTCTTTAGTAAAACTATTTTCTATTTTATCAAGTTTAAACATTACATAATTTGCAATATTTTCATTTTTAATAACTATTTTATCATCTTTCATATTTGCACCATACTTTCATAAATAATTATATCATATAACTTATTAAATAATTATTTTATGTTTAAAAATGAATGGATATTTGACAGTTTAAATTTTATATTAAATTACTTAATTTGAATAACACAAAAAAACGATTTTTATTTAAAACCGTTTTTTAGTCTTCTAAATTAGTAATTCATATGCTTTTTATTCTTTTGTGAGTTATTCTACATAGGACACTAAGTATTTATATATTGTTTTTTTTACTTAAAACATATGCTATTATTCCTATAAGCACTAAAATCCCTAAAAGTATCCATTTAATCATAAAATACCTCCTTAACTTTTATAATTTTATTCTAACACTTTTTTCTATTTAGAGAAAGTTTTATTTAAAAATAAAAAGAAGACCTATTTATCTTCTAATTTTTTAAGTATTTCATCTATTCTTTTTACTGCATCTTCTTTTAAGTCTTCTGCTTTTTCTATTAAAATTTCATCACCTTTATCAGTTACTTTTTGTATTAAATCATCTATTTTTTGTTTTAAATTTTCTCCTTTTTGCTTTGCTTTTTTTAAAACTTTTTCCTCATTTAAATTTTCTAATTCTTTTTTTAAGGACTCTAAAACATCTTCTAAAGATTCTTTTACATTTTTAGGAGTTACTTTTTTCATTTTATTTTTTAAGTCTTCTCTTAATTCACTTCCTTTTTTGGGAGCATACATCATTCCAAGTCCTGTTCCTATAGTAAGTCCTAAAAGTCCAAGTACTGCTGTTTTCTTTTTCATATTATCCCTCCATATATTTTATTATATCCTTAGAATTTAAAAAAATACTCAATATATGACGACGCACTAAAATATTTACTATTTGACTTACTTATATTTTGCTTCAAGGTCAAGTAGATATTTTTTTGTATCTATCCCGCCTCCATATCCTACTAAGGAACCATTTATTCCTATAACTCTATGACAAGGTATAATTATTGATATAGGGTTTCTATTATTAGCCATACCAACAGCGCGGAATCCTTTAGGACAGCCTACTTTTTCTGCAATATATTTATAACTTACTACCTCACCATAAGGAATCTTAGATAGGGCCTCCCATACTTTCATTTGAAATGGTGTTCCTTTTAGAGTATATGGTATATCAAATGTTTTTCTTTCCCCTTTAAAATACTCATCTAACTCTTTTTTTACTTCATTTAATAAACTTGAAAAACCTATATTTTGTCCTTTTTCATTTACTTTATTTAATCCTATTAATTTATCTTTTTCTATTTCTATTTTAAAGAAACCTATCTTTGACTTATAATAATACGTACAATTCATATTAACAATCTTCTGAACACATTATGTATGAAAGAACAATGTCTTCATAAGATGAATATAGATTATCTTTTGATTTTGTGTCTATTCCAATTTGATAGGTACTTATTCTTCCTTTTTTAATTAACATAAATAAAGGCAAATTAAAATCTTTTTCTTTAGTATCTTCATTTATTTTTTTAATTAACTCATTTTTTAAATCATCATCTAAAGATATAGCATCATAATAATATATTTTTTCTATTCCATTTTCTTTTAGTGCTTTTAATAAAGTAGGAATAGCGGTTCTAGAATTATTATCATTAGGGGATGCTATAAAAAATAATTTTTCTCCTTTAGAAAGTTCACTCATAAGATTTTCTTTAGTTAAATAAACTATAGGATTATCTTTATCTATTTTTAGATTTTCGTATTTTTTTTGGTTTTCACCATCTTGATAAGTTAAATTGTTATATTTTTCATAATCTTTTTTAAATTTAGTAGCATCGTTATTTTGTGATAAAACAAAATAAGTTATTAGGCCAATAAATAATACTCCTATTAAAGTTATAATAATTATCTTTTTTTTCATATTTTACTCCTTATATTTTTAATCTTTTACATATTGTTTAATTTTTTTGCTTCTTTTTATTTACATTTTACCATTTATTATGTTTTTGGAAAAGAGAAAATAAAAAAGAAGCAAAATATGTTAATTTGCTTCTTATAGTTTTATTCATTTGTTATTACAAGACGAGAGGTATAAGTAATATTAGCCTCTCCTGTGTATGCACCATATACAAATATTGAAGCATTAGAAGTTCCATGGTAACCTCCCCTTTGATTCCATGGAGCATCTTCAGAAATATCCAATGAAGTATTAGAAGTGGAATACCAATTTTTTGTTTCATCTAAAGCATGTCTTGTATATGGAAATTTAGTATATATATCAATATATTTATCTTTTATTTGATTAAATTCATCTTCTGTAAATCCAGAGTCTTTTAATTTGTTATTAAAGTTTCCTCCTGCCATGTCTCTTGCTCCACCAACCATATCATATATTCCATAGACATT
>CANRAF010000007.1 GCA_947628535.1 uncultured Bacilli bacterium | reverse complement strand
AATGTCTATGGAATATATGATATGGTTGGTGGAGCAAGAGACATGGCAGGAGGAAACTTTAATAACAAATTAAAAGAATCTGGATTGACAGAAAATGAATTTAATCAAATAAAAGATAAATATATCGATATATATACTAGCTTTCCATATACAGGACATGCTTTAGATGAAACAAAAAATTGGTATTCCACCTCTAGTACTTCATTGGATATTTCTGAAAATGCTCCATGGAATCAAAGGGGAGGTTTCCATGGAACTACTAATGCTTCAATATTTGTATATGGTGCATATACAGGAGAGGCTAATGTTACTTATACCTCTCGTCTTGTAATAACAAATGAGTAATAAATTAAAACCTTGAAATAGTGAATAACGAAAAATGGAACTATATTTTAATAGTTCTTTTTTGCAATACAAAAAGTTAATACCTCTTGCACTCATTCTTAAAAATTTATATAATTAAATAGGTGAAGTAAATATGGCAGTAACATTAAGAGATTATTTTTTACTATTTATTATTTATTCATTTATTGGTTGGGTTATAGAAGTTATATATATTTTAATAACTAAAAAAAGCCTTACTAATAGAGGCTTCTTAGTAGGACCATATTGTCCTATATATGGAGTAGGAGCTTTGTTTATAGTAATTTTTCTATCAAAATATTCAAATTATCCTATAGGTTTATTTGTCCTAGCAATAGTTGCCTGTAGTATTCTTGAATATGCTACAAGTTATATAATGGAAAAGGCATTTAAAGCAAGATGGTGGGATTACACTAATAATAAATTTAATATAAATGGTAGGATATGTCTTGAAACAATGATTCCTTTTGGAATAATTGCATGTCTTGTAGTCTATATAATTAATCCATTTATTCTAAAAGTTTTTTCTGATTTACCAAGTGTGTTACTCTCAGTTCTTGCTATAGTATTTGCATTTATCTTTATATCAGACTTAATAACTTCATTTAATATAATTAATAACTTCAAAAAAACAGTTAAAGTTGTTTCAATGGAAGATAGAACCGGAGATATTAATAAATATATAAAAAGAACTCTTTTGAAAAAATCCTTTTTCTATAGACGTCTTATAAACGCCTTTCCTAAATCAAAAGCAAATATTATAAATATTAAAAATAAAATAAAAAATAAAAGACAAACTAAAAAAAGCAAAGATAATAAAAATAAAATAAAAAAAGACTAAGTTTATTTCTTATGACTATTGAAAACTTTAGTCTTTTTAAATTCTATAAATTGATTATAAGCTTTAACATTCAAATCAGTATTAATTTTTTTGAATTTAAAGTTTTTATCTTTATGTTTTATTAGCTTTTTTAAAAAATATTCTAAAAATTCAGGATTTCTTGAAAGTAATGGTCCTAAAGTAAAAGTACCATAAAAATTTTTATATAAAATTCCTTCATCTTTAAATAATAAATTATCATTACCATACATTATATCTTGATGATTGAAAAATCCATAAATAGGGGAAACAATCTTATTTTCTAAAATAACTTCTTTAGAAATTCTTTCTTTAGCTTCTTCTACCTTAAATTTAAATATTCCAAGGGCATCTTTATCATATAACTTTTCTCCAAACATAGAAATAGCATTTCCTGTAACTAAAAAGAAAGTACCATTATTAATTGCATCTTTTATATCTTTTTTGTATTTTAATAAATGATTTAAACATATAAATCTATTATTTTCATTCCCAGAGCCAATTAAAACTAAATCATATTTAGAAAAATCAATAGTATCATCAATTGAAAGATAATCAATATTATATTTAATATTTTGTTCATCAAAATGATATGTTAATACTTTAATATTTCCTGTATCACCATATAAATTCATAATATCATAATATAAACATAAAACATTTATTTTCATTTCAAATCCTCCATTACTCTATTAAAATCATTAACATAATCAAAATTTAAAATAGCATAGATTGAACCTTTTGATTTTAATAAATCTTCTTTAGCATCATATAAATCATTATGAATTTTAATTTTCTTCTCATCTATTTTTGCATACTTAAGTCTAACAGCAATATCATACCTCTGAGGACCCGCAACAATTATAGAGTCAATATCTTGATCACTTAAAAGTTCAAACTGAACATCGTAAAGCCAAGAAAGTTCATCCCAAAGATAACGTCTTGATATTTCTTGCCATCCTATTACAATAGTCTTTTTACCTTTATCATTATAAGTATAAAGCATTGATTGATTATATGTTGATGAATTTTCACATTTATTATTTAAAACAAATACCTCTCTATCATTAAGGGTATATCTATTAAATATTTTTTTATCTTTATTTAAATTTGATATATACTCACATATTTTATTTTTATCTAATCCTGCTTCTCTTAATACACTGTAGGCTGCAAGGGTATTATAAATATTATACAACATATCATTTTCTAGAATTATTTTATTCTTTTCAATAGTAATAGTTTTATCTTTAAAATCAGTAACCTCATAATCCTTTTTAGGAGTTTTGAAATCACATTTATCATTTGAACATTTAAAGTTCCCTAAATCTTCAATGTGATAAAAATCATAATTTAATTTACTATGGCATTTTATACACCTTGGACTATTTAATGCTACAAATAAATTATTTTTATAAGAAGTTTTTAATTTACTTATTCCGTAATAAGTAATTTTATTTTTTACATTTAAAGCAAATTTTTGAATTCCCGGATCATCAGCATTTAGATAAAGATGCATGTTTTCACTAAGACCTTTCTTAATTTCACTTGTTATAAAATCAGTATGTCTTTGTCTTGGAGGTTGATCTCTTGTAATATTAGTAATTACAACATCACTTGGATTAATGATAGGAAGAACATATTTAATATATCTTTCATCCATTTCTAAAACGACAACATCAGTTTTAACTTTCCCTCCCAAAGTACAATTTTTTAAAAGTGTTGTTATAACTCCAGCAGTTTGATTTCCACCTTCTTTATTATAAGCAACTTTAAACCCAAACATTTTATAGACGTTTGCAATAATTCTCGTAGTAGAGCCTTTTCCAGAAGAACCAGTTACTACAATAACTTTTTTAGGTAAACGGAATTTCTTTAAAATATTTTTATCAAAAATACTAACAAATTCTCCAGGAAAATTACTACCACGTCCTATAAGTTTACACAAAAAAGCAACGATTTTTCCCATAAGAATTAAAATATATTTCATTAGTATCACCTCTTTTTTAAAGTATACCACAAATTAAATTAAAATACTTAACAAAAAGGAAAAAGAAGAAATACTTTACTTTTTCTTAAAAATATGTTATAATTATGCTACTTAAAGGGGGATATAGAATATGAGAAGAGAAGTAATTTTTAGAATCACTAGAATTCTTTTAGTAATTTTATTCTTGCTTTTAGCAACATCTCTAAGAACAGTTACTAAAGAAAGTTATAGTGATATAGATAGTATAAGAAAAAGTATAGGGACTAATCTTCAAGTAATGGCTTTAACAAACGGAGTTAATAAACCAAGTAGCCTGCCAACTTCTGATGAAGAGGGTGCTATAGAAGAAGGATATAAATTTAAAGTTACAAATTATTCTAATCTAAATAAAGATTTTAAAATGGTACTTGTAAATACTATAAAAGATGAAAATAAAATGCTTCCTTATTCAAGTCTTAGATATCAAATAATTTGTAACGATGAAGTTATAGTAACTGATAACATACCAGATAATGGTGTTTTGTATAAAGGGAATATAAATGGAAAAGAAAATAAAGTTTATGAAGTTAAATTCTGGATTGACGAAGATGCTGGTTCAGAAATATATGGAAAACAATTTTCAAGTCAAATAGCATTGTTATAATGCTATTTTTTATAAAAAAATAAATCTAATTTATGTTATTTGAAAAAAAGATTTTATAATTAACAAATCTTTTTTTTCATGATATACTTTTTGTAGGTGATTGTTGTATGAAAATGGCAAGTGATTTAATTGATAAAAAAAATATAAATTTAAAACAAAATTATTTGAATAATTTAAACAAAGATTCCTTTAGAAGAATAACAGACGCTTTAGATATAAAAAAAGAAGTATTATATAAACATACATCTTCTCTTTCTTCTTCAGCAGAAGAGTTTGAAAATTGCATGAATTGTAAAGGTCTTAAATATTGCAAAAATGAATTAAAAGGTTATTGCAATCTCCCAGAAGTCGATGGAGAAGATATAACTTTTTCTTATAAAGCTTGCCGTTTTAAAAGACGTGAACTAAAAGATAATAAATACAAAGAAAATCTTAATTTATTTGATATGCCTAAAGCTTTAAAAGATGCAAAAATAAAAGATATATATACCGATGATATATCAAGAAAAGAGGCTATAAAATATATTTTAGATTTTCTAGAAAATTATGATTCCAAGGGCAAAAAAGGACTTTATTTACATGGCAATTTTGGATGTGGAAAAACATATCTTATCGCTGCATTATTTAATGAACTTGCTAAAAAAGGAGAAAAAAGTGCTATTATATACTTACCAGAATTTTTAAGAACTTTAAAAGCATCTTTTCAAAAACAAGATGGAGAAGAGATAACTTTTAGTGATAAATATGAATATATAAAAAGTGTTCCTTATCTTCTTATTGATGATATTGGGGCAGAAAATGTAACTGCCTGGGGAAGAGATGAAATTTTAGGAACTCTTCTTCAATATCGAATGAATGAAAACCTTAAAACATTTTTTACCTCTAATTTGACTTTACCAGAGTTAGAAGATCATCTTGCAGATACCTCTAAAAAAAGTGAAAAGGTTAAAGCAAGAAGAATAATTGAAAGAATAAAAAGTCTTACATGTGATATTGAAATAGTTGCTAAAAATAGAAGATAAGTACAAAAATGTTTACAAAAAAATAATATTTTGTTAAAATATAAATGTAAATCGATGAAGGAGATAAGTAATAAATGAGTTTATCAAAGAGAGTTAGTGGTTGGTGTAAACTAATATAAATATTTATGAAATCTACTCCGGATGAGAAATTAATAGTTTCCGGCACTTACCGTTATTTAAAGAAAGATAAACAAAGGATGGTACCGTCTTATGACTCCTTACCATTCTTTTTATATTATAATTATAAAGGAGAGATAAAAAATGATAGATATTAAACTAATAAGAGAAAATAAAGATTTTGTAAAAGAAAATATTAAAAATAAATTTCAAGATGAAAAACTTCCCCTTGTAGATGAAGTATTTACTCTTGATGAAAGAGTTAGAAAACTAAAACAAGATGGTGATAATTTAAGAAAAGAAAGAAAAGATAAAAGTGAAGAAATAGGAACTTTGATGAAAAATAAACAAATAGATGAAGCAAATAAAATAAAGGAAGAAGTATCTAAAATAAATGACACGTTAAAAGAAATGGAAGAAGAGGAAGAAGAGAAAAACATTAGAATAAAAGAAATAATGATGAAAATTCCTAATATAATTGATTCAAGTGTACCAATTGGGAAAGATGATAGTGAAAATGTAGAAATAGAAAAATTTGGAGAAAATAAAGTATATGATTATGAAATACCTTATCATGCAGAAATATTAGAAAGTATAAATGGACTTGATAAAGAGTCAAGTGGGAGAACAAGTGGAAATGGTTTCTATTATTTAATGGGTGATGCTGCAAGACTGGTTACAGCAATGCTTAATTATGCTAGAGATTATATGATAGATAAAGGTTTTATATATTGTATTCCACCATTTATGATAAGAAGTGATGTTGTAACTGGAGTTATGTCATTTGCAGAAATGGATGCTATGATGTATAAAATAGAGGGAGAAGATTTATATTTAATTGGGACAAGCGAACATTCTATGATAGGTAAATTTAAAGATCAAATTATAAAACAAAATACTCTTCCTATAACAATGACTTCATATTCTCCATGTTTTAGAAAAGAAGTAGGAGCCCATGGAATTGAAGAACGTGGAATTTATAGAGTCCATCAATTTGAAAAACAGGAAATGATTGTAATATGTAATCCAGATGATAGTATGAAATGGTATGATAAAATGTGGTCTTATACAGTAGATATATTTAGAAATTTAAACATACCTGTTAGAACACTTGAATGTTGTTCAGGCGATTTAGCAGATTTAAAAGTTAAATCTTGTGATGTAGAAGCATGGAGTCCAAGGCAAAAGAAATATTTCGAAGTTGGAAGTTGTTCAACTTTAGGAGATGCACAGGCAAGAAGATTAGGAATTAGAATAAAAGGAGAAAAAGGTAATTACTATCCTCATACATTAAACAACACCGTTTTAGCATCTACAAGAGCATTAATAGCACTTTTAGAAAACAACTATAATAAAGATGGAAGTATAACTATTCCTGAAGCACTAAGACCATATATGGGTGGTAAAGAAACAATAAAACCTTGTAAATAAAATAATAAGAAATCATAAATAAATGGTTTCTTTTTTGTGGCTTTAAAAATAAATTAAGTTGAAAAAGAAAAATAATATATATTATTGCGATTTTCTATAGTCATTTTAAATGTTAATACTTGTTTAAAAAATATAAAAATATTGTGGGTTTTTCATTTAATAAATATTGACAAATTTTTTAGTATAAATATATAATTATGATAATAGGAGGAATAAATAAATGGAAGAAATTAATGATAAGAAAAGTAATAAAGGATTAATAGTTTTGGCTGTAGTTTTAGCAATATTGCTTTTAGCAGCACTCGGTTATATTGGTTATGATTTGTATAGGGAAAATAATGAAGCGAAACAAGTAGACGCTTCTACAAATCAAGAAACTCCAAAAACCGAAGAATTAGTAGAAGGCAATATCTTTGATTTAAAAGAAGTAGAATTTAACAAGGATGATTTATCTAAACAACTTAAAGTTGCATTTAATGGAAAAAACCATGATATAAAAATTAAGTTAGTTAAAAAGAATGAAGAAGAAGGAGAAGGATACACTAAATTTAGTTTTGAAGTATATCTTGATAACAATTTAATTGACACAATAAGTGCTGGGAACGTAGATCAATTAGATAGTGTTGAGCTTGATGATTTTGATGGCTTTATTTATATAATTGACTCTAAATATTTTGCAATCGTAACACCAGAAATTTTTATGACTGGAAGCAAAGGATATGATATGGATTTCTATAATGAAAATTCTAAAGTAGGAGATTCTATAAATCTAAAACACGCAGCACAAACTTTATGTAGAGA
Organism: uncultured Bacilli bacterium; assembly: GCA_947628535.1. Lineage (GTDB taxonomy): Bacteria > Bacillota_I > Bacilli_A > RF39 > UBA660 > UMGS1449. The sequence continues at coordinate 43,893 of CANRAF010000007.1, read as the reverse complement.
TGAAGATTGTGCGGAAATACTTAATGAAATAGAAAATGTAGAATTTGATGGCCATTCTGTTAGATATTGGGGTCAAGATTGTGATTCAAAATCAAATGCAAAATACGAAGTTACCTTTGATGGTGAAAAAATAAATAGTGAAATAATCGAAAAAACAGGAACCATGTATGGTGGTGGAGCATCATATTGTTAAATTAAAAAATTAATAATTAAAAGATTTTTATAACAAGGAGTTAACTATTAACTTCTTTTTTGTTTTTATATTTAAATATTAAAATGTGAAAGATTTCACAAAAATTAATTTCAAATTTTTTATCTAAAAAACATATAACAAACAATCCCATGAATAGTTACATTTTTACTACATTTTTCCTTAAAACTTTATTTAAATAAATAGATTTATTTAGTTTTTTTTAGTATAATAAAACATGGTGTTGTATTATGAAAAGAAGTGACGTTGATAGAAGTAAATTATCTCCAATGATGAAACAATATATGGAAATAAAAGATAAATATGAAGATACAATTATCTTTTATAGACTTGGAGATTTTTATGAAATGTTTTTTGAAGATGCTTATACTGCTGCAAAAGAACTTGAAATAGCTTTAACAGGAAGAAACAGTGGGCTTGGAGAAAAAGTTCCTATGTGCGGAATTCCATTTCATGCTTATGAAAGTTATCTTCAAAAACTTGTAGATAAAGGTTATAAAGTAGCAATTTGTGAACAACTTACACCACCTGATAAAAAAGGTGTAGTTGAGCGCGGTGTTACCCAAGTTGTTACAAAGGGTACTTTAATGGAAGGCTCATCTTTAGATGAAAAAACTAATAACTATATTGGCAGTATTTATGATTTTGAACATTGCTATGCTCTTAGTTATGCTGACGTTTCAACAGGAGTATTTAATGCTGAACTTATTGACTATAGTAAAGAAAAATTAATAGATGAAGTTTTAAGACTTGAATTAAAAGAAGTAATTGTAAATTCTAAAATAGATAGAGAAATAATAGATTCATTAAGAGAAAATTATAACATTCTTGTAACTATTAGTAGTGCTTTATCTGAAAATTATGATTATATCTATAAAGATATATCTGATATTAGACTTAATACATCTATAAAACATCTTTTATACTACATTGAAGATGCTAAAAAAGGAGATTTATCTCATTTTAAAAAAGCAAGTATTATTAAAAAAGCAAGTACTCTTCATTTAGATATTCACACTAAAAGAAATCTAGAGCTTACTGAAACATTAAGATTAAAAGAGAGAACTTACTCACTTCTTTGGTTTTTAGATAAAACAAAAACTGCTATGGGCTCAAGAACTTTAAAACATTATATTGAAAACCCTTTAGTAGATAAAAGAGAGATCTTAAGAAGACAAAATTTAATTTCTACTTTTTTAGTAGAGTTTATCTACAAAGAAGAATTACGCGAACTTTTAAATAATGTATACGACTTAGAAAGACTTTCGGGAAGAATTACCTATGGTAATGTTAATGCTAGAGATTTAATACAATTAAAAAGTTCATTAAGAGTTCTCCCAGATATTAAAAAGATTTTAGAAAACATAAAATATGATAGAACTTTTGATTCATTAGATGAACTTTATAATTTAATAGAATCATCAATAAAAGAAGATGCTCCAATTACTATTAAAGAGGGAGGCATCATAAAAGAGGGTTATAGCCAAGAACTTGATGATTTAAGAGATTTATCAAGTGGCGGGAAAGATTTTATTTTAAATCTTGAAAAAGAAGAAAGAAAAAGAACAGGTATTAAAAATCTTAGAGTAGGTTACAATCGTGTCTTTGGATATTATATTGAAATTAGTAAAGGTAGTGCTAATTTAGTTAAAGAAGAATTTGGTTATGAAAGAAAACAAACCCTTGCTAATAGTGAAAGATTTATAACTCCTGCTTTAAAAGAAAAAGAAGATCTTATTTTAAATGCTGAAGAGAAAATAACTTCTCTTGAATATGAATTATTTTTAAAAGTTAAAGATGAAGTCAAAAAATATATTCCAAAAATTCAAGAAATATCTAGTATTTTAAGTGAACTTGATGTAATACTTTCCCTTACTGTTGTTGCAGAAACAAATGGTTTCTCTAAACCAGAAATAACAGATTCTAATAGCGTATATATAAAAGATGGAAGACATCCTGTAGTTGAAGTTGTCTCTAAAAAAGAGTATGTACCAAACGATGTTATTATGGATGAAAAAACTAATATTTTATTAATAACAGGACCAAATATGAGTGGTAAATCAACTTATATGAGAATGCTGGCAATTATTGTTATTTTAAATCAAATAGGATCGTTTGTTCCATGTAAAAAAGCAACTCTTCCAATATTTGATCAAATATTTACAAGAATTGGTGCAAGTGATGACTTAGTAAGCGGTGAAAGTACATTTATGGTTGAAATGAAAGAAGCTAATAATGCTGTTTCTAATGCCACTAAAAATAGTTTAATTTTATTTGATGAATTAGGAAGAGGAACAGCAACTTATGATGGTATGAGCCTTGCACAAGCTATCCTTGAGTATATTCACGATAACGTTGGAGCCAAAACCCTTTTCTCAACTCACTACCATGAACTTACATCTTTAGAAGACAATCTAAGAAATTTAAAAAATGTCCATGTTAGTGCTAAAGAAGAAAATGACAGTATCATCTTCCTTCATAAAGTAAAACCTGGAGCAGTTGACAAAAGTTATGGAATTCATGTAGCTTCTCTTGTAAATCTTCCATCTTCAATAATTAAAAGAGCTAGAGAAATTTTAAATGTTTATGAAAACAAAGAAGAGAAAAAAACAGCCTTTACTCAAACTAGTTTATTTTTAGATTTTGAAAGAAAAGAAGAAAACTTAATTGAAAAGAAAATAAAAGAGATAAATCCTTTAGAACTAACACCAATAGAAGCCTTAAATGTTCTTGATAAATTAAAAAAAGAAATAGATGAAAAAGAAAAAAATCAAAGTAATAGTTAAGGAGTGATTAAATGGGAAATTTATTTGTTGTTGCAACTCCAATAGGTAATTTAAACGATTTTACTAAAAGGGCTATAGAAACTCTAGAAAATGTTGATTTAATTTTATGTGAAGATACCAGAGTTAGTATGAAATTTTTAAATCACTTTGGAATAAAGAAAAAATTAGTATCTTATCATAAATTTAATGAAAGCGAAAAAGTAGATGGAATTATAAAAGATCTTAAAGATGGAAAAAATATTGCTTTAATATCAGATGCAGGAACTCCTTGTATTTCAGATCCCGGGAGTATCCTTGTCAAAAAAGTTAAAGAAGAAAAAATACCTGTCCTTGCAGTCGGAGGTATTTCTGCTTTAATAACAGCCCTTTCTATAAGTGGTCTTGATACTACGAATTTTACTTTTTATGGATTCTTTCCTAGAGATGAGAAAACAAAAAAAGATATTTTAAAAGAAATTAACCAAAGTAATGTTAAAACTTATGTATTTTATGAATCTCCAAAAAGAATCTTAAAAACCCTTGAATATTTAAATCAAAATATTGAAAACTCTAAAATAAGTGTATCACGAGAACTTACTAAATTTCATGAAAAAAACTATTACGGAACTATTAATGAAGTAATTGAAAAAATAAAAGAAGATGATAAATCAAATCTCGGAGAATATACCTTTGTAATTGAAAGAGCAAAAGAAAATAAAAAAGATAAAGAACCTATTTCTATCGAAGCTCTTTTAATAGATGAAATGATAAAGAAGAGTCTTACTTTAAAAGATGCTATTAACAGTTTAAACGAAAAAGAAGATTCATTATCAAAAAAAGATATATATAATGCCAGTTTAAATTTGAAAAATATTAAATTTTAAATTAATTTAAAAATGAATAAAAAAACTCTTTTGATATCACTATAGATATGAAAGGAGTTTTTATATGGCCAAACATAAAGTAGAAATAACTGGAGTAAATACAAGTGAAATAAATGTTCTTAGTAGTGAAGAAATGGAAGAACTATTTAAAAAATTAAATGAGGGAGATACAAGTGCAAGAGAACAACTTGTTAATGGTAACTTAAAACTTGTTTTATCAATTTTAAAAAGATTTAATAAAAAAGATGAGAATATGGATGATTTATTTCAAGTGGGGTGTATAGGACTTTTAAAAGCAATTGATAATTTTGATCTTTCATATGGAGTAAAATTTTCAACTTATTGTGTTCCTATGGTTCTCGGAGAAGTAAGAAGATATATAAGAGATAACTCAAGCATTAGGATAAGTAGAAGTATTAAAGATGTTGCTTACAAAGTATTAAAACTAAAAGATGAATTAGTAGTAAAAAATGGAATTGAACCTACTAATGCTGAACTTGCTAAAGAACTTGATATCGAAGAAAAAGACATAGTTCAGGCCTTAGAAGCTTTAAAACCTCCAGTAAGCCTTTTTGAACCAATTTATAATGATGGAGGAGATACTATTTATTTATTCGATCAAGTTGAAGATAAAGATTCTAAACAAGATTTAGATATTCGTCTTGCGGTTGATAAAGCTATATCTAATTTAAATGAAAGAGAACAGTTTATTTTAGATCAAAGATTTGTTATAGGTAAAACCCAAATGGAAATAGCAGAAGAAATAGGAATAAGTCAAGCTCAAATATCTCGTCTTGAAAAAAATGCTCTTCAAAGAGTTAGGAAACAGCTTTAAATTAAGTAAAGTACTTAAAATTAATGTGTTTGACAAAGGTTTTTAAACATAGTAATATTATGATAAGACTATTTTGGGAAGTGATAATATGAAAAAATACAGTAAAACAGATTTCTTAAACATTCTTCTTATTATTGCTTCTTTTTTTGTAATATTTTTTATCGTTTTAAAAAACGGTAATTATATTTATGGATCAGAAATAGATTTTTCTAAACAACATTATCTAATTCCTGAGTATTTTAGAGAACTTTTTTACGATACAAAAAACTTCTTCCCATCTTTTGCTTTTAACTTAGGAATGGGACAAAACATATTTAACTTTTCTTATTATGGACTTTTTAATCCAATAATAATGCTGTCTTACTTTCTACCATTTCTAAATATAGAAGTATTTTTAAAAACCACTATAATTATAAGTTTAGTAATAAGTTCTATTTTATTTTACTTATTTATATCAAATCACTTTACTGATAAAAAAATAAGATTTATTACAAGCTTTTTATTTATCATGGCAACTCCTCTAATTCTTCATAGTCATAGACATATTATGTTTATAAATTATATGCCATTTTTATTACTTGCACTTTTTGGAGTAGAAAGATATTTAAATGATAAAAAATCTGCTCTTTTAATAATTAGTCTTTTATTAATTATAACTACTAGTTATTTCTTTAGCATTCCAGCACTTATTACAGTATTTTTGTATGGATTATTTCTAATGCTTGATAAGAAAAAAATCAAAATAGGGGTATTTTTTAAAGAAAGTATTAAGTTAATAAGTCGTTTTATAATTCCTATATTGATAGCAGGAGTATTATTACTTCCAACTTTTAAAGCTATTTTAAACAGTCGTTTTGAAGTAAAAGATCCCATCTCATTTTTAGAGTTATTAATTCCAAATATTAATTTTTCAAATATTTTATATAGCAGTTATTCTCTTGGCCTTACAGCAGTATTTATTTTCTCAGTAATTTATAGCATTTTTTCAAAGAAAAAAAACATTCGCTTTTTAGGAATAATATTTGCATTAATCATAACATTTCCAATTTTTAATTATATTTTAAATGGATTTATGTATTTAAATGGAAAAGTCTTTATTCCTTTTATTCCGCTTGCTTTATTACTCGTAGGTTATATGTTAAATACTTTACCTAAGAATAAAAAAGTTTTAAAAAAAGTAGTTATTACATTTGTAATTGTAAGTGTTCTTGGATGTATTTTTTATAAATATAGATATTTATATATTATTGACTCTTTAATAACTTTAGGATTTTTAGCTTTCTATTTTAAAAAGAAAAAAATAATGCCTCTTGTTATAACTTTAGCAATTATTAGTTTTTCTATTTCTCTTGGAGTAAATACTTATGATAAACTTACAGAAAAAGATATTTTAACTAATCAGTACGATAAAGAAATAGATTATATAACCTCAAAAATAAATAAGGAAAACACTTCATTATATAGAACAGTAGATAACACAAATCTTTCCTATAATGCAAATAATATAAGGAATATAAATATGTATAAAACAACAATGTACTCATCACTTACTAATAAATATTACAAAAACTTTTATTGGAATACTTTTAATACAGAAAATCCTAATAGAAACGAGTCTATTTTTAGTGATGTTTCTAATCCTTTATTTAACATCTATTTTGCAAATAGATATTATATATCAAATGATAATGCTCCAATTGGTTATGAAAAAGTAAATGAAAGTAAAAACGTTAAAAGTTACGAAAATAAAGATGTCTTTTCCCTAGGATACGTAAATTATAATTTCATGAGTGAAAAAGAGTTTAATAACTTAAAGTATCCTTATAATGTAGAAGCTTTACTTAATTATACTATTTTAAAGGATGCACCATCTTCAAGTTATAAAACTAATTTAAAAGATGTTACTAAAGAAATATATAATTTTAAAGATAGCTATAGTTTTGAATTAAACGATGATAAAACTTATAAATTAAAACTTAATGATGAGTTTAAAGATAAAATATTAATTATAAATTTTGAAATGAAATATTCTCAAGATTGTAAAGATGGGGATACTTATATAAGAATAAATGATTCTATCAATAAACTCACATGTAAAAGCTGGAAATATCATAACGAAAATTATGATTTTGGGTATATGCTATCAAATACTGATACTTTAGATATTGAAATTTCTAAAGGTAAGTATATTATTTCTAATATCAAGGTTTATGCCCTTGACTATAATTTAGTAAAAAATATTAAGAATGGTCATGATGAATTTATAATTAATAAGAAAAAAACAAAAGGTGATATTATAGCAGGAGAAGTAAATGCAAGAGAAAATGGTTATTTTACTCTTTCCATTCCTTATGATGAGGGTTATAATATATATGTTGATGGAAAAAAAGTGGAGTATGAAATAGTAAATACGTCGTTTATAGGTTTCAAAATAGAAAAAGGATATCACGATATAACTATTAAATACGAAGCACCACTACTTAATATAGGAAAAAAAGTTTCTGTTTTAGGAATTATACTTTTTGCCTTAGTAATAGTTTTAGAAAAGAGGAGAAAAAATGAAAAAAATATCAATGATAGTACCATGCTATAATGAAGAAGAAAACGTAAAACTATTTTTTAAAGATGTTTTAAAAACTTATAAAGACAATAAAAAATATAATATTGAACTTATTTTTATAGATGATGGTTCTAAAGATAATACTTTGAAAATGTTAAAAGAAATAACTAAAGATAAAACATTTAAAACCAAAGTAATTTCATTTTCTAGAAATTTTGGGAAGGAAGCTGTTATTTATGCAGGGCTTAAAGAATCATCAGGAGATTATACAGTTTTAATAGATGCAGATATGCAGCAACCACCATCACTTACTATTAAAATGGCAGAAATATTGGATAAAGATTTAGACTGTGATTGTGTTTGTTATTATCAAAATAGTCGTATTGAAGGAAAATCGATATCTAAAATAAAATCTCTTTTTTATAAAGTAATGAACAAATTTTCTGAAGTAGAATTAAAACAAGGTGCCAGTGATTTTAGAATGTTTAGAAATAATGTTAAAGAGGCTATTTTATCTTTAGATGAGTATTGTAGGTTTACAAAAGGAATTTTCTCTTGGGTAGGCTTTAACACTTGTTATCTTCCATATGTTCCAAATGAAAGAGCCAATGGTACCACTAAATGGAGTCCATTAAAACTTTTTAAATATGGAATTGGAGGAGTAATGTCCTTCTCTACAACCCCTCTTAGACTTGCAACAATTATAGGATTTGGTTTATCATTTTTCTCCTTATTTTACTTAATAATAATTATTATTCAAAAATTATTTTTTGGAATTGATCTTCCAGGTTATCCAACAATCATAACATGTGTTTTACTAATCGGAGGTATCCAACTATTTTGTCTTGGAATAATTGGAGAATATATTGGTAAGATGTATTTAGAAGCCAAAAATAGACCTATTTATATAGTAAAGGAAAAAATATCTAATGATAAAAAATCTATATAAAAAACAAAAAGAAATAATTAATTATCTTATAATTGGGGTTTTAACAACAATAGTTAGTTTATTATCTTTTTATTTAATTAGGCAATTTATATTTAATAATCCTACACAACTTGATATTCAAATATCTAATATCATCTCTTGGATTCTCGCAGTACTTTTTGCATTTGTAACTAATAAAAAATATGTTTTTGAATCAAAAGAAAAAGGTACTAACAAATTAAAAGAAATGATAAAGTTTTATATATCAAGACTTACTACTCTTTTTATAGAGATGTTTACAATGTTTATTTTAACAAGTCCTCTTCATATAGATGATATGATATCAAAAATAATAGTACAGTTTATAATAGTAATATTAAATTATGTATTTAGTAAGTTTTTTGTTTTTAATAAAAGGAAATAATCTATATAAAAAACAAACATTCAAGAAAAGTTGTTTGTTTTTTTATCTTTTTATTAAAATATTGACAAATTTTTAACAAAAATTATCTGTGATATTTTACATATAAAAAATAGAAGATTGTCGTATTTAAATAATAAATTAATTTTTATGTACTTTAAAAACATATTTTAAAATAAAAAAAAGATTTATTGTTAAAACTAATAATATGATATATAATTATATATAATAGGAAGTGATAAAAATGGGTAAGGGAATAAAGTTTGAAGAGTTAAAAAAAATAAATTATTACTGGATGGCAACTAACTATTTATCAGCATGCCAGTTATACTTACAAGATAATGTTCTTTTAAAAAGAAAACTAAAAAGAAGTGATATAAAACAAAAGATAATAGGGCACTGGGGAACAGCACCAGGTCAAAACTTTATTTATGCCCATTTAAATAGAATAATAAAAAAATATAATTTAAATATGATGTATATCTCTGGTCCTGGACATGGAGGAGAGGCAATAATTGCTAATTCCTATTTAGAAGAAGTTTACACTAGTATCTACCCAAAGATTACTCAAGATGAAGAAGGCTTACAAAAGTTATGTAAACAGTTTAGTTTTCCTGGAGGAGTATCGTCTCATGTTGCTCCAAATGTTCCAGGATCTATAAATGAGGGCGGTGAGCTTGGATATAGCCTATCTCATGCTTATGGAGCCGTTCTTGATAATAAAGATTTAATAGTTGCCTGTGTTATTGGAGATGGAGAAGCAGAAACAGGACCACTCCAGGCCTCATGGGACATTAATAAAATTATAAACCCTAAAAAGGATGGAACCGTCATTCCTATTCTTCATCTTAATGGTTATAAAATTGCAAGTCCTACTATAATGGGAAGAGAAACTGATAAAAATTTAACTTATTTTTTCAAAAGTCATGGCTATAAACCATACATTGTATCAGGAAGTGATCCAAGAAGAATGCATGAAAAAATGGCTATAGCTATGGACAATATAGTTATTGATATTAAAAATTTAAAAGAAGGTAAGACTAAAACTTTTCCAGTTCTTATACTAAGAAGTCCCAAAGGATGGGGATGTCCTAAAGAAGTAAATGGACAAATGATTGAAAACTCTTTTCATTCTCATCAAGTACCTATAGCTATAAATAATGAATCTGATATAGAACTTTTAGAAAAATGGCTTTTAAGTTATAAACCAAATATATTATTTGACGAAAATGGCACTTTAAAAAAGGAAATAAGAAGTGTTCTTCCAAAATATGAAAAAAGAATGAGTATTAATCTTCATGCCAACGGAGGTGCTCTTTTAAAAGAGTTAAATTGTCCTAACTTTAAAGACTATCAAATAAAAGTAGAAACAGGAAAGACAACTGCAAGTGATATGTTAGTATTAAGCAGTTACATAAGAGATTTAATTTCTCTTAATAAAAATAATTTTAAAATATTCGGTCCAGATGAAGCTTTATCAAATCGTTTAAATCATGTTTTTGAAAAAACTTCTAAAAAATGGAATAGTAAAACTTTACAATCGGATGAACTTCTATCAAAAGATGGAGCAGTTATAGATTCTATTCTGTCAGAACATGTTTGTGAAGGATTACTCGAAGGTTATCTTTTAACAGGAAGACATGGTTTTATGCATTCTTATGAAGCTTTTATTAGAATAATAGATTCTATGGCAAGTCAACATGCTAAATGGTTAAAAGTAAGTAAAGAACTTCCATTTAGAAAACCAATTTCATCTTTAAATTACATTTTAACCTCTCATATTTGGCAACAAGATCATAATGGTTTTACTCATCAAGATCCTGGTTTTTTAAATCATTTGGCAACAAAAAAGCCCTCTATATCAAGAATTTATCTCCCTATAGATGCTAATACATTACTCTCAACTTTTGATCACTGCGTTAAAACAAAAGATTACATTAATGTAATTATTGCCTCTAAACATGAAAGCAAACAATGGCTTTCTATGTATGAAGCAATAGAGCATTGTAAAAAAGGAGTAGGAGAGTTAAAATTTATAAGCTGCTCGTCAAAAAATCCCGACCTTGTTTTAGTATCCAGTGGAGATACTCCAACTATAGAAATAATAGCAGCTAAAAATATTTTAAGTAAATTCACAAACCTAAAAATTCGTGTATTGAATGTTATCGATCTCATGAGACTTGTATCTAAAGAAGAACATCCTCATGGATTAAGTGATGAAGAGTATGATGAACTTTTCACAACAAACAAACCAGTAATTTTTGCCTTCCATGGTTATCCAAATTTAATTCATATGCTAACTTATAAAAGAAAAAATAAAAATATGCATGTCCATGGTTATAAAGAAGAAGGAACAATTACAACACCATTTGATATGCGTGTTCAAAATGAAATTGATAGATATCATCTTGTCTTAAATGCTATTAAATATGTAAAAGTATCAGAAAAAGAAAAAGAGGAAATAATTAATTATTGTGATAAACAGTTAAAAAAACACCATGATTATATTAGAAAATATGGTGTTGATATGGAAGATATTGATAAACTTATATAAACCTAATTATTTAGGTTTTTTTAATTTAATGTTTTATCTTCAATAAGTTTTGCTTTTAAAAATTGCCTTTTATCTCTAGAGATTAAATCAGTTTGTTTATCTTTAAAATAAATAATATTTTCACTATAATTGTAATATTCTATATTTTGTAAATTTACAATACAACTACGATGAGTTTTCATAAATAAAGCAGAATCTAAAATATTTTCAAGATTATTAATCGTGTCTTTTATCATATATTCATTATCTTTAGTATAAATTATACAATAATTTTTATTATTGCTTTTTTCTATATATAAAATATTATTATAAGAAATCTTATGGATTTCTCCATTCAAGAGAAAATTAAGAGTTTTATCTTTACTTAGTATATTGTAAGCAATAAATAAATCTCTCTTTAATTTTTCAGCAATACTTTTTATTTCACTTCTTTCAATAAAATCTAATATTAATAGTTGGTTGTTTAACATTTTTTCATTTTCATTATTTAAAGAACTAACTATTACTATTTGACTATTCCAGTCGTCATTTGCTCTTATTTCTTCAGCAATTTCTAAAGCACATTCTATTTTTTCTTTACCTATAACATAAATATTTCCTATACATGAAGAATTTTTTTTAAACTTGTTGTAATCAAATATTTTAAATTTTTCTTCCCGTCCACCAAGAAAGTTGAATATAACGGTCTCATACATAGTTTTTAGTTCTGGATTTTCTTCATGTACTATAAAATTAACCATAATATCATCCCCAAAAAATAGGTACAATAAGAGTATATATCAAAAGGGTTTAATAGTAAATGTTAAAAGGAAATATGCGTTTTAGGTGCGCATAAGATGTAGAATATTTTACACTTAATTTATTTTTTTTCTTGAAAATTATTCTTTTAAAATGTTATACTTAATGAGGCTTGTATGAAAACGGAACACGTTAAGTTTTAAAAACTTGTAAATCTGATTACGACACATACTACATGTGTTTTATTTTTGGGCAAATTTATGAAAGGAGAGATATAATGCCAATAACAAAAAAACAAAAATTAATTTATGCTTTTATTACAGTAATAATAACTGTACCAGCTTTTGTTATATACTGTTTAAGCATAGAAAATGGTGGAATATTAAACATTAGTTTAAAAGAGGTTTTAATTTATATCCCAGTTGAATTAGTACTTGCATATCTTGCAGCAGTTTTTGTGGGAAGTCCACTTTCATTAAAAATAGTTTTTAGTAAAATTCCTAAAAACTCTAATCATTTATTAATACAAACTGCTATTGTTTTAGTAACAGTTTGTATTATGTGTCCTTTAATGAGTTTTCTTGCAACTATTTTATATCAAGGAATATTTCCAGGACTTGTTTATAATAGTTCAACTTTTAATTTAGGTAATTTTTTTATTTATTTTATTCCAATTTTTTTACAAACAGTAGTAATAAATTTTCCTTTTGCACTTATTAGTCAATTGTTTTTTATTCAACCATTTGTAAGAAAAGTATTTAATTTTATTTATAGTTAATAGGTATAATTAAATACTTTTTTATTTTTATCATAGATTTAATATGAAAAATTTGTTAAAATTGTTTTAGTAGTAGGAGGCGAATAGCATGCCAACTCATAAAATGCATATGGCTATAGCAAATAAAGTAAATGAGGTATTTAATTTAGATAATGATATGGTAATGATCGGAAGTGTTCTCCCAGATTTAACAGTAGATAAAAGACACCGATCAAGTCATTTTAGAAATGGTGAAGAAGGAGTAGAAGGAACTGCAAATCCTTATAAATTCCTACTAAAATATAAAAAATCTTTATATAATCCTGTTATGGTTGGTTACTTAATTCATTTATTAACAGATAGATACTTTAATAGTTATGTTTTTCAAAATTATTATATATATGATGAAAATACTCATTTGATTGGTATTAAATTTAAAGATGAAAAAGTACTCTTACCAATTGAAAAAATAAGATACGAAAAACATCGGGATTTTTATGTTTATGATAAATACTTAATAGAACATAATAAAGTTAAAAAGTTCAAAAGTTTTGATTGTATTAATAATATAAATGATTTAGAGGATGCTAAATTCGACAAAGAATTAATAAAAAAATATATTGAAAATGCTAATTTAGATATAGAAAAGGGTAAAAAAGGTATGTATTACGAAAAACTTGGAAATGAATATAAAGTAATGTCTTTAGAAGATTTAAATATTCAGTTTGATTTATGTGTAAAACAAATTATTAAGTTTTTAGAAACATTAAATAAAAAAGGACAAGTAGATGAATTTTAAAAAAGAAATAAAAAAGGATTTATTTTCATTTCAAGATAAAAACTATCAAAAATTTCATAAAAGCCTTTGTCCAAATACAAATAATATAATTGGCGTTAAAGTCCCAGTTTTAAAAGATTATGCAAAAAGTCTTTTAAAAAAGTATGATTTTGAAGATTTATATAATAACATTGATAATAATTATTATGAAGAAGTTTTATTAAAGGGATTATTAATATGTTTTTCTAAAAGATCTTTTGAAAGCATCAAAGATTACATTGGAAATTTTATTCCTTTAATAGATAACTGGGCTATATGTGATATATTCTGTGCTTCGTTAAAATTTTCAAATAAAGAAAAAAGAGAGCTTCGTAAATTTATTTTAAAGTATAAAAATAGTAACAAAGAATTTGAACTTAGATTTATGATAGTAATGATACTTGACCATTATATAGAAGAAGAATATTTAGATGAAAATTTTAAAATGTTTGAAAGCATTAAATCTAATGATTACTATGTAGAAATGGCTATTTCATGGGCACTTTCTATCTCATTTATAAAATACTATGATAGAACTTATAAGTTTTTCAAAAATGCCAAATTAAGTAAATTTGTTCATAATAAAACGATATCAAAAGTTTGTGATTCAAAAAGAGTAAGTGACGAAAAGAAAAGCAAGTTAAAAAAATTAAGGTTAGCATAAATAATGATAATAGTGAAAATTTAAAGTAAATGTCTTAGTAAATAAAGCATAAACTTAACTAGGTGAAGAGTATGCGTTTATCTGAATTACAATATAAAGATATAGTTAATTTAGAGGGAAAAAGAATAGGAAATATAATTGATGTTAAGTTAGATTCAAGTGGGAAACTCATTTCTCTAGTTCTCGAAGATAATAAAAAATTTTTAAAATTAAGATCAAATGAAAATGAAACAGAGATAAGCTGGGATAAAATTGAAAGAATTGGAGAAGATGTTATTTTAGTTAGAATATAAAAGTTTTCAAATATATTAATCCATGCTATAATAGATAAGGTGATAACATGAAAAAGAAGTTTTATGTAGTAAGCCTTATCTTTTTTTTATTAGATTTAATAAGTAAAATAGTAGTTATTAATTTTGAGAATTATTTTCCTATTGAAGTAATAAGAAACTTTTTTACACTTGATAAAGTTTTAAACGATGGAGCAGCCTTTTCTTCATTTTCTGGATATGGAATAATACTAATTATTATTGCTATTTTAGTACTATTATATATAAATATATCTTTGATAAAAGATGTAAAATCAAAATTAGAGTTTACTTCTTTAGCTATGCTTACAGGAGGTATTTTAGGGAATTTATTTGATAGAATATTTTATGGAAAAGTAATTGATTTTTTAAGTTTTAATATTTTTAACTATAATTTTCCAGTTTTTAATCTTGCAGACATTTTTATCTGTATAGGAGTCTTACTTTTAATAGTAGATTATTTAAGAGGTGATAAGTTTGAAAATAATAGCAGAAAAAACAGGAGATAGAATAGATTTTTATCTAGCAAATGTAACAGATTATTCAAGAAGTAAAATAGCTAAATTAATAAAAGAGGGAAGTGTTTATATAAATGATAAACCTATAAGTTCCAGCACTAAAGTAAAAGAAGGTGATGTAATTACCTTTGATGAACCTAAACCTGAAGTAATAGATGTAAGCCCTGAAGAAATGAATTTAGACATAAAATATGAAGACGATTTTTTAGCGGTTATTAATAAACCAAGTGGATTAGTAGTTCATCCTGCAGTAGGTAATTTATCACATACTTTAGTAAATGGTTTAGTGCATCATTTTAACAGTATTTCAAATGAAAAAACAATAAGACCAGGAATAGTTCATAGATTAGATAAAGATACAAGTGGTCTTATGGTTGTCGCAAAAAATGATTCTGTTCACGAAATGCTCTCTAATATGATAAAAGAAAAAAAGATTGAAAGAAAATATTTAGCCCTTGTTTGGGGAACACTTCGTAGTGAAAAAGGAACTATTGAAGCACCAATTGGAAGAGACGCTAAAAACAGACAAAAATATACTGTAACTGATATTAATGCCAAGGATGCAAGGACACATTTCAAAGTTATTGAAAGGTTTAAAAATGCCACTTTAATTGAATGTAAACTAGATACAGGAAGAACCCATCAAATAAGAGTTCATATGGAATATATTGGATATCCTATAGTAAATGATCCTGTTTATGGAAGAAGAAAAATAATAAATGATTTTGGACAAATGCTTCATTCTAAAAGCATCAAATTTATTCATCCAGTAACAGGAGAGGAGATAAATATTGAAGTAGAGCCTCCTAAAGAATTTACAGATATTTTAAATCAGTTTAAATAAAAAAATATAAAAAAAGAAATGAATAATTAATTTAGTTATTCATCTCTTTTTATCTTACCCTTTGTTTTGCAAAGTTAGATTTTTCACTTTTGCCATTAATAATAGTTTCTCTGTCAAGGTTATAATGCTCCATTAAATCATCTACCATTTCACTATATTTATTTATAGCCATATCATATTCTTCGTTTTCAATTGAAACGATAGTAGGTTTTATATACCATACAATCATAATTTCTGCAATTTTTTCTTTATTATCATCTTTTCTAAGTTTTTCTGCTATAACAGGTCCAATAAGATCATAATCCTCTAAAATTTGCTTTTTACTTTCATCTTGTGCCATATAATTTTCTCTAAAATTCATCAAAGATTTTAAATAATAACAGTTTTCATCAAACCCTAATATATTACAAGCTTCAGTAGTTATATAAGAATTTCTTTTTCTAAAATGGCTACAACTAGGACTAGCAGCTGCCACATAATAATGATTGTACTGACAGTAATAATCTCCATATTTATTATCGTTAAAATTAATATAGATACAATCTAAACATTCCCATGGATAAGGCATATAATTCATCTCCTTGTTCGATATACGTTACTATAAAATAAAAAAATTGTCAAATTAAAGGCTTAAAATATTTACTAAAATATAAAATATGTGTTAAAATTAAAATATAAATATGAATTAGGAGGAAAAATATGAATAAATATTTAAAAATAGTTATTATTGCCGCTATAGTAATAGGTGTATTTGTTTTAGCATTCCTAGTAACAGGAAAAGAAAAAATTAGAGTAATCGATATGGATGAATATAATGAAATAAGTTCAGGTTCTGGCTTCATTTATTATGGAGATAAGGATTCTAAAGAAGCATTAAATGATGTATTTAAAGATTATGGTGTTGAAGTTGGAATCCTAGAATCTACTGATAAAGTAGAAGGTTTAAAAGAAAATACTTTCTATGAATATAAAGATGGAAAAGTAGTATATAAATATTCTGGAGATTTAACATCATATAAATTTGAAAGAAGTTTACAATCAGAAGGAATAATTGGTAGAACATATCTTACAATAAGTCTTTCTGAATACAAAGAAATTATAAAAAGTAAAGGATACAACTTTATGTTTATAGGTAGTGAAACATGTAGTTATTGTACACAATTTAAAGAAGCTATTAAAGAAGCTTTAAAAACTAATGATTTTACTATTTATTATATTGATATCAGTTCACTTACAGAAGATGAATATAACGAACTTATAGCAACAGATGATTATATGACTAAAAATGAATGGGGGACACCACTTAACTTACTATATAAAGATGGTAAGAGAATTGCAGAATTAAATGGTTATGTACCTGCAGATGAACTCATATCATTCTTAAAAGAAAATAAGGTGATATAGTGAAAAACGTTTATCAAGAAGCTAAAAGATTTAAATTTAAATATCCAATGACAGTTGCCTGGAGAATAAAAAAGCACTGTAAAAGAATAGAAGAACATCTAAACCCAGAGGAAGATGTAAAATACGTTTTCGTTGGACAAAGAAATAATAGCTTTTATGATATTGTATCTACTTCAGTATTTGTAATAACAAATAAAAGACTTTTAATAGCAAGTGATAGAGTACTTTTTGGATATTTTCTATATTCTATAACACCAGATATGTTTAACGATTTAACAGTAATTTCAGGACTTGTTTGGGGTAAAGTAAAAATAGATACTATTAAAGAAATAGTATATGTAAGTAATTTAAGCAAAAGAAGTCTTGATGAAATAGAAACAAAAGTAACTGAATATATGATGGAAGAAAAAAAGAAATATCCTATGCGTCAACAAGAAAATAAGGAATAAAAAATATAATATTTTTATTGAAGATAAAAAAAAAGTATGATAAACTATAAATATATAAGATATCATACTTTTATTATGTCCTAAAAAGATAAATGGGGTGAACAAAATGAAAAAGATAAAAAAAGAGTCAAGCAAAAAAAAAGTAATGATAGCTTTGATAATAATAGCAATAATAATAATTTTGTTTGGCCTTTGTATGGTCTTTATGTCTCTTAAAGATAAAAAATTAGTATATGAAGATTATACTATTGCAGAGGATCATTATGGTAAAATAGAAGAGTATGATCCATCTTATACTGTAGATGGTTTTAATCCAAGTAATAAAAGAGCCTATTATATAATTGGAAGTATAACTGCTCAAAAAGATAAAGATTTTACTGTAATTACATTTAATCTTTATGACAAAAAAAATAAACTTTTAGGTAAAGCAGTAGCAGGTTTAAATAGTATAGAAAAAGGCAAAACTTATAAATTTAAAGCCTTATCATTAGTTGATGATAATGTTATAGATCAAATAGATCATTATGAACTTGAAAAAGTAGAATTAGGAAATTAAAGGAGGAACATAAAATGGCTTTTAAAGAAAAAATTCAAAAATTTATTGGAGAAGACGAAAATGCTGTAGTTGAAACAAGTGATGACGAATATTACAAAGATACATTTAAACAAGTAAATAAGGATGGAAATAAAATGATTCTTCTTGAACCACGTGCATTTTCTGAAGCACAAACAATTGCAGATTATTTAAAATCAAGAAATACAGTAGTTGTAAATTTAAAAAGAGTAACACCTGAAATTGCCAAGAGAATAGTGGACTTTTTAAGTGGTTCTGTTTATGCAATTGGAGGAGATTTACAAAAATTAGGAAATGGTATTTTTCTATGTACTCCAAACAATGTAAATGTTGAAGGAAAAATATCTGGAGACGAAAAAGGGCAAGGTAAACAAACAAAAAAACAAGAAGAAAGTGAATTTGACTGGTAATATTTAAGAGGTGGTATTTATGAACAACTTCGTAAATGATCCAAATGGATATAAAAAAGAAGAAGTTAATGAGTTTGTAGATTATGTCATAAAAAAGACAGAAGAGAATATCATTACAATAAAGAAACAAAAAGAAGAAATAGATGCTCTTCGTTTAGAAAACGAACGATTAAAAAAATTAGAAAACTCATATTTATATATTCAAAATCAAATTCAAAATACTACTGAAGAAATAAAAGCAAATGCTAAATATGAAGCACAATTAATAATAAGAGAGGCAAAAGAAAATGCAAGTAGTATAGTAAATGATGCTTTAATAAAAAGTGAAAAAATGCAAAATGAAAGAGAGCGTCTAAACCAAAGTATAAAAATGTATAAGAAGAAAGCAAAAAATGCTTTAATGGAACAATTAGAAATAATTGAAGATATAGAAATTCTTTAAAATACTTGCACATAAAAATAAGATGTGTTATCATACATAAAAAAGCAAATGATGAAGACGGAAATATAGAAATTTATAAGCGAGCTAGGTATGGTGAGAGCTAGTTAAACAAATATATTTTAGATCACTTCTGATGTTTTTTATCAAAAATAAAAACGGTATGCTCGTTATCGCAAATAAGACTAATTATAGTAAAATAAGGTGGTACCGCGGGTTTATCTCGTCCTTTGGTTCCATCTTTTTATTTTGAAGGAGGAATAATATGTTTAAACAATTAGAAAAAGGAGACCCTAGTAAAATTGAAAGTAAGTTTTCTAAATATTGGAAAGATGAAAATATCTTAGAAAAAAGTATAGAAAATAGAAAAGATTACTATGTTTTTTATGATGGACCTGCAACTGCCAATGGCTTTCCAGGACTTCACCATATGGTCGCTAAATTTATTAAAGATTCAATTTGTAAATATCAAGTTATGAAAGGACGCAAAGTAATAAGAAAAGTAGGTTGGGATACCCATGGACTTCCTGTAGAACTTGCAGTCGAAAAAGAACTTGGTTTTAAAAACAAAGGTGATATTGAAAAATATGGTATTGAAGAATTTAATAAAAAGTGCCGTGAAAGTGTTTGGAAAAATGAAAAAGCATTTAGCGATTTAACAGTAAAAATGGGACAGTTTATAGATCTTGACCATCCTTATGTAACTTATGATAATAATTATATAGAAACAGAATGGTGGATTTTAAAGAAATTCTTTGATGAAGGACTTTTCTATGAAGGACATAAAATAGTACCTTACTGTCCAAGATGTGGAACTGGACTTGCATCACATGAAGTTGCCCAAGGATATAAAGAAGTAAGCGTAGATACAGTAACAGTAACAATGAAAAAGAAAGGCGAAGACGTTTATTTCTTAGTATGGACTACAACTCCATGGACTCTAATTGCTAATGTTGCTTTATGTGTTAATCCAAATGAAGAATATGTAAAAGTAGAATCAATGGGTTATAAATTTATTATTGCTAAAAAACTAGCCAATAAAGTTCTCGGAGACGATATCAAAATTCTTGAAACTTATAAAGGTAAAGATTTAGAGGGTGTAGAATACGAACAACTAATAAAAGGATTAGATGTTTCAAAGAAAGCTTTCTATGTAACCTGTGATGAATACGTAACTATGGAAGATGGTACAGGTATTGTTCATTTAGCACCTGCTTTTGGGGAAGATGATGCCAAAGTTGGTAAAAAATATGACCTTCCATACCTTAACCCTGTAGGAGAAGATGGATGCTATAAAGAAGGATTATGGAAAGGCATGAATGTTTTTGAGGCTGATAAAGAAGTAATAGAATACTTAAAGAAAGAAGATAAACTATTTAAAAAACAAAGAATAGTACATAATTATCCTCATTGTTGGAGATGCTCAACACCACTTATCTATTATTCAAAACCAAGTTTTTATCTTGAAGTAACAAAAATAAAAGATAAGATAATTGAAGCAAATAAAACAGTAAATTGGTACCCATCTTATGTTGGAGAAAAACGTTTTGGAAACTGGCTTGAAAATTTAAATGACTGGGCTATTTCTAGAAATAGATACTGGGGGACACCACTTCCATTATGGAGATGTAAATGTGGTCATATAGAAATGATAGGCTCAAGAAAAGAATTAATAGAAAAAGCTGTAGAAAAAGTTAATGATGATATTGACCTTCATAGACCATATGTTGATAATATTCATTTAAAATGTAGTAAATGTAATGAAGAAATGACTAGAGTAGATGACGTTATTGATTGCTGGTTCGATTCAGGTTCAATGCCATTTGCTCAGTATCATTATCCATTTGAAAATAAAAAGCTTTGGGAAACACAATTTCCTGCAGATTTCATAGCAGAAGGGATAGATCAAACAAGAGGATGGTTTTACACTTTACTTGTAATATCAGTATTTGTAAAAGGAGTATCACCATATAAAAACGTTTTAGTAAACGATTTACTTTTAGATGCAGAAGGTAAAAAAATGAGTAAATCAAGAGGTAATATTGTTGAACCATTTACAACTATGGAAAAATATGGTGCTGATACAGTTAGATTTTATCTTCCATATACATCACCAGTTTGGACACCACTTAAATTTGATGTTAATGGACTTAAAGAAGTTCACTCTAAATTCTTTAATCCTCTTAAAAACACTTATTCATTCTTTGCTCTTTATGCTAATATAGATAAAATTGATCCAAGAGAGTACAAAGTAGAATATAATGATCTTGAAGAAATAGATAAATGGTTACTTTCTAAATATAATAAATTAGTTAAAAACGTTACTAATTACTTTGATGAGTATGATCTTAACAAAGTAGTAAAAGAACTTACTAACTTTACATCAGAAGATTTATCTAATTGGTACATAAGAAGAAATAGAAAAAGATTCTGGGGTAGTGAATTTGATAATTCTAAAAAATGTGTTTACTATGTAACCTATGAAGTATTAAAAGGATTATCTAAGTTAATTGCGCCAATAACACCATTTATTTCTGAAGAAATATATCAAAACTTAACTGGAGAAAAATCTGTTCATCTTTCAGATTATCCAACATATGACGAAAAATTAATAAACGAAGATATAGAAAAACGTATGGATTTAGTAAGAGATTTAATTTCTTTAGGAAGAAATGTTCGTGAAGAAGAAAAAATAAAAGTTAGACAACCTTTAAGTGAAGTAATATTAGATGGTAAATCTAAAGATATTTTAAAAGGATTAGATGATTTAATAAAAGAAGAATTAAATGTCAAAAATATAATCTTTGAAGATGATTTATCTAAATATATGAACTTTATAGTAAAACCAAACTTCAAAGAAGCAGGTAAAGTTTTAGGAAGTAAAATGAAAGATTTTGTAAACTATTTAAATAATTTAACAGAAAAAGAAATAAATAGTTTAAGAAATGGATTTACCTTACAGTTTGATGATATAGAAGTAACAAAAGATTTAATAGATATCAAAATATCTTCTAAAGAAGGTATGAGAGCAGCAATGGAAAATGATAATTTCATAATTTTAAATACTACTCTTACAGATGATTTAATTAAAGAAGGTATAGCAAGGGAAGTAGTTTCAAAAGTACAAAATCTAAGAAAAGAAAAAGATTTTGATATTGAAAATAGAATAAAATTATACTATAACTCTGATGAATATTTTGAAGAAGTATTAAAAGATTTTGCATCATACATAAAAGATGAAACTTTAGCGGTAGAATTAATAAAAGATACTTCTTTAGAAAATAAATATAATATTAATGATATAGAAGTATATTTAGATGTCCAAAAACTAGAAAAATAAGTTCTTTGAACTTATTTTTTTTCATGCCTAAATTTCTTTTCAAATGGTGAGATATATTAGTTTATTTTTGGTTGATATAATTAATGTCTCAAAAGGGAAAGATTATTTTTCATAGCATTTGAATTTGAAGACGCTAGTAAATTGTTTTCAACTTGTTTTGTAATAACAACCGAATAATAAATAAAAATTTGTCTATATTTTACACAGAAAAATACTTTTAATTGACAAAAACCCTTAATATAATATATTATAAATATAGATATAATAACTATAATAAAGGGAGTGATAAAATGGCTAGAAAAACATTTATTAGAATTTTATTCACTCTTTTTTTATGTTTTACTGCGTTAACTACTGTAACAGTAAGTGCTAAAAATTATGGAACTCTTACATCTCGTGAAGTTCAAAATCAACAAATGTATAATAGTGCTGCTAGTCTATCTTCAGTTAGCCGTGCTAGATATACAGATAAATATCTAAAAGATTTATATGCTACAAACTATAAATCTCTTACAACGACGCAACAAACTAAAATTCAAAACTTTGCTGATAATGTCATTCTCGAAGGAAATACTACTTTAACAAATGAAGAAAAACTTTATAAATTCCATGATTGGATTGTTGATAATTTTTATTATTATTCATCACCAAGTAGAATTTATGCTTTAAATTCTTCAGGAAGAAACTACGATAACCCATATTATCTATTAACTTATGAATACGACATTAATAAAAAAGTTCGTGCTAGAAGTAATGGTTATGCTTCTATGCTTATTGCTTTTGCTAGAAGTGAGGGGATACCTGCCAGAGAAGTAGGAGGTTATTATAATAAAAATGCTAGAGAAGATTATCTTACATGGGGAAGCAATATAACTCAAACTACTATTAATTCAAGATGGGTTCAAGCTTATGTAAATGGTAAATGGATAACTATAGACCCTCTTGCAGATTGTTACAACATATATGATGGAGTTAAATATACCACTATCCAAAAAGATGAACTTAAACACATATATTTTAATCCGTCTGTAAAAATTCTATCAAAATCTCATATTGCATTTACATATTACCCAGGTTCTACAAGTGTTAAATATTTGACAAGTTCTTATGAAAAGAAGAAAATAACATTATTTTTGAATAAAACGTATGCCAAAAAGAAAAATGGTAAAAAAGTAAATTCATCTTATAAAACAAGTTCTTCAGAAACATGGTTCCCTAAAAATACAAATTCTATAGGTGATGGACTTGGAAGGGCAAAAAAAATATATTGGAATGGTAAAAACTTATATGGAAAACTTGATATAAATGGCTTCCCAGCACTTGAATACATCTCGGTATCTAAAAATAAAATAGATAGATTAAATATGGTTAATAGTCCAAAAATAAAATATGTTTATGCATATAGCAATAACATGAAACAAATATATGTTACTGGTAGTAAAACTTTAATGCTTTTAAATGCTAAAAATAATCCAGCTACCTATATAAAATATAATTATGGAAAAACCAAAAGAGTTGCTATAATAAAAGCAGGAACTGGTGGTACAGTATCATCATATTATCAAAAAACTAATGCAGGTAAACATAAACATATAATGTATGCTAAACCTAAGTCTGGATATCTGTTTAAGGGTTGGTATACAAATGGTAAAAGGATAAGTAAAAGTAAAGTTATAACCCGTTATAAAACTCAATCATTTACCTATACTGCTAAATTTGTTAAAAAACCAAAAACAACTTATATTCTTATATCAATAAAATCTCAAAAAATGTGGTATTACAAAAATGGAAAACTTATTACTTCATCAAAAGTTGTAACAGGACAAAAAGGAACACATGATACTCCTAAAGGAACATATAAGCTTCTTGGAAAAGCAAGAAGAGTTTATTTGGTAGGGCCTGATTATAGAAGTTATGTAAATTATTGGATGCTAATAGATAGGGGATATCAAATAGGACTTCATGATGCTACATGGCGCTGGCAATTTGGAGGAACTATATATAAATATAATGGTTCACACGGATGTATAAATCTTCCATATAATGTTGCAAGTTATTTGTATAATAAGGCCTCAATAGGAACCAGTGTAATAATAAAATAACTCAAAATAATATACTAAATAAAAAGTATATTATTTTTTTTTATTTAAAATTCTATTTATACCCTTATATATCAACTAAATTTAAAAAATGTAAAAAAATTTAAAAAAATTAGCACTCATATATTGACAATGCTAAAGCATACTATTATAATGGAATTAGCACTTGACCTTTTGCGGTGCTAAAAGAGGTGTTTGCATATGCTTTCAAAAAGACAAGAAAAAGTTTTAGAAATCATTATTAGAGAGTATGTCAAAAACGTAACTCCTGTTGGTTCTAAACTTATCTGTGATGAACTTAATTGTTCGTCAGCGACAGTAAGAAACGAAATGTCTACTTTAGAAGCACAAGGTTATCTTGAGAAAACTCACATCTCATCTGGGAGAATACCAAGTGAGAAAGGATATCGTTATTATGTAGATAACCTGATGAAACCTAAAGAGATGACAGGAGAAGAGATGTTAAAACTTCAAACTATTTTTAGTAACAACAAACTTGAGATAAATGACTATCTTAAAAAAAGTTTGGAAATTATCTCAGAACTTACTGATTATGCCTCAGTTGTTCTAGGCTCAAGTTCTGAAGATAATAAACTAAAAAAAGTAGAGGTTTTGCCACTTGAATTTGACAGACTTATAGCAATAATAATTACAGATAAAGGTTACATTGAACATAAACAGATAAAAGTAGAAGATGTCAGCCTTGAAGACATTCAAAAAACAGTAGAATTAATTAACAAGTTAATAGTAGGTACTCCAATTAATGAAGTAAAAGAAAAACTAGAATTTGAAGTAAAGCCAATTATTAGTGAATATGTTAAACAACATGAAGCAATTTATAATGCCTTTTATGATGTCTTTAATGATTTCGCCATTAAAAATGATGTATCATTTGTTGGCAAAAACAAAATTTTAAATCAACCCGAATTTAATAATGTAGATAAGATTAAAAAAATATTTAACAAACTTGATGATGAAAAACTTCTTCATACTATTGAAGAAGATGATAAAGATATCAATATTTATATTGGAAATGAATCACATGTAGATGAAGATGTAACCATTATAAAAACAAAATATAATAAAGATGGTGAAGAAGGTACTATTGCTATAATTGGCCCCAAAAGAATGGAGTATGCAAAAGTTGTATCTTTACTTAACTACATCAAAGAAAATATAGATAAAAAATAGTGAGGAGATTATATGGAGAGAAAAGAAGAAATGAAAAATGAAGAGGTAGAAAATTTAGAACCTAATGAAAATGAAGAAAAAGAAAAAAAAGAAGAAACTTTAAAAGTAGAAGAGAAAAAGAAAAGTAAAAAAAATAAAAATGATTTAGAGCTTTTAGAGAAAATGAAATCTTTAGAAGAAGAAACCTTAAGGGCAAAAGCAGATTTAATAAATTATCGCAAGAGAAAAGATGAAGAAGTTTCATATATTTTGAAATATGCAAATGCTGATATTATTATGTTACTACTTCCAGTAATTGATAATTTTGAAAGAGTAATAAGCAAAGAAAACTTATCTGATGAATTAAAAAGTTATTTAGAAGGATTTAAATTAATTTACAACAATTTACTTGATATTCTTAAAGCAAATGATGTTAAAGAAATAGATGCTTTAGGAAAAGAATTTGATCCAGTTTATCATCAATCAGTTACTACGAGAAAAGATGAAGAAAAACCATCAGGTACAGTTTTAGAAGTATATCAAAAAGGATATACATATAAAGACAAAGTTTTAAGGCCAGCAATGGTTATAATAAATGAATAGGAAAGAAGGAGATTTTATGAGTAAAATAATAGGTATAGACTTAGGTACAACAAATAGTTGTGTAGCAGTCTTAGAAGCAGGGGAAGCTAAAGTTATCCCAAACCCAGAAGGTAATAGAACTACACCTTCAATTGTAGCCTTTAAAAAAGGAGAAAAATTAGTAGGAGATGTTGCTAAACGTCAAGCAGAAACAAACCCAAATACTTGTCGTAGTATTAAAAGACTTATGGGTACAAAAGAAAAAGTTGAACTTGATGGTAAGAAATACTCTCCAGAAGAAATTTCTGCAATGATTTTAACAGATCTTAAAAATAGTGCCGAAAGTTATTTAGGAGAAAAAGTAACTAAAGCAGTTATCACAGTTCCAGCATACTTTAATGATGCTCAAAGACAAGCAACTAAAAATGCTGGTAAAATAGCAGGTCTTGAAGTTGAAAGAATTATTAATGAACCAACAGCTGCATCACTTGCATATGGTTTAGATAAACAAGATAATATGCAAACAATACTTGTTTACGATTTAGGAGGAGGAACATTTGATGTTTCAATCCTAGAACTTGGAGAAGGAGTATTTGAAGTTAAAGCGACAAATGGTAATAACCACTTAGGTGGAGATGATTTCGATGAAGTTATAATTAAACACTTAATAGCAGAATTCAAAAAAGAAAATGGTATTGACTTATCAAAAGATAAAATGGCAATGCAACGTCTTAAAGAAGCTGCTGAAAAAGCTAAAAAAGATTTATCAGGAGTTACTTCAACTCAAATATCTTGTCCATTCATAACTCAAGGAGAAGATGGGCCACTTCACTTAGATATGACACTTTCTCGTGCTAAATTTGAAGATTTAGTTCGTGATTTAATAGAATCAACTCTAACACCTGTTAGAAATGCTTTAAAAGATGCAGGTATGAAAAAAGAAGATATCGACCAAATTATTTTAGTAGGAGGATCTACTCGTATTCCAATGGTTCAAGAATTAATTAAGAAAGAACTTGGAAAAGAACCAAATAAATCAGTTAACCCAGATGAAGTTGTTGCTATGGGTGCTGCAATTCAAGGTGGAGTTTTAACTGGAGATGTAAATGACATTGTACTTCTTGATGTAACACCACTTTCACTTGGTATTGAAACACTTGGAAATGTAATGACTAAATTAATTGATAGAAATACAACTATTCCAACAAGTAAATCACAAGTATTCTCAACTGCAGCAGATAATCAACCAGCAGTAGATATTCACGTTCTTCAAGGTGAACGTCCAATGGCAGCAGATAATAAAACATTAGGAAGATTCCAACTTACTAACATACCACCTGCACCACGTGGAGTACCACAAATTGAAGTTAAGTTTGATATTGATGCTAATGGTATCGTTAACGTAACTGCTAAAGATCTTGGTACTAATAAGGAACAATCAATTACTATTACATCTAGCACTTCACTTTCAGAAGAAGAAATTGACAAAATGGTAAAAGAAGCAGAAGCAAATCGTGAAGCAGATGAAAAGAGAAAAGAAGAAGTTGACACTAAAAATGATGCAGAACAAATGATTTTCCAAACTGAAAAAGCAATCAAAGATCTTGGAGATAAAGTAGACGAAAACGAAAAGAAAGAAGCAGAAGATAAAATTAAAGAATTAAAAGATGCTATGGAAAAAGATGATATTGAAGATATTAAAAAGAAAAAAGAAGAACTTCAAGAAGTAACATATAAATTAGCAGCTAAAGTATATGAACAAGTAAATAAAGAAACAGCTACTGAAAACAATACTGAAACTGAAAATAAAGAAGATGTAAAAGAAGCAGATTTTGAAGAAAAATAAAAATAATAAAAAGTTTTAAGCCTTACATTTTAGTAAGGCTTAAGGCATATAAAAAGAAAAGGAGAAATTATGTCAAAAGTTATGAAAAGAAGTGAAGTAAGCGATAAATATAAATGGGATTTATCTCAAATTTATGAAAACGATGAAGCAGTAAATAAAGATATTGAACTAGTAAAGAAAAAATGTGAAGAGTTAGAAAAATATAAAGGAAGAGTTACTGAAAATAAAGATACTTTACTAATTGTAACTGATAAATATTTTTCCTTAATGCGTATTTTAGATAAATTAATAGTTTATTCACATATGAAATTTGATGAAGACAAAAAAGTTTCAAAAAATGAAGAAGTTATGGGTAAAATAGATAAACTTGGAGACATTGTTTTTGAAAAATTAGCATTTTATACTCCTGAAGTTTTAGAAGAAGATTATGAAAAAATAAAAGGTTTTATCAAAGAGGATCCATCTTTAAAAAAATATGAATTCATGTTTGAAGATTTATTCCGTGAAAAAGATCATATCTTATCATTAGAAGAGGAAGAAATGATGGCAAGACTTGGAGAAGTTTTTGCAATTTCTGAAAATACTTTTAGAGCTTTAGATGATGTTAATTTGACATTTAATGATATTAAAGATGAAGAAGGAAAAGAAGTTAATCTTACTAATAGTAATTACTCAGTTTATATAAAATCAAAAGATAGAAGAGTAAGAAAAGAAGCCTTTGAAAGTTTATATAATTCTTACAATAACTTTAAAAATACTTTTGCTTCACTTTTAAAAGGTAATGTAAAAAGTAATTTCTTTGTTTCAAATACTAGAAAATATGAAGGGCCTTTAGAAATGTCTCTTTATGGAGATGATATTGATAAAAAATTATATTTAAATCTTATTGAAAAAGTTCATAAAAATCTTGATATTATGAAAGACTATATGAAAACAAGAAAAGAAATTTTAGGATTAGATGAACTTCATATGTATGACGTTTATGCTCCTCTTGTAGATAATTTTGATAAAAAATATACTTATGAAGAAGCTAAAAATCTTGTTTTAGAGGCCTTAAAACCTCTTGGTAAAAATTATATTGAAGATTTAAAAAAGATATTTGATAGTAACTGTATAGATGTTTATAACAATGAAAATAAACGCGGAGGAGCCTACTCATGGGGAAGTTATGACACTCTTCCATATGTTCTGTTAAATTTTGAAGGAACATTTACTGATGTTTCGACAGTGGCTCATGAACTTGGACATTCTATGCATAGTTTCTACTCTCATAAAAATCAAGAATATCATGATGCTGGCTATCCTATCTTTTTAGCAGAAATAGCATCAACTGTAAATGAAATATTACTAAATAAATACTGCAGTAAAATGGCAAAAACAAAAGAAGAAAAAGCTTATTATTTAAATAACCTTTTAGAGGACTTTAGAACAACTTTAATAAGACAAACTATGTTTGCGGAATTTGAACTTTTAATTCATGATTTAGAGAAGCAAGGTGAAGTTTTAACAGATGAGCTTTTATCTAAAACATATTTAGATTTAAATAAAAAATACTTTACTGATGAAGTTATAAGTGATGATTACATAAAATTAGAATGGGCAAGAATTCCCCATTTCTATACAAGTTTCTATGTTTATAAATATGCAACTGGTATTGCAGTAGCATCAAAAATAGTAAGTGACATTTTAGAAGAAAAAGAAGGTGCCCTTGAAAATTATATGAAATTCTTAGCAAGTGGGGGAAGTGATTTTCCACTTGAAATATTAAAAAAAGTTGACATTGATATAGTAAATGATGATACTATTGATAAAGCACTTGAAATGTTTAGAGAAACTTTAAAAGAGTTTAAAGAAATAACAAAATAAGAAAGAGGTAGTTTATGGCAAAACGTGATTATTATGATATACTCGGAGTATCAAAAGATGCTTCTGATAAAGATATAAAAATGGCATTTAGACGTTTAGCAAAAAAATATCATCCTGATGTAAATAAAGAACCTGGAGCAGAAGAAAAATTTAAAGAAGCTCAGGAAGCCTATGCTGTTTTATCAGATGAATCAAGAAGAAAACAATATGACCAATTTGGACATGCAGCCTTTGAAAATGGTGGAGGTTCTGCAGGTGGTGGATTTGACTTTTCTGGTTTTGATTTCTCCGATATTTTTGAAAATTTATTTGATTTTGGTATGGGTGGTAGTCCATTTGGCTTTTCATCATCAAGTAGAAGAAAATCAAAAGGAAATGATAGTCTTTTAGTAATGGAAGTATCATTTATGGAAGCTGCTCTCGGAGCCAAAAAAGAAATAGAAATTACTACTACAGATACTTGTCCTGAATGTAAAGGTAAAGGTGGTTTTGGAGAACATTCCTGTGAAGAATGTCATGGAAGTGGTACTATAACTTCAAAACAAAATACTTTATTTGGAAGTTTTCTTACTAAAACTACTTGTCCTACATGTGGTGGTGAAGGTGTAACTTATGATAAAGTTTGCTCTAAATGTCATGGAAAGGGAAGAGTAAAAACAGTAAAAACAGTTGAAGTAAAAGTTCCCGAAGGTGTAGATGATGGAAATAGAATTAGACTTTCTGGTTATGGAGAAGCATCTTTAAACGGCGGACCAAATGGTGACCTTTACATTGAATTTAAAGTAAAAGAACATGACTTTTATATGCGTGACGGAGCAGATGTATATATAAACCTTCCAATTACTATTACAGAAGCGATTTTAGGATGTAAAAAAGATGTTAAACTTCTAAATTCAACAGTTACTTTAACTATTCCCGCGGGTACTAATTCAGGAGATAAACATAGAATAAAAGGAAAGGGAATAAAAGATGTAAATTACCATAGCCGTGGAGACTTCTATGTTATTGTTAATGTAGTAACGCCAAAAAAATTATCAAGAGAACAAAAGAAACTAATTGAAAAATTAGAAGCAACAGATTTATCAGATAAAACAATAGATAAATATAATAAATTTGTAAGACAATAATTCTAATACTTGAGTTATTGTTTTTTTATAGCAAAAATATAATAAATTATTAAATTCAGTGAATAAAGTTATTTTCAGGTAATAACAGTATAAATAAATTAACTAAAAATATTCTTTTATTAGAGTCTTTTTTTCATATTAAACTAAATATTTTTATTGTAAAACTAAATGTTTCATGTTAGAATAAAAGTCAGAAAAAAGGTGAATTTTATGAAGGAATTTATTAATGAATTTGGTAGAGAAAATTTCATTATTATAATAGCAGTAGTAGGAGTTATCCTTCTTGCACTATTAGTGATTGTAATAATAGAAAAATTGCAATCAAAATCAAGAATAAAAGAACAATTAAAAAGAGAAATCGAATATTTAGATAAAGCAAAAAATGATCAGGTTCAAAAAGATACTAATATAACTAATAATCAGCAAAATAATACTAATTATCAAAACAATATTAGTGTTCAGCCTGAAGTTACTACAAATGATGAGTTTTCTAACAACCAGCTAGTAAATAATGAGCCAGTTTATAATGAACCAGAACGTGTTGAAGTTTTAGAAGACGCTTCAAAGGAAAATGAAGTAGTTTATGTAGAAGATAATAATGTTCAAGAAGAGGCTAAAGAAAAACTTGAAGAAGTAACCAAAAAATTAATTGATGAACCTAACGATTTAATAGATCATACTCATTTTGAAACTGAACAAGAAGAAAAATCAATTATAAGTTATGATGAACTTGTTCAAGCATCTCATGATATCAATGAAAAAAATGACAAAGTTTTAGAAGACGAGGGAGATGCTGCTATTACTTTAGAAGAGTTATATCAAAAACATGTTGAAAAACAAAACGTAATTGATGAGGATAATAAAGATGTAAAAGTAAATAACCCAATTTTTGAAGATAATAGTCCTAAAAGATTTAAAAATTCAGAGGTTATATCTCCAGTATTTGGTTTTTATAGTGGAGAAGTAAAAAAAGAAAAAACTGGTGATGAGGTTCTCGAAGACTTAAATAGACCTATTAAACCAAAAGACTTAGAAGATGAAATAAAAAAGACAGAAGACTTTTTGTCAGAACTTAAAAGGCTTAAGAATAAATTAGAGTAATCTAATTTATTTTTTAAAGGAAGTGAAAATCATGAAAGTAGGAATATATACTCTAGGATGTAAAGTAAATACTTATGAAAGTGAGTTTATAATAAGTCTCTTTAAAAACAGAGGCTATGAAATATGTGATTTTAATGATGACTGCGATATTTATATAGTAAATACCTGTACAGTTACTAATAATAGTGATAGAAAAGATAGAAAAATAATAAATAGTATAAAAGGCAAAGGAAACTGTACAGTAGTATGTGGTTGCTTTGTTGAAAGTGCTAAAGATTATAATTTTGATGGAATTGATGTTGTAATAGGTAATTATAGCAAATCTAATATAGTTGATTTAGTAGAAGAACATTTAAAAACTAAAAAGCAAATTATATCAAAAGGAAATATTATGACTGTTCCTTTTGAAAATATGGAAATAAAAAATGTAGAAACCAGAACCAGGGCCTTTGTTAAAATCCAAGATGGTTGTGAAAATTATTGTGCTTATTGTATTATTCCATTTGTAAGAGGAAAATGTAGATCCAAAGATAAAGAAACTGTTTTAAGAGAAATAACTAATCTTGTTAATAATGGTTATAAAGAAATTGTTTTAACAGGTATTCATACAGGTAATTATGGTAAAGATTTAGGAATAAAATTTTCTACTTTACTTAAAGAAATACTTGAAATACCTAACTTAAAAAGACTTAGAATATCTTCAATTGAAATAACAGAATTAGATGAAGAGTTCTTTAATCTTTTAAAAAACCCTATTTTATGTAATCATTTACACATTCCTCTTCAAAGTGGTAGTGCCAAAGTTTTAAAATTAATGAATAGAAAATATACTAAAGAAGAATTTGAAAAAATAATAAAAAAAGTAAGAAAAGTACGACCAAATATATCAATCACTACAGATGTTATAGTAGGTTTTCCACAGGAAAGTAAAGAAGATTTTGCTGAAAGTATAGAATTTATCAAAAAAATAAATTTTGCTAAAGTTCACGTTTTTCCTTATTCTAAAAGAGATGGAACTAAAGCAGCGAGAATGACTGGACATATTGGTGGAATAGAAAAAAAAGAAAGATCAAAAACCCTTCTTGAGTTATCAGAAGATTTAGAGGCTAATTATTATTTATCAAATGTTGGAAAAAAAGAAAAAATTTTAATTGAAACAAAAAAAGGTGATTATTTCTATGGTCATACTACTAACTATTTATATTTAAAAGTAAAAGGTAATTATAAAGAAAATGAAATATACGAAATAACTATATCTAAAGATATGTTTGTAAATGTTAAAAATAAGATACTACAATAATAGTAAATATATAAAAAAATGTTGAAAAATAAAATAAATATGCTATTATATAAATAGGAGGGTAAATTATGGATAACGAAGAAAAAACAATTAATATAGTAAATGAAAATTATAAAAGAATGCAAAAATTATTAAATGAAGAATATAATAATGGCCTTAAACATTTAGATGAAAGAGAATATGGGGAAGAGCCTTTATCATATGGTATATATGAAAAACAACCATTAAAAAAAGAAGAAAAAAGTTTAAAAACTGAAGTAAGACGAAAATTAGTAAAAAGAGCTATGATTTTAGTTATGACTTTTGGTATTGGAGTTGCAGGGATTGTTCAATATGATTTTTCTAATTCTGGTTTGGAAAATCCTAATGTGAGTAATTTTGATAACCTTCAAATAGATGAACAAAAGCTAAACGAATACGAAAGTGAAGAACATGGAACTACTTACCAAGATTTTATAGACTATGCTAAAGAAACAGGTGCTCCAATAACTCAGGATAGTTATGAAGATTTTCAAGAACTAACAAAAAGGGGTGCAAGATAATGGATAAAACTATAGTTTTAGATGATAAAGAATTTTTAATTTGTCAAGAAATAAATGTTGATAATATTCATTATATTTATTGTATAGCAATAGATGGCGATGAGTATACTCTCCTAAAAGAAAATGATGGAATGGTAGAAAGTGTAACAGACATAGATGAATTTAAGAAAGTAATGAGTATGATTGCAAAAGAAAATATTTGATGTTTTCTTTTTTTTTTGATATAATTCATACATAAATTGAGGTGATACTATGTTTGTAGATGAAGTTAATATCAAAGTGATAGCAGGTTCTGGAGGAGATGGATGTACTGCCTTTCGAAGAGAAAAATATGTAGAGTTAGGAGGACCATTCGGAGGTAATGGTGGTAGAGGAGCCAACATTATTTTTAAAGTAGATGAAGGACTTAGAACTTTAGTAGACCTAAGATTTAATAAAATAATAAAAGGGGGAAAGGGTGCAAACGGAGAAGGAAAGAATAAAAATGGTAAAAGTGCTAAAGATATTGTAATAAAAGTTCCACCAGGAACAATAGTAAAAGATAATGATACTAATTTACTTGTATGTGATTTGAAAAAACAAGGCGAAGAATTTATTGTTGCTAGTGGTGGACGTGGAGGTAGAGGGAATACTGCTTTTAAAACCCAAAGTAATCCAGCACCTAATTTTTCTGAAAAGGGAGAGCCTGGGGAAGAAAGGTATTTAAAAGTTGAATTAAAACTTCTCGCAGACGTTGGACTTGTTGGTATGCCAAGTGTTGGTAAAAGTACAATTTTATCTAAAATATCTCGCTCTAAACCAAAAATAGCAGCTTATCATTTTACCACTTTAAATCCTAACCTTGGAGTTGTTAAAACAAGTGATGGAAGAAGTTTTACTGTAGCAGATCTTCCAGGATTAATCGAGGGAGCATCACTTGGAGAAGGTCTTGGAGATAAGTTCTTAAAACATATTGAAAGAACTAGAGTAATTGCTCATATTGTAGATATGTCTGGTTTTGAAGGAAGAGATCCTTTTGAAGACTACCAAAAAATCTGTAAAGAATTAAAAGATTTTGATGAAAGATTACTTACAAAGGAAAGTTTAATAATTGCTAATAAAATGGATATTTCCGGAGCAAAAGAAAATTTAAAAAAATTTAAAGAAAAAGTAAAAGATAAAGAAATATTTGAAGTATCTGCTCTTAATAATGAAGGACTAGACAAGGTATTAATTTACATGGCTAATCTACTAGACAAAATAGAAATAACTCCTCTTGAAGACGAAGAAGATTTTGAAGATTATGTTTTATATAAATATAAAAAAGAAGATCCTTTCACTATTGAAAAAGATGGTGATGTGTACGTTTTAAAAGGAAAAGAAATAGAAAAATTATTTAGAATGAATAAATTTAATTCAGATGAAGCAATACTTAGATTTGCTAAAAAATTAACTAAAATGGGAGTAGATGAAAAGTTAGAAAGCATGGGAGCAAAACAAGGAGATATAGTTAGAATACTTGATTTTGAATTTGAATTTAGAAATTAAAAAAACAAGAGTTATTAAATAATAATTCTCTTGTTTTTTATTTTGAGCTTAATCTATATATATTAATACTTGGAGTAGAAAATAATCTAAAATCAATTTTAGTATTTCCAACACCATTTGTTACATATAAATCTTTATCATTTACTTTATAATGCGCATTATAATATTTTTTCCCCTCATTAGGAAGTAATAATGGTCTAATTCCAGGAAGCCCTATTTGACCTTTGTGAGAATGTCCTGCTAAAACTAAATTTACGTCAGTATTATTAATAAACTCATCAGTATAATCTGGTTCATGCAAAATAACTATTTTATAGTTTATATTATTAAGTACTTCCCCATTTAAAGTATTTGTTTTAGGGTTCCCATAAATAACACTATCAATTCCATAAATAGCAATAGGTTTATTATCTTTATTATAAAGTGTATCATAATTATTTTTTAAAACTGTAAACTGTGAATCGTACATAATATCATTATAATTTTCATTATAAAAATCATGATTTCCTATAGTCGCATACTTTCCTAAATTATAATCTATTTTTGATAAATATTTTATTAGAGTTTCTATATCTTTATCTGTAGCTTTATAACGCTTATCAATTAAATCCCCAGTAAAAATTACAATATCTGGTTTTAAACTATTAATTTCATTAACTAATTTTTTTAATCTTTTTTCATTAAATCCTACACCATAATGAACATCAGAAAAGTGAACTATTTTTACGCCTTCAAAACTTTGAGGTAAGTCTTTATCAACTATTCTATAGTCATTTATAATAAGTAAATTGGGTTCAATAAATTTACCATATAAACAAAGTAATACAATAACAATTAACAAGAATATCATAAATTTTCTAATCCAACTCCTTTTCTTTTTTTGCCTTTCTTTTCTTCTTTTCATTTCATTTCTTTCATATCTTGAAGCCATATCACATTACCCCCATAAAAAGTAGTGACAAACTAACTAATAAAAAGTTATGAATAAAATGAAAAGTCATTGAAACAAAAATATTTTTCTTCTTTTTATACATATATGCAAAAACACAACCAAACGATCCATAAGGAATTAAATAAAGCATTTGAAGAGTACCAAGGCCATCTAAATTATGCACAAGACCGAACAACAATCCTGAAACAAGAATAAAGATAAAGCTATTTTTAAATACTTTTCCTAAAGACTTTCTAAATATTATCTCTTCACAAAAAGGTGCAAAAATGCAGGCAGAGAAAGCAACATAAATAGGCATTTGCTTAAGCATAGTTTGAACTGATTGTTCATTTAAAGCAGGTGATGAGTAAATAAGATTAATAATTATATTTGAAGAAACCATAAGCATTAAACCTATTAACCACCATTTTAATCCAAAAAAGAAATTATCTTTAAAATTTTTAATAAAAGCTGTAAACTCTTTTTTTAACTCTTTTCTATATATAAAATAAATAATAAACATAAAACTTATATCAATCAAAATTAAAGCTATGTTTTGTATTTTATCAGATAGTGAATATAAATTTAAACCAAAATCTTTTAAGGCCATTATTACAATACTAGAATAAAGAGCATATAAAAAGACAAGTCCTAAAAAGATTAAAAACTGTTTAATCATTTTATTCATTTAATTCACCTCTAGTCTACTATATTTAGTATACCATATAAACAGATAAATAAAATCAAAAAATTTTATGTTAAAGACTTATTTGTCAATAAAAAAGAAGCCGTACCCCCTGAGGACGGCTTCAATAAAAAGAATAAAAAGGGGTTGGCTAGTGTGATACTAGCATCCAATTCGCCTAAGTCGAATTGGTGATATATATAATAATTAAAAAAGTAGTATTTGTCAATATTTTTAGATAAAAAAATTAAAAAAAATAATCTTTAGAAAAATAAAAAAAACTTTGAAAAAATATAAAAAATATGTTATAATTTGTAAGAAAAAGGACGTGGTTCTTATGATTAGTTTAGATAAAGTAAAAGGAATAGGTCCAAGAACTAATATGTTATTTGGAAAACTTGGTATAGAAAATGTCGATGATTTAGTTTCCCATTATCCTTTTAGATATGAAAAGATTGTGAGAAGCAATTTAAATGAAGCGGAAGAACTTGATAAAGTAATAATAGATGGAAAAGTAGATAGTGCACCAATCTTGATAAGATTAAAGGGTAATTTAAATAAAATGAATGTTAGGGTAGTAACAAGTGAAGGTAAAGTAGTAGGAGTATCAATATTTAATAGAGCTTTTCTTAAAAGTTCTTTAACAGTAGGAGCAAATGTTACTGTCTTTGGAAAATATGAAAAATCTAAAAATATAATTTTAGCATCGGAAATAAGAATGGGACTTTTACCAAAAGGTGTAAAAATAGAAAGTGTTTACCATGGAACAAGTGGTCTTTCTTCTAAAAATATAGGATCGTTTATTAATACTGCTCTTATGCAATATAGTAGTGTAATTACAGATTATATTCCTAAAAGTTATATAGAAAAATATAATTTCTTAAATAAGAAAACCGCTCTTAATATTGTTCATAATCCCTCTACAATGGAAAAATTAAAAGAGGCTGTAATTAGATTAAAATATGAAGAACTTTTCTTATTTATGACTAAAATAAATTATTTGAAAATAAAAAACCAAAACATGCAAAATGGTATTGATAGAAATTATAAAGAAGAAGATTTAAATAAACTTATTAAAAGTTTACCATTTAAACTTACACAAGATCAAAATAAAGTTTTAAATGAAATTTTAGAGGATTTAAAATCTAAAAAGAGAATGAATAGATTACTCCAAGGGGATGTAGGAAGTGGTAAAACAGTTATTTCTGTTATTGCATTATATGCTAATTATTTAAGTGGCTATCAAGGGGCTTTAATGGTTCCAACAGAAATACTCGCACATCAACATTTTGAAAATATTAAAGAGCTTTTAAAAGATACTAATATTAAAATGGAACTTTTAATAGGTTCCTTATCAAAAAAAGAAAAAGATGAAATTCATGAAAAACTTAAAAGCGGAGAAATTAATCTTGTAATTGGAACCCATGCTCTTATTCAAGATGATGTTGAATATAAAAATTTAGGGCTTGTCATAACAGATGAACAACATAGATTTGGTGTTATGCAAAGAACTGTTTTAAAAGAAAAAGGTATTATGCCAGATGTTTTATATATGTCAGCAACTCCAATACCAAGAACTTATGCTTTAACAATTTATGGAGATATGGACATATCTGTAATTGAAACTTTACCAAATGGTAGAAAACCTATTGAAACTTATTTAAAATCAAATAAAGAAATAAAAGATGTACTTCATATGATGCATGAGGAACTTAAAGCATCTCACCAAATATATGTAATTGCACCATTAATTGAAGAATCTGAAAACTTAGATTTGACAACAGTTAATGAACTTAAAGATAAAATGGAATCAGTTTTTGGAAATAGTTATAATATTGGAGTAGTTCATGGAAAACTATCAGGAAAAGATAAAGATAAAATAATGAATGAATTCGTAAAGAACAATATTCAAATATTAATTAGTACCACAGTAATAGAAGTTGGAGTTGACGTTCCAAATACTACAATGATTGTCATATTTGATGCTAATAGATTTGGTCTTTCAACTCTTCATCAATTAAGAGGTAGAGTAGGTAGAAGTGATTTAAAATCTAAATGTATTTTAATAAGTGATAGTGATACAAAAAGACTTAAAGTTATGACTAAAACTAATGATGGATTTGAAATAAGTGAAGAAGATTTCAAACTAAGAGGTCATGGAGATTTATTTGGCACTAAACAAAGTGGTGATATGACTTTTAAAATTGCTAATGTTAAAGAAGATTATAAAATACTTCTTCAAACTAAAAAAGATTCAATGCAATTTTTAGAAAGTACTGATAAAGATGATATAAAATTAAGATATGAAATTATACATAACATAACAGATGCATAATAAAAACTCTTCAAATGAAGAGTTTTAATATGTAAAAATTTTTATAACCAATCCGCTACTATATTTTTAGAATTATATACATTTGTTCCCTTAATTGCTAGACCATCTAAAATAGTACCATTACAAATACTTTGTATTTGATTTGGAATATTAGCAAGACCTGAACCTTCATGAGTAACAAATGGTCTTATTGTTTTACCAGTAAAATCTAAATTTTTTAAAGCTGTTACCATTTCTTCAGGCATATCACCCCAGTAAACAGGAGCACCAATATATATTGTTTCATAGTTGCTAATATCTTTTATTTCATTAGTTATCGGAGCATCATGACTCATTTGTCTTTGCTTTGCTTCCTGGATGCATAAATCATATTCTTTAGAGTAAGGATTTAAAGGCTCTATTTTTATCATATCAGCACCTGTTAAATCTTTAATATATTCAGCAATTACTTCTGTATTTCCTTTAGAAATATAACCTGTAGCATAATTTTCATCAGCTCTACTAAAATATATTATTAAATTTTTTTTATCTTTCAAATTATTCACCTTCCTTTTATTAATATAATTATACATATTAAAGCTAAGTTTAAGTAAAGTAATTTTAAAAATTCACTACTTTTTCAGTATCATATAATTTATCATTTATTTCAAGATATAAAGAATATTTACCATTTAATCCATCACTATTTATATATTTATTAACAACAATACCATTTTCATTTTCTTCATCTGTAAATACATCGACACATAATGCTGTATATGGATGTTTACTTATTTTTACATGATACTTTTTAAATGTTAAGTTTTTATAAAGAACAATATTTACCTCGTCATCTTTAACAAATTGTCCTGTAAATACTAATCTATCTTCTTCTTTAACAAATGATATATTATGCTTTTTATATTCGTTATCTATTTTATTTATTTTTGAAAAAGGAATATATCTTATAGAATCCACTTGAGTTTCCCCTAAAGTACCTAGTTTTTCTCCTTTAACAGGACTATAAACGTCTTTACTATATAAACTCATTTTTTCTATTCTATAATTATTTGTTAGAAGAACCATATCAAATATAACTTTATCATTTAAAAGTTCAATGGTTTCAGATTTTAATTTAGCATTATTTGTAAAACCAGCAGGTTGATTAGAATTCTTGCCATTTACATAAACAATTCCTCCAGAATGAACAATATAATGGTCTTTAGAAATATAATCAACATCTGATATATATGGTGAATAAAAACTTCCTCCTAAATCTTTTCCATATTGCCATATTTGTTTAATAGTCATATTTTTTGTATCAATTTTATACATTACTCCTCTTGAATAACTATTTTCTGCTTTAACATATTTACTTTTATCTTTACTTTTATTATTACCATTATCAAAAACAAAGACATAACCTTCAGGAGTAATCATTGCAGCATGCTGACTCCATTGAAATTCAAAATCATCTCCTATAGGTTTAAAGAAATATTTTTTATACTTTTCACTCCAGTTAGTTGAATCACCAATAATCCAGTTTATTTTAGAAGTTTCATAGTCAATATTTATAATAGCATCTTGATGTCTTCCTGATAGAGTAATAGAATTTGTTTTCTTATCATACCAAACAGAATTATTATGAAACCAATCATAAGATGTATAATTTTCATTCCCAGTATCTTTCATATCTAATATATTTTTTAAATCAAAAGTTTTAACAACTTTTCCAGTTTTTCTATCAAGTTCAACAATATAATCTTCAACTGTACCATATTCATTTTCAAAATCATCTGAGGCTACTAAAAGATTACTATTTTCCATTTCAAAATAATCATGATGGTAGCCTCCCTCAAGGCTATATTCCTTATATATTTTTCCAAGCATATCAATTTCGTATAATCCACTCATATAATATGGTGTATTAACTCTTCTTTCTGTACTTATTAATATATGTCCATTTTTAAGTCTAGTATTATCCCATAAAGCATAATTTTTTAAATACCATCTTACATCTCCATTTACATCATAGGCACATGTATATCCTTTACTGGAAGGTGTGAAAAAGTATAAATCATTAGAA
The DNA here is from genome assembly GCA_947628535.1 of uncultured Bacilli bacterium. Classification (GTDB taxonomy): domain Bacteria; phylum Bacillota_I; class Bacilli_A; order RF39; family UBA660; genus UMGS1449. The sequence continues at coordinate 2,297 of CANRAF010000007.1, read as the reverse complement.
AGTTTAAGCTCTTCTTTTTTTACACTTGTAGGTAAAATGAAATCTTTAGGCAGTTCAGAAGTCTTAATAGTGATTTCTTTTTTTATACTTTTACCATTTTCATCATATTTTATTATAATTTTATTTTCTTTATTAGGATAAAGGCCATATATAGGTAAATAATGCTCTTTTTCTTTTTCAAATTCATGAGTATATGTTGATAATTTATCCTTACCTTCAATTATAACTTTTGGACTCACTTTAATATCAGTTTCAAATAAAATTAAAGCTGATAGGGGAGAGTTATCATATGGATCAAGTATAATATTAGGGTTTTCAATAGTATAACCTGATGTATTAAAATTTTTCTCTAATAAATATTGCTTCGTAATTAAACTTTCTTTTGTTTTTATTAAATTATCATTTTTATACATACTATCTGTAATAAAACAAATTGCTAAAAACACAAGTAATATTAAAATAATTGATATAAAGATTACTATTTTCTTTTTATTCTCTTTCATAAAAATCTCCTTTATTTTATTCAATTATATATTTATAAATTAAAAAAAGCAAATTGTGTTCTATTTACTTTTTATTTAAAGATATTTCATAACTATTATCAATTAGTTTAAATATTTGATTTATATTAACTTTTCCATCAAGTTTAATAGTTATCCAGTTATTTTTATTCATATGATGTCCTTTAAAAATACTTTTATTATCTATCATTTTTTCAATATTTAACTTTTGATATCTTAAATTAATAACTTCAATTATTTTATCTGAATCAATTCCAAGTTTTCTTTCAGATATTGTCATTAAGAGTCCATACCATTTATTATTTGTTTTATTTCTCCATATAGCATTATTAGGGAATTTCTCCCATAGATATTCTAAATCATCGTTATATTTTTCTTTTACATATTTTATTATCTTTTTAGAAGAATCACTTTTAAATATATTAAAATTAGTACAACATTTAACAATGTCATTTAATAAATCTTCATATTGCCTTTTAATTTTATTTACAAAACTTCCAGAAACACTTTCAATATCTGCGAGAATATATTCACTATTATTTTCTAAATCAATTATTTTCGAAGTTTTTTCTTCATTTGAAATTTTTATTATTATTTTAAAATAATCTTCTATTTTTCTTTCAAAAATATAAGCATCATTATTTTTGATAAATCCATACTTTAATAATTTATCATAATCTATTTTTTTATTTTCGAAATATTTACTAATACTACGCATTAAAATCACTTCCAATAGTAATAAGTTTCATAACTAGTATTATAATAGCACATGTCCTTTAAAATAAAAACTACCAATTTAGGTAGTTAAAATTAATTAATATTTAGTTCACTAATCCAGTTATCTACTTCACTTTCTTTAGTAGAACTATAAAAACCTTTTCCACTTTTCCAGTTAATATTAGAATTATAATCTTTTAAATCACTTTCGCTTTTCTCTATTCCTGAACCCCCTGATGTACAAAAAGGAATTACAGTTTTACCAGATAAATCATAAGTATCAAGTAGAGTAAGTATTATTTTAGGATTTGTTCCCCACCAAATAGGGTACCCTAAAAAAATCGTATCATAGTTTTTAACGTTAATAGTATTTTTGATTTCAGGTCTTGCATTTTCATCATTTTGCTCTTTATTTGCGCGGCAATCTTTATTATAATCTAAATCTTCGCTTGTATATTCATCTTTTGGAATAATTTCTACTATATCGGAATTTATAGCATTTTTTATATATTTTGCAATTTTTTCAGTATTACCTGTAGCAGAGAAATATAAAACTAAAACTTTGCTTTTATTTAAAGTATTATCATTTTGATTCTCATACTGAGATTGATTGTTTTCTTCTTTATTTTGTTCTTTGTTATTTAATAGCATAAAAAAGCTTATGCATATAGCTATAACTATTAAAATAGCTACTATAATAATTATTTTTTTATTCATTTTTTCACCTCACACCTAAAATTGTACATTTTATTTTAGTTAAAATCTACCTATTTGAGTTGGAAATTTGTCAACTAATATTAACATTTTAATAAAAATAATCATATTTATAATTAAACTCATCTTCTTTTTTTAATTCAAATTTCATTTTTATTGATTCAAAAGACTTTTCTTTTTCTTCATCAAATTTTATTTCATCTAATGATTTTATAATTTTGATTTTATTTTTTTTACATTTATTTATTGTCTTAATTATACAATTTGAAGAATTATTTTCTGGGATATAATACCTTATTTGCATAAATTTTGTATAATTTACAAGCCATTTTTCATCATTAAAAT
>CANRAF010000006.1 GCA_947628535.1 uncultured Bacilli bacterium | reverse complement strand
TTTTGCGTTAACTCAATTATACAACTTGAATTACTTTTTTTATATAGAAATGTTTCACATCAATTGTAACTCTACATTTAATTAGAAAAATCTCATGTATTTTTCTTTTTTCTTTATTTAAAGTATAGTATAATAAATTTGGTGGTTATTATGATTTTACCTGCAGATAGTTATGTTGTTACTAATAAAGGAATTATAACAGAAAATGATAAAAAAATTTTAGTGGATTTATATCAACCTATAATTGGTAATAAAGCAGTTTCTCTTTATCTTACCCTTTTAAATGATTTAGAGAAAAATAGTTTTATAACTGAAGAGTTTACTCATCATCATTTACTTAGTGTAATGCAAACATCTTTAAATGATATTGTAAGAGCCCGTGAAAAACTCGAAGGAATAGGACTTATAAAAACATATTTAAAAAAAGACTCTATAAATCATTATATTTATGTTTTATATAATCCTTTAAGTTCTCATGAATTTTTTAATCACCCTATTTTAAATATGGTTCTTTATAATAATATTGGAAAAAATGAATATCAAAAAATAGTTAAAAGATATAAAATGCCAAAAATAGTTTTAAAAGATTATGAAGACATTTCTTTAAAATTTGATGATGTATTTACAAGTGCTCCAGTAAATGCTTTTTATACAAATGAAGATATAATATCAAATCAAAAGGGAAAAATAAGTTTTAAAAATACTATTGATTTTGATCTTTTGATTGCAGGACTTGATAGTAAGATTATAAATGAAAAAGCCTTTAATAAAGATGTAAGAGAACTTATTAATAATTTATCTTTTCTTTATAATATTGACCTTTCAGAGATGCAAGGTTTAATAAAAAGTTGTTTAAATGAAAAGGGTATGATTGATAAAGAAATTTTAAGAAAGAGTGCTAGAAATTATTATCAATTTGAAAATAGTGGTACTCTTCCAACTATTGTTCATTATAAACAACCAGATTATTTGAAAAGTCCTGAAGGAGATAGTTCTAAAAAGGGAAAGATGATTTATACTTTTGAAAGTACTAATCCATATAAATTTTTAAAGAGTAAATATAAAGATGGAAAAGTAACTACAAGAGATCTTCATATTGTAGAAAATTTGCTTTTAGATCTTAAACTTACTCCAGGAGTAGTAAATGTTTTATTAGATTATGTTTTAAGAGTAAACAATCAAAAATTAAATAAAAATTTTATTGAAACGATAGCAGGTCACTGGAAAAGACTGGGAATAGAAACAGTTCCTGAAGCTATGGATGCTTGTATTAAAGAACATAAAAAGGCCTCTAAAAAAGGTACTTCAACAAAAAAACAACAGGTAGAAAAACTTCCTGATTGGTTTGATCAAAATATTGAAATAAAAAAAGTAACAGAAAGTGAAGAAAAGGAACTTGAAAATTTAATTAGTAATTATAAATAAAAAAGTTTAGGTTATTTACATTTATAACCTGAACTTTCTATTTTTTTCATAGCATCACTTTTAGTATCGTCTTTGCTAATTAAAAGTTTGTTTTCTTGCTCTGATTTATCTTTTGTAAAGTTATAACTTATTCGCATTGTAACACTTTCGCTGGTGCTTCTTAAAAACGCATGTTTTTCTCCTGCTAAAATGCTATATTCATTATATTTGGAATGGTAATATATTTCAGCATCTGTTGAATTTGGAGAAAATACCATTTCGTCTTTATATTTATATGAAAAAGGTTTATCTTCCTTAAATGTTACTTTTACTGTAGAGTTATAATTATTAGTTTTTATTTGGCATTTTAAAGTATCAGCACAACCTGTTAATAATATTGGCATTATTAATAAAAACAACATTTTTATTCTTTTCATTTGTATCACCACTTTTATTTTATTACTTTTTCTTATATTTTTCAATTTATTTTTATCATTTTATTTATATTTTTTATGTTATAATATTATTCACAAAGGAGGGTTATTAATGACTGACTTAAGTAAGAGTGAATTTTATTATAGAGATTTTAAAAAGGAAGATGTTTGTAAAGGTTATTTATGTGAACTTATTAAAGATGAAGGATATGCAATAGTTTATGAGGCAGGATGTGCTCTTGGAGTTATGGATAATAATTTGTTTTTAGATTTCATGAATCAAAAACTATATGAAGTGATTGATAGTGACACACATTTAGAGGATAAAAAATCAGGTACTTATTTTACTTTCCCTACTAAAATATATGAAAATGATGAAGGATATATTAAACCAATTAATGTTTTTTATGATTTAAAACAAAACGATTCAAAGTTTTATAGGAATGTAAGAACAAGGAGTAATAAATGAAAGAAGAAATTTTAAATTCTTACAAAAATGTAAATATAGATTATCCAGGTAATAGTAATTCTCTTCATAAATTAGGATTAGATACAAAAAAGCTTGAAGATGCTGCTTCAAAACAAATATTAAAAGTTCTTGGGCTTATCGATTATGAAGTTATTTATACAAGTGGTAATGCAGAAAGTTTTACTATGGTTATAAATAATGTAAAAAATAAAATTGTAACTGATAACGAAGAATTTAGAGATATGTGCAAAGAAATGAATAGAGAAGTAGTATACAGTAAAACAATAGATTCGTTTCCAGAAAACGTTTTTATATCTACAAAAATATTAAATAAGTGTAATCATATAGACTTAGATTTAGATAAAAAGTATGATAATTTAAATAATTTTGATTATATTACTATTGAAGATGAAATACCAGGATTTGGGGTATTAATAAAAAGAAAAAATATATGTATTGAAAATTTAATTCATGGTGGTAAGAGCACTACTAAGTATAGAAGTGGAACAGCACCAACTCCATTAATAGTAAGTTTTTCTAAACTTGTAAAACTAAAGTATAAAAAATGATTTTAGAGAAATACTAAAAATGGGTGATAAAATTGAAAAAAGATAAACAAAATATTAAATGTGATGTACATTTATGTAAGTATTGTAATAGTGAAGATAATCATTGCGATTTAAGAGAAATAGAAATTAAAAATCAAAGTGGTTTAGCAACAGAAAAGAAAGAAACAATATGTGCTAGTTACAAATTAGATAAGAGTAAAGTTGAAGATTAGCTTTATTCTTTTTTTATTTTATTAAAATAAAAAAGAGAATAAAATATTATTTCTGTATTGTAATCTTTAATTAATTTTGTAGGCAAGTAAAACTTGCCTTTTTATATTGTTCTTAAATAATTAATGTGGTATAATTACTATATAGAAAATAAAAGAGGTGTCTTAATGAGTGATGGATTAAATAACAAACAATTTGTTACTATTGCCCTTATAATAATACTTTGTGGTATTGCTATCATTGGACATGATTATTTTTTATCTAAAAAAGCAGGTGCTTATGAAAAGATGAGTATTTTACTATCTCAAGAACCTGAACTTATGGAAGAAGTAGACGATAATCCTCCTACAGCTCAAAAGGTAGGTAATGGTGATACTTCTGGAAAAGTGAAAAAAAGAAATATAAATTATAATTATATTGGTAGACTTAAAATACCTGTAATTAACTTAAATCGTGGTTTTGTTAAATATGGAACATCTGCCAATAATGTAGATCAAAATCTTGCAATTATGGATACATCTACATATCCAGATGATGGATATAGTAACTTCATTCTGGCAGCTCATAATGGTTCTGGATGGAATGCATTTTTTACTGATATTGACAAATTACATTTAGGTGATAAAGCATATGTAACTTATAAAGGGAAACAGTACGGATATCAACTTGTTAGAAAATATAAAGATAAAAAAAATGATGGAGTTACTTTATATAGACATAGTAGTAAAAAACAACTTACTTTAATAACGTGTGCAAGACCTGATTATAAAACTTATTATTTAGTTTTAATATTTGAAATTTTTGAAGAGAAAAAAATATAGATAACTTAAATATTTAGAAGAAAAAGGAGGTATAATTAATGGCAAACATTTCGTTTTGGGATAGAATTACTACTATTTTTGAAATGATTTTCTCATCTACATTTTTTATATCTCTTGTTATAATTATTGCTTTAACTATAACTATTTTAATAGTTAATTCAAAAGTTCAAAGTAAATTACCAAAGTATTTATCAATTTTAGCTTATTTGATAATTACTGTTTTTGTTCTTATAAAATATGGAAGTTATGTACTATCTATTAATGATAGTATAGTTGAAAAGTTTTTTAATGCTATGTATTTTCCTAATTTGGTAGTTTATTTAGCTATGCTTGTTATAACACTGCTTCTACTTACCATAACTTTTATTAATCCAAAATATACTTTTGTAACAAAAATATGTAATATTTCTTGTTTTTGTATTATTTGGTTTTTATTCGTTTTAGTACTTGATGTTATAAAAAGTGAGGGAATAAATATTTATGAGATAACAGAAGTATATGCTAATGAAACTTTAATGATTTTACTACAGGCAAGTATGTGTGTGTTCTTTGTGTGGATGGGAATTTTAATTATGAATTTTGCTGTTAGGAAGATATCTGATAAACTTGATCATAAAAATGAAACAGTAATAGAAAATGCCCCTATGGTAAATCCCTATAATGTAAGTGCTACATATGAAACTGCTTATGAATATAGTAATACTAATGATGATGCTGATGCTGATGAAGAGATAAAGGATTATACAGATGAAGAGTTTCAGTTAGGATATATAAATCAACAAAGAATTGCAGAGGATAATGAAATAAGAGATATATTGCAACATAAGGATATTGATTTTTAGTTTACAGAAAGGCTTGTAAAACATTTTACATCTTTTCTTTTTTATTGTGTAAATATCTGTTATAATGTTTATGATAGGAGTGATAATATGGCATTAATGGATACATTAAAAACAGTACCAGATTATAGTTTAGATATGAAAGCAGTTAATAATATAAAAGCCCTTGGTATTGATATGATAGAGTCTGCTTCCTCTGGTCATCCAGGAATTGTACTCGGGGCAGCTCCAATTCTTTATAGACTATATAATAATCATTTAGTCTTTGACAACAAAAATCCAAACTTTATAAATCGTGATAGATTTGTAATGTCTGCGGGTCATGGTTCAGCGCTTTTGTATGCAACATTATTTATGAGCGGTTTTGATTTAACAGTTGATGATTTAAAAGACTTTAGAAAATATGGTTCAAAAACTCCAGGGCATCCTGAACTTAATACGACTGCAGGTGTTGATATGACAACAGGCCCACTTGGACAAGGTTTTGCATCTGCAGTAGGTATGGCAATTGGGGGAGCTTATTTAAATCAAAAATTTAAAGTACTAAAAAATAGTTTAATTGATCACTTTACTTATGTTTTCTGTAGTGATGGAGATCTTATGGAGGGAATTTCATCAGAGGCTGCTTCAATAGCAGGTTCTCTAGGACTTGGAAAACTAATAGTTTTATATGATTCAAATGATATTAGTTTAGATGGCTCTACTAAAGGCGTATTTGATGAAGATGTTTTGGAAAAATTTAAAGCAATGGGATGGGATACTCATTTGCTTTCAGATGCTTATGATTTTGAAACTTTTGATAGTCTAATAGAAAAATGTAAAAATACAACTGATAAACCTTCTATAATAAAAATAAAAACAATTATAGGCAAAGATTCAAAATATGAGGGAACTTCAAAAGTTCATGGTAAACCTCTTGAAAAAGATGATATTAAGAAAATAAAAAAATCTCTTGATATAAGAGATGTTTCATATACAATTTTATCTGATGCTTATAATTATATGAAAGATACTATTGACAATAGAAATTCTGAAATTATTAATAAATGGGAAAGGCAATCAAAAAAAATATTAGAAAAATTAGATTCTAAGCTAGTAGATGATTTTAATAAATTAAAAGAAAATGATTTAATAATAGATTTAAAAAAAGAAACTTTTAAATTAGATAGTGAAAAATCTTTATCAGGGCGTGAAATTTCAAATCAAATTATAAATAAACTTAGTGATAAAGATATAATGTGTGTTGGTACTGATACAATGAGCTCTACAAAAGTATTTTTTGAAAATGAAAAGTATTTTTCTAAGAAAAATTACTTGGGTAAAAATATTAATTGTGGTGTTAGAGAGTTAAGTGCAAGTGCTATTTGTAATGGACTTGAATTGATGGGAATAAGAGCAATTACTTCAAGTTTCTTATCATTTTCAAATTATATGATTCCAAGTATTAGAATGGCTAGTTTAATGGAACTTAATCCAATTTACATTTTTACTCATGATAGTGTTTTAGTAGGGGAAGATGGACCAACTCATCAACCTATTGAACAAATTGATATGCTTAGAAGTATTCCTAATGTTTCAGTATTTCGTCCTTGTGATAAAAATGAATTTTTAGGGGCCTATATGTATGCTCTTAAAAGTGATCATCCTTGTGTAATAGTTGCAAGTAAAGAAAATTTACCAAGTTTAGAAAGTACTGATATAACAGAAATTGAAAATGGTGGATATGTTATTTCAAAAAAGGAAAATGAAGAAGTATGTCTTATTGCAAGTGGTTATGAAATGGGACTTGCTTTAAAGGTTAGTGAAGAGTTAGAAAAACATATGATAAATTCAAGAGTTGTAAGTATGGTATCTTTAGAGCAATTTTCTAAATTAAGTAAAGATAAACAAGAAAAAATACTACCTAAAGATGTGTTAAAGGTAGTAATAGAGCTTTCGAGTTGTATAAATTATTATAAGTATTTATCAAGTGATGATTTAGTATTTGGTGTAAATCAATTTATGAAAAGCGGTAATAAGTATTCCATAATTGATAGATTATCTTATAACAGTGAAACATTTACAAAAGAAATTTCTTTAAAAATTAGGCAAAAAATGTAGGAGCATTAGGAGATGCTTCTTTTTTTTGTGTTTGCATAGTTTCAGTATTATTGGTGTTAGAAGTAGTATTATTTACGTTATTAGTAGTAGAGTTATCTTTTCCATTTATCTCTTTTACAACTCTAAACATTGTTTTAGCATTATTCCATACTGGTTTTATTTGATAAAAAACAGGAATTGCCTGATTAATTACACCAAGGGTTTTACTCGCACCGTTTAGTATTCCAGAGAAAGTTATTCTAGAAGCTCCTGCAGCACCGGCAGCAGCCCCAGCACCTCTTGCGCCAGAGAATAATGAACTAATTCTAGGAAGTGGAGCAGCAGCTCTTGCCATAGTAGGAGCAACTGGAGTTGGTGGAGCTATAGGCCCACGCATGAAAGATGGGTTTGGATTAAAGTTATAATAGTTATTATTCATAGTAAACCTCCTAATATAATGTATGAGAAAAGTTTAGAAAACGTAACATTTTTTATTACTTGAATGTTTGTTTTAATGCTTTGTGTTTTTCATTGCTTAGTTAATTTATGTTTTCTAGTGTTTTTAATATATGTATGAGTATGTGAACATTGGTGACTTTCCATGTTTTATAATTTTAAATATAAAATATGTTAAATTATTTCTTTTTTTATAATTATTATTGCAAACACATGTTTGTATGATATAATAGTTTTAGGATGTGATAGAATGTATGCCTATATAAAAGGAAAAGTTACAGGACAAAATTCAAATCAAATTATATTAGAGACAAATGGAATAGGATACGAAATAAATGTATCTAACCCTTATTCATTTGAAGAGGGAAAAGAAGCAGTTGTTTTTGTTTATGAGCATATAAGAGAAGATGAACATACTTTATATGGTTTCAAATATGAAGATGAAAAAGAATTATTTTTAAAATTAATAAACGTTAAAGGACTTGGCCCAAAAATGGCTCTTCCAATGTTTGCAACAGGTTCTATTAATGGTATTGTAGATGCTGTTGAAAGAGAAAATATTTTATATTTAAAAAAGTTTCCTAAAATAGGAGAAAAATTAGCTAAACAAATTATTCTTGATTTAAAGGGAAAACTTTCTAAAGTTGATAATGATACACTTGATTCTAAAGAAGAATTGATTGAGGTTTTAAAAGGACTTGGATACAAAGAAAAGGAATTTAAAGGTATAATTGCTAAAATAAATAGTGAGTTAAAGGTAGAAGACCAAGTAAAAGAAGCTCTTAAATTATTACTTAAATAAGGAGTGGTATTATGGCAAAAATGCATTTTAAGTATGCCAGTATGAATTCAGGAAAAAGTACGGATTTAATAAGAACAGCTTATAATTATGAAGAAAATGGTTATAAAGTTTTAATATTGAAACCAAGTATTGATACAAAATCTAAAGATGTATCTTCAAGAATTGGAAAGACTAAGAAAGTTGATATCAGTCTTTTATATTCTGACTCTATTTTAGAAAAACTAGATGGTAAACTTAAAGATATATCGTGTATTTTAGTGGATGAAGCGCAGTTTTTATCTACAAATCAAGTAAATGATTTATTTGTGATTTCTAAAACATGTGATATTCCAGTCATTTGTTATGGTCTTAGAACTAATTTTAAAATGGAAAGTTTTGCAGGAAGTAAAAGACTTTTAGAAATAGCAGATGTTTTAGAAGAGCTTACAACTCTTTGTGGTTGTGGACAAATTGCAAGATATGTTGGAAGAAAAGTAGGTAATGTTTTTGTAAAAGAAGGAGAAGAGATAGTAATTGATGGTACTTCTAATGTGAGTTATGTCCCACTTTGCGGAAAGTGTTACCTTAGTAAAGTAAATAAAATGAATTTAGAAAGTATAAATAAAAAATTAAAGGGAGGTATATAATGGAGAATGAAGAAAAATATGAAATGTCTATAAGACCAGCACTTATTGATGAATATATTGGACAAACTGAAGTTAAGGAAAATATGAAAGTATTTATTGAGGCTGCTAAAATGAGGGGAGAGAGTTTAGATCATGTTCTTTTATATGGCCCTCCAGGACTTGGAAAAACAACAATGGCGTATATTATTGCTAATGAACTTGGAGTAAATATTAAGACTGCAAGTGGACCATCTATTGAAAAAAGTGGGGATCTCGCTGCTGTTTTATCAAGTCTTGAACCAGGAGATGTATTATTTATAGATGAAATACATCGTATGCCAAGATTTATTGAAGAAATACTTTATCCTGCTATGGAAGATTTTTCCTTAGACATTATAATTGGAAGTGAGGGGTCTACAAGAAATATTAAGATAGATCTTCCACCATTTACTTTAGTAGGGGCAACTACTAAAGCAGGTGATTTAACTTCTCCATTAAGAGATAGATTTGGAATTGTAAATAAACTTCAGTATTATACAGAAGATGAACTTACTCAGATTATTAAAAGAACAAGTAGTGTTTTAGAAACTGAAATAGATGATGATGCGGCCAAAGAACTTGCTTTTAGAAGTAGGGGAACTCCACGTATTGCTAATAAATATTTCAGAAGAGTTAGAGATTTTGCTTTAGTAGAAGGAAAAAGTGTAATTGATTTAGAGGTTACTAAAAAGGCTTTAGATAGATTAAAAATAGATAGAATAGGTTTAGATGAAACTGATAAAGAATTAATTCTTACTATAATTGAGAAATTTAATGGGGGTCCTGTTGGAATAGATACATTAGCAACTGCTGTTGGAGAAGAAGTATCAACAATTGAAGATATGTATGAACCATATCTAATTCAAATAGGTATGCTTAAAAGAACCTCTCGAGGTCGTATTGCTACTCAGAAAGCTTATGAATATTTTGAAAAGAATCATCAAAAGGCTATGAACTGATAAATGACTATAGAAATAAATAATAAAAACTACTTTGTAGAAATAATCTATAAAGATAATAAAAACATGTATCTTCGAATAAAAGATGATTTGAAAATAGTAATAACGGCTCCTAAAAATATAAGTAAACAAAGAATTAAAAATTTTATTGAAGCAAATATAGATTATATTGCTAAAGTAATTAGCGAAAAAGAAAAAATAAAAACTAAAAAAGAGGGAAAATTTGAATATTTAGGAAAACTTTATGATATTTGTTATACTAATGAGAAAAAAATTATTTTAGGAAGTACAAAAGCATTCATAGGGAAAAATGTAAATATTTATAATTGGTATAGAAAAAAAGCTCTTGATGTTTTTACAGAAGTTTATGAAAATTGTTTCTTAAATTTTAAACATTCTAGAAAAAAACCCGATCTTAAAATTAGAAAAATGACAGGTAAATGGGGAGTTTGTAATATAACAAATAAGACAATTACTTTAAATTTGGAACTTATAAAAATGGATCCAAAATATTTAGAGTATGTTATATATCATGAACTATGTCATTTAAAATATTTAAATCATTCAAGAGAATTTTGGAATTTAGTAGAATATTATGTTCCAAATTATAAAACTTTGAGAAAAGAAATGAAAAATGTATAGGTGATAAAATGTTAATAACTAGTACTGATAACAAAAAGATAAAAGATTTAATTAAATTAAAAGATAAGAAATATCGTGATATTGAAAATAAATTTATAATTGAAACAGAAAACTTAGTAAAAGAAGCTTATCTTGAGGGAAGATTAATTGAGGTTTTTCTTTTAGAGGGAGAGGCTTTATCATTTAATATAGATATTCCAATTTTTTATGTTACAGAAAAGGTAATGAAAAAGATAAAAGGAGTTAAAACTTCTAAAGTTATTGGGGTATGTGAAAAAAAGAATAGTTTGGAGTATACTGGCAAGAAGTATTTAATGCTCGATAGAGTAAGTGATCCAGGAAATCTTGGAACTATAATAAGAAGTAGTGTAGCTTTTGGAATCGATACTATAATTCTTTCTTTAGATTGCTGTGATATATATAATGACAAAGTAATAAGAGCAACAGAGGGAGCTATTTTTAAGATTAATATCGTAATAGAAGACTTAGAAGAAGCTATTAATAACTTAAAGAAATTAAATATTCCTATTTATGGAACTGATGTAGCAAGTGGAATTGATGCTTCATCAGTTAAAGAAGAAAGTATATGTATTGTAATAGGAAATGAAGGGAATGGTATAAGAGAAAATATTAAGAAACTTGTAAAAGAAAACATTTATATAAAAACAGTTAATGTTGAAAGTCTTAATGTTGCAGTTGCTACCAGCATAATTTTATATGAAATAACTAAAAAATAAAATAAAACCTAGGTCATTTTACAATTTTTGCTAATTGTATATATGAGGAGGTTTTTTTATGAATAAAAATTTTAATTGTTTTTTGTCTAATAATATATTGCACTTTTATCTAAAAGTCGACAGGAAACTCCTACTTTAACTGATATATTTTTTAATACTTATACAAAATGTATAGTAATTTAAAAGAAGGAGCAGATAATATGTTAGACATAGACATGGAATTTAAACAAGGAATACTTATTGTAAGACTTAAAGGAATTCTTAATGGAGATACTTATAATCTATTAAAAAAAGACTTAGATATGGTTATCAAAAATAATGGGATAAGATATGTTTTACTAAACTTAAAAAAATTAAGTTTTATCGATAGGTATGGCCTGGAGGCTATTAAAAGTAGTTATAAAGAAGTAGTTAATAATAGGGGAAAATTAATAATATGTGGTATAGATAAACTATTTTCAGAAAATCATTTTTTAACAGAACATTTATATCAAGTAAATGAAGAAATAACAGCTTATGAGATAGTTAATATATGAAAGATAGAGAAGAGGTTTTGTTAGAAAATGAAAATATAGTTTATTCAATTATTAATAAATATACTTATTATTTTGATAAAGATGATTTATATCAAGTTGGAATGATAGGACTTATGGATGCTTATGATAACTATAAATCTGATAAAAATACTAAGTTTTCTTCATTTGCATATTTCTATGTAAAAGGTAAGGTTTTAGAATATATTAGAAAATCAAATGTATTAAAAGTAAGCAAGGATCTTATTAAATTAAATACATCTATAGAAAGAGCAAAAGATTATTTGACTCAAAAACTTGGATATGTTCCATCAGATGATGATATTGCTTTGTTTTTAGAAATGGATGTTAAAAATATTGAAGATGCTAAAATTGCTAGTAGTTTGGTAGCAAGTTTGGATAGTGAAAATGAAGAAGAGCAGAAAATGTATGATAGTATTGGATATACTGAGAAAAGTTATCGTGAAGAACTTCTTGATTTAAAAATTGCACTTGAAAGTTTAAGTGATTATGAAAAGGATTTAATAAATAAAAGGTATGGTGAAGGCTTAACTCAAAGTGAAGTGTCTAAAAGTTTAGGTGTTAATCAGGTTAAAGTATCTAGAGAAGAAAAACAAATTCTTACAAGACTTAGAACAAGACTTATGTAGTCTTGTTTTTTTGTATAAAAACCATCTTAAATTCCATAATAAAATAGGAGGTAATTTATGAGAGATAAAAAGTATCAAGAAATTGTTGATAAGCATAAACCTAAAGAAAATAGAATAAGTAATATGATTATTGCTTTCATTGTGGGTGGAATAATTGGTCTTATTGGTAATTTATTAGTAGATTTATACACGTATTTTTTTCATATATCAACAACAGAAGCAGGTGTTTGTATGATAGTTACTTTAATTTTTATAGCTTGTCTTTTGACAGGACTTGGAGTATTTGATCTTTTAGTAAAAAAAGGAAAAATGGGTTTTATTATCCCTATAACTGGATTTGCTCATTCAATGCAAAGTGCTATTTTGGATTATAAGAAGGAAGGCCCTGTATATGGATTTGGCGCTAATATGTTTAAACTTGCAGGATCAGTAATACTTTATGGAGTAGTATCGGCCTATGTTTTTGGGTTAATTAGATACTTGTTCTTTGGAGGTTAATATGACTAATAAATTAAATAATATATATGTAAAAAATGCAGCTTTAGTTGCAGGTAAATTAGAAAAAGAGGGCCCATTTGGTAAATATTTTGATAAAAGTTATGATAGTTATAATATTGATGAATCACTTGAACTTTCTGAAGTAAAACTGGGAAAAGATGCTGTTGATATTTTACTTAGAAAAACAAAATTAAAAAAAGATGATATAGAACTTTTAGTGGGAGGAGATTTACTTAATCAAATTTGTGCTACAAGTTATGCTGTAAAAAATTATAATGCGCCATATCTTGGAGTTTTTAGTGCCTGTGCTACAAGTATGGAAAGTATTATAGTCGCTTCATCTGTTTTAGAAAGTAGTGATTTAAAAACTGCAATATGCCTTACAAGTTCTCATAATTTAGCAGAAGAAAAACAATTTAGAAATCCAACAGAATATGGTTATACTAAACCAAAAACTGCTACTTTTACATCAACAGGTGGAGCTGCAATTTTACTTACAAAAGAAAAAACAGATATTAAAGTAACAGATTATACCATTGGTAAGATAGTAGATTTAAATCAAACTGATCCTAACAATATGGGAGCAGTAATGGCTCCTGCAGCTGCGGATACAATTTATAATCATTTAACTAGTCTAAATGTTACTCCTGATTATTATGACCTTATACTAACAGGAGATTTAGGAATATTTGGAAGAGAAATATTAAAAGACTATATGAAAAAGAAATTTGGTATAACTTTAGAAAATTATAATGATTGTGGTGCTATGCTTTATGATATGGAAAACGAAAAAGAAATTACTGCAGGAGGATCAGGGCCAGTATGTAGCTGCTTAGTAAATTATGGATATGTACTAGATAATTTAAAAAAGAAAAATTTTAAAAGAGTATTATTTGTAACAACTGGTGCTTTGTTTTCTCCTACATTTGTATTTCAAAAACAAAACATTTTAGGAATTGCTCATGCTGTAAGTATGGAGGTGGTAAAATGATGTATGTTCTATCATTTCTATTTTGTGGATTTCTTTGTTTAATAGCTCAGATTATTATTGATAACACTAAACTTTCAGCAGGACATATCACAAGTATTTTTGTCTCTTTAGGAGCGTTTCTAGATATATTTGATATATATGATAAAATAGTTTCATGTGTTGGTGGTGGTGCCCTTGTACCAATTACAAGTTTTGGACATTCACTAATTCATGCTGCTTTAGATAGAGCACAGGAATCTGGATTTTTTGGACTTGCTATGGGAATGTTTGATTTAACAGCTACAGGAATAACTGCTGCTATAGTTATAAGTTTCTTTATTGCATTAATTTTTAGACCTAAAAATTAGGTCTTTTTCTTTTAAAATAAAAATATACATGATATAATAAATATTGTTATTATGGGTGATTATATGGAGTATAAATTTAAAATAAATGAATTTGAAGGGCCACTTGATTTACTTCTTCATCTTATAAAAGAATCAGAAATGGATATTATGGACATAGAAATAGTAAAACTTACTGATCAGTATCTAGATTATATAACTAGCATGGAAAGTATGAATTTAAGTATTGCTTCAGAGTATTTAGTAGTAGCATCAGATTTAATGTATTTAAAATCTAAAATATTACTTCCAGGCATGGAAGAGGAAGAAGAAAGTGAAGAATTTATTGAAACTAAAGAAAATTTAATTAATAGATTAATTGAGTATAAAAAATATAAAGAGGTTACTGACAATTTTAAAGTTTTAGAAGAAAAGAGAAGTAATTTTTATACTAAAACACCTTCGAGTATGAAACCATATAAAAGTGGCTTAATAAATCTAAATGATGATGTAACTGTTGAAGACTTGGTTAATGCTTTAAAAAGGTATTTAGAAAGACAAGAATATAGTAAACCTGTAACAACCAAAGTAACAAACAAAGAAATATCTTTAGCAGAGAGAAGAAAATCTATTAGAAACATTTTAAAACAAAGAAAAAAAGTTGAATTTTTTGAACTTTTTGAGGAATTTTCTAAACCTTATGTTGTAGCAACATTTCTATCTATTTTAGAAATGGCTAAAGAAAAAGAACTAATAATAAGACAAGAAAATAACTTTGATAAAATATATTGTGAGGTGTCATAATGAAACCAGTAATAGAGGGAATCCTTTTTTTAGTAGGAGAAGATGGAATAGATATAGAAAGTATTGCAGATATTTTAGAAATAGAAAAAGAAGAAGTAGAAAAATTAATTGACGAACTTAGTCATGATTTAGAAAGTGATGATAGGGGACTTACTATTAAAAATTTAGGGGGAGTTTTAAAATTTACTACTAAAGAAGAACATAAAAAGTTTTATTCTAAACTTGCAGAAGTTTCTAATATAAAGAGTTTATCACAATCTGCTCTTGAAACTTTAGCAATAATAGCCTATAATGAACCTATAACGCGACATGAAATAGACGATCTTAGAGGTGTTAATTCAGGTCAAATAATTAGAAATTTGGTAGCCAAGGATTTTATTAAAGAAGTAGGACGTAGTGAAAAAATTGGAAGACCTATTCTTTATGGAATAACCAAAGAATTTCTTGATTACTTTGGACTTGAATCTAAAGATAATCTTCCTGATATTGGGGATATAGAAATACTAGATGAAGATGTTGACCTATATAATTCAAAATATAAAGAAACAGAAGAAAATTAGGTTTTCTTTATGCCTGTGTGGTGAAATTGGTAGACACGCTGGACTCAAAATCCAGTGAACTTTGTTCGTGCCGGTTCAAGTCCGGCCACAGGCACCAAATTGATAGTAAACTCGAAAAATTCGAGTAAAAATAAAGAAAAAGTAGATAGAATTTACAGAAATAAAATTTTGAAAACAAATGGAGCAGTTAAGAGCTAAAAACTATAATAAATTAAAAAATTTATTTTCCGATAAATAAAATTCCTATTATTACTAACAAACTTCCAAATAGTTGTGTAAGAGTAGGTTTTTTATTTTTATCTTTAAAGAAGAGAGAAATAATTACAATGACAATTATTGTTGAAGGTTTTACATAAGTAGATAAAGTAACGGATTTTGAAGATAAATAATTACTTAAATAAAGTGAACTAAAACCAAATATTTGCTCTATAAATACAAGTTTTATAAGGTTTATATTATTCAGATGATATTTAAAGCTATAATTTTTAGAAAAAATAATTGTTAAAAACAAATTTAAAAGAAACATAAATACTGCAATAGAAAAATACTTTAATATATAATGAGTGATATAACTCATTATTAAAGATGATATAATTCTAATAATTAAATCTTTTTTTAAATTTTTAATTCTTAATTTTGAATTTGAAATTATGAAGACTCCAGTTATTGTTAAGATAATTGATAAAAATGACATATATTTAAAAGTTTCTACTTTTAAAATTACATCTATAATAAAGGCAATAATTATTCCAAGAGAAAGATAAGCAGCATCTTCATAAGGATTTAAATGTTTTAAGCAAAGTACAACACTGCTTTGTTTTTTATATCTAAAAAGCATTGCAAGTAAAAGTAAGATAATAGGAATAACTTTAAGTTCAAATCTTAAATTATTTGTTATATATTCTATTATAATCATTACTAAAGAAAAAGGTATTGTAGAAAGACAAGTATAATAAAAATAATCATTTTTTGAAATACCACTATTTACTAAGTATTTATCTAGGTACTGCATAATTGCTCCGAAACAACTGGCTAATAAGATAATAGTTATTAGCATAGTTTCACCTCGTTATATAAATATTATATTTAATAAATTTAAAATTGTTTTATGGAAAACTGATTTTATTTGTAGTACAATATTTATATAAATATAAGGAGTGATAAAATGAAAGATATTAAATTAAAAAAATGTAAGGAATGCTTTTCTTTAATAGAAGTTTTAGAAGAATGTAATTGTGATAATTGTGAACTAAGTTGTTGCGGTAGTAAAATGCTTGATGTTATTGCAAATGAAAGTGATGCAAGTAAGGAAAAACATATTCCATCGTTTGTAAGAGAAGGAGAAAACATTATTATTACAGTAAATCATGTTATGGAAGATGATCACTATATAAAATGGATAAAAGTAAAAGGTAATGATTATGAACTTACTAAGTATTTTAATCCAGGAGATGAAATTAATTTATCTGTGCCATATAGTGATGACTTAGTTTTATATTCATATTGTAATAAACATGGACTTTGGGAAAAGGAAGTGGCATAATGGAAGATATTAAAATTTTACATGATATTTCTTATGGAATGTATGTTTTAACTACTTCTTTAAAAGATAAAAAAGCAGGGTGTATAATTAATACTTTATCTCAAATTACTTCAGAAAATCCTACTATTTCAATTTCTGTTAATAAAAATAATTATACAAATGGAATTATAAGAGAAAGTAGAAAATTTGCGGTTTCTATTATTACAGAAGAAGCAGATATTAATCTTATTGGCACTTTTGGTTATAAAACGTCTAAAGAAGTAGATAAGTTTGAAAATGTTAATTATTCTATTTGTGAAGATATGCCAGTTATAAATGATTATTTCTGTGGATATATTATTTGTGATGTTATAAATATAGTAGAGTGTGAGACACATGATATTTTTATTGGAAGAGTTAAAACTATGAAGAAGCTTAATAACGATAAACCTATGACATATAAGTATTATCATGAAGTGTTAAAAGGTAGTTCTCCAAAAAATGCACCAACATATCAAGAAGCAGCTCCTTCTGAAGGAAAATATAGATGTAAAGTATGTGGATATATTTACGATAATTCTAAGGAAAAGATAAAATTCGAAGATTTACCAGATGATTATAAATGTATGATATGTGGTGCAGGAAAGGAAATGTTTGAAAAACTTTAAAATGAATTATGATCAAATTTTATATAGTTTATCTAAATCAAAGTTTCGTTCAAGTTTTCATTTAAAACAAAAAGATACCGAGTATATTAATAATAAAGGTCTTACTAAGATTAAGGAACATGCTTATGATTTTATAAAAAAAAGACTTGCGCCTGCTATTATAGAAAATGATGGGAAACAAACTCCTATGAGGGGGCATCCAGTATTTATTGCTCAGCATGCTACGGCAACTTGTTGTAGAGGTTGCTTGGAAAAATGGCATAAAATAACTCCGGGGAAAGAGCTTAGTCAAAAGGAAATAGACTATATAGTAGAGCTTATTATGGCTTGGATAGATAAAGAATATAAAAGAATATAGTGTAAATATAAGTAAACTATTGTTAAAAAATGTAAATAGTTGGAAAGTAAGTATTGAAAATATAAGAAAAATTATATATAATGTTATTACAATAGGAAAAATATAAGTATAGAAAGTGGGAATTATTATGAACAATAATATGCCAAATAATTTTGGAAATGGGCAAGGTAATGGAATGCCAAATGGTAATAATCAAAATCCTATGAATTCAAATGGACCTCAAGGGCCAGGAATGAATTCACAAAATCAATCAGGGATGAATCCTCAAAATGAGGCTGTTAATAAAGCTAATGAACAATTAGTTGGTGGACAAAGTCCTATAGGAAATGGACCAGGAGTTATGCAAGGAGCAGGGCAAGTTTCTGCTGGTACAAATATAGCTCAAGGGACAAATGGAGTAAATGCAAGTAACCCTGTTCCAGGAAGCACTCCTGTAAAAAATGAAAATAATAATGTAATGCCAGGACAAGGACATTCAGGAATCAATAATCTTACTATGCAAAAGGAAGAAAAAAAGGATAATGGAGTAGTATCTATTCCAGGAGTAGCACCTCAAGGTCAAACACCAACTCCTGATGCTCAAAATATGAATCCAACAGCGCCACAAATGGGTGTTAATCCAGGAATGCCTAATCAAATGCCAAATCCTGGAATGAATCAAATGAATCCAACTGGACCAAATGGACAACCTATGCCAAATAATAATCCAAGTCCTATGAACCCAAATAATTTAAATGGACCTCAAGTGCCAGGAATGAATCCTCAAAATCAACCAGGTGTTAATCCAGGAATGTCTAATCAACCAGGTCCAAAACCTGCTCAACCAAATCAAGGTCAAAACATAAATCCACAAAATAATGTTAATTCAATTGGTAATATGGGAAATAATCAACCTAGGCCAAATGCAAATATCCCAAACAATAATATAGGAGGATTTGGGGGGCAAAATTCAAATGGACAAGGAATGAATAGACCAAATGGACCTCAAGGGGTAGGAATGAATCCTCAAAATAAACCTAATCCTCAAGGACAAGGAAGCAATATTCCTAATCCAAATCCAAATTTTAATCCAGAAGCTGAAATTGGAAGTACAAAAGATTTAAATAATGCTATTGGAGGAATTAAACCTACAAACCCAAATCAAGGACAATCACAAGTATCAACAAGCCAAGTTGATGCTGGTTATCAAGAGCCGGCCAAAAAGAAAAAATTTCCTCTTTCAGTTAGAGAAATGGTTTTAATTGGTATTGCAATAGTTGGAATAATTGTTGTAATTATAATGTATACTTGACATTAAAAACGTGATAGGTTATTATATTTATTAATTCGATGAAGTGGAGAAGTAGTATAGAAAACTGTTTAAAGAGAGCTCTTAAGGGTGAGAAAGAGTAATAAGTGCTATATGAATAACACCATGGAGAGTTTTTCTGAAACTAAGTAGGAAAAACCGGTTATACCGTTATATTAAAAAGATATCATACATGATAAAAAGAGTGGTACCGCGTTATTAACGTCCCTTTGTTTATCATGTTTTTTTATTAAAGGAGGCAATAAAATGGATGTTAAAAAACTATTAGATAAAAAAGAAGAGTATATAGGCAAAGAAGTAATTTTAAGTGGATGGATTCGAAATCATCGTAAACAAAAAGAATTTGGTTTTATTGATTTTTCAGATGGTACATGTTTCAAACATTTACAACTTGTATATGATGACAAGTTATCAGATTTTTCAGAAATTGCTAAATTACATATAGGATCTGCAATTGAAGTAAAGGGAACTTTAATAAAATCAGAGGGGAGCGGACAAGATGTTGAGGTAAAGGTAAGCTTAATAAAACTTCTCGGAGATTGTCCTTTGGACTACCCAATACAACCTAAAAGACATACTAGGGAATTTTTAAGAGAACAAGCTTATTTAAGACCTAGATCAAATTTATTTCAAGCAGCATTTCGTGTTCGCAGCATAGCAGCTCAAGCAATTCACACTTATTTTAGAGAAAATGGATATGTTTATGTTCATACTCCACTTATAACAGCTAATGATGGTGAAGGAGCAGGTGAAATGTTTCAAGTAACTACACTTGATTTAAATAAAATAAAAGATAAACCTGACTATAGTAAGGATTTTTATAATAAAAAAGTTGGACTTACAGTAACAGGGCAACTTGAAGCAGAAGCATTTGCAATGGCATTTAAAAAAGTATATACATTTGGACCAACTTTTAGAGCTGAAAACTCAAATACTAAAACACATGCCAGTGAATTTTGGATGATAGAACCAGAAATTGCTTTTTGTGATTTAAATGAATTAATGGATATAGAAGAAGATATGCTTAAATTTATAGTAAATTATGTTTTAGAAAATGCTAAAGATGAAATGGAATTTTTTGATAAATTTGTGGAAAAAGGTTTAATAGAAAAATTAAAAAAATTAGTAAACAGTAAGTTTAAACGAATTACTCATGAAGAAGTTATTACTATTTTAAAAAATGCTAAAGAAAAATTTGAATTTACACCAGAATATGGGGAAGATATTGCTAAAGAGCATGAAAAATATATTACTGAATACTTTAATGGCCCAGTATTTATAACTGATTGGCCTAAAGATATAAAAGCTTTTTATATGAAACAAAATAAAGATGGTAAAACTGTAGCAGCAGTTGATTTAGAAGTTCCTGGAGCAGGAGAACTTATGGGAGGAAGTCAAAGAGAAGAAGATTTGACAGTTTTAACTAATAGAATGAAAGAGATGCATGTTTCAGAAAAAGGCCTTGAATGGTATTTAAATTTAAGAAAATATGGTGGATGCGTACATTCAGGATTTGGTATGGGATTTGAAAGATTATTAATTTATTTAACAGGAATTGAAAATATAAGAGATGTTATTCCATTCCCTAGAACTCCAGGTAATTGTGAATTTTAGAAAATTAAGAAACTATGTTAATTAGTTTCTTTTTTAAATAATTTTTAAATTTTTATTTTTACATTGCTAGAAATCTGCTATAATATATTTTATAGTAGAGGTGCATTTATGAATAAACTTAAAAATATAAAAATAGTTTTTATTGATATAGATGGAACACTTGTTAATAAAAAGCATCATATAACAATCAGAACTAGGAAAAGTATTAAAAGACTTGTAGAAAAGGGTATTTATGTTGTTTTAATATCTGGAAGAGATATTTTATATACAACTGAAAAATCAAAAAGGGCTCTTGCTTCTAATATTATAGTATCTTCAAGTGGTTCTGAAATTTATGACTATAAAAATAAAAAAGTTATTTTTATGGATGTTATAGATAATGAAAAAATAGAGAAAGTATGGGATTATTGCAATAAAAATGAACTTGGTTTTGTAATAAAAGCGGCAACTGGTAAATATATAAATAAATATTTAATTGGTGAAGATAAGGAAGGCGGGAAATTAATTACTAGAAAAAATGAACTAAAAAAAATATTGTTTTCTCAAATAGTATTTATTACGAATGATTTAAATAAAATAAATGCTGCAAGGGAATTTGTTGAATCGCTTGGGCTTGTAATTACAAATTGTTCACGTAGTTTTTTAGAAAAAAAACCTGCAGATAGATATAGACTTGATGTAAATAATAAAAAAATATCAAAAGGAGTAGCAGTAGTAAAACTTCTTGAGTATTTATCAATAAAAAAAGAAGAGAGTTTATGTTTTGGAGACTATAATAATGATATTTCAATGTTTAATGAATGTGGTTTTAAGGTTGCTATGGAAAATGCCTGTGATAAGTTAAAAGAGAAAGCAGATTTTATTACTTATTCTAATAATAAAAATGGTGTAGCATTTTTCTTGAATAAGTATTTAAAATAGATTTTAAAAGTAGTGGAGGTAGTTTTATGGATTTGATTATTATTTTAGTATTACTTATTGGAATTTTTATTTTAGCTCGTGATATTAAATTTGTTGTTTATATGCTCGGAGTTATAGAAATATTTTGCAGAATAATGCATTATTTAGGAGATAATCTTCCTTTTGTAAATATAAATCCTTTTGTTAATACTTATATACCAAAATCAACTCTTTCAGTGGTTTCTAAATATACAACAGGAATTGTTTGCGATGTTTTATGTTGGGTTTTAGTTATTGGATTTATTGTTTTTCTAGTTTATTTGATAAAATATTTAATAAAACGTAAATAGGGTTAGGTGAAACCCTTTTTTTGTGCCTATATTATTATAGGAGGTAATTATGATTAAATTAGACAATATAAATAAGTCATATAAAAATAAAAAGAATAGGCAAGAGGTATTAAAAAATTTAAGCATAACTTTGAGAAAAGGTGAATTTACATCTATTATAGGAGAATCTGGAAGTGGAAAAACTACTCTTTTAAATATTATTGGACTTTTAGATAAAGATTTTGAAGGTAATTTTTTCATGGGAAATAAAGATGTAAAACTTATGAAAAAAAGATATTATGATTATTTAAGAAATGAAATGATTGGTTTTGTTTTTCAAGATTATAATTTAATTGAACATTTATCTGTTTATAAAAATATAGAACTTTCTCTTTCACTAAAGAAAGAAAAAAACAAAAGAAAAAAGATTTTCGAAATTTTAGATGAAGTAGGACTTTTAGAGTTTTCAAATAAAAGGGTAAGCAAACTTTCTGGAGGACAAAAACAAAGAGTTGCAATTGCAAGAGCACTTGTTAAAAATCCAAAAATTTTATTATTAGATGAACCTACTGGAGCACTTGATTCTAAAACAAGTGAGGAGATTATGAATCTTATAAAGAGGCTTTCTAAAGATAAATTAGTAGTTATGGTAACTCATAATAATCAAATAGCAAATAGATATTCTGATAGGATAATAAAGATAAAAGATGGAACTGTTATAGAGTATAAGTATCTTAATAAAAGTAATAAAGAAGTTGAAGAGGTTATATTAAATCCAAAAAAATCTGGTTTTTCTTATATTTATTTATTGAAACTTTCTTTAAATAATTTAAGAGTTAAGTTTTTTAGAAATTTATTAACATTTATTGCTTTTACTATTAGTATCATAGGAATATGTTTAGTAATTTCTATTTCTTCAGGATTTAACAGCCAAGTTGAAAAATTAAAAGAAAATACTTTAGCAAATTATCCTATAGTAATTTCTAATAATAGTTTAGAAAATGAAGATGAAAAGGACTTTGAAAAGGATAAAATTTATTCTTTAGAAAATAGTAGTGCAAAGGTTATAACTAAGGATTATTTTGAATACTTTAAAAAACTTGATAAAAATAGTTATCTTGGACTTTCTTATAACTATGATTATTCATTTAATATTCTTTCTAATTTTAATGGTAAAGTTAAACTTTATAATAATATAGGTATGTATTCTATTCCTGATGATAATACTTATATAAAAGAAAATTATAATATAGTTTTTGGAAGACTTCCTAAAAATAGTCATGAAGTAGTTATTAATATAAATAAAAATAATCAGTTAGATAAGGAAATTTTAAATCTTCTTGGAATAAACTCTAAAAAAATAAAAATAGAAAGTGTTATTGGTAAAAAAATAAAGATTGTTTTAAATGATACGCTTTTTAAAAGACAAGATAATTATTTTTATTTTAATGAAATAAATAAAAGTATGTATAATAATTCTCGCAATATAACTTTAACAATAACAGGAGTAATAAAAGCAAAAGGTAGTTTAGAATTTAACAGTGTTATGAATGAGGGAATGGGAGGCATTTATTATAGAAATTCTCTTTTTGGAGAAGTATTTTCTAAGAATAATAAGTCAGAAGTAGTTCTTTTTCAAAATAAAAAAAATTACGATGTTTTTTCTGGTAAAAAATTAGATTTAAAAGAAAAAAATGATATTTTAATATCTTTAGGGAAAGAAAACCTTCCTTATTTAATATATATTTATCCTAAAAATTATGAAGAAAAGGAAAATATAAAAAATTACTTAGATAATTATAGTAAAGAAAACAGTAAAAAAAGATATATTGATATGGCTGATGATGTAATAGATGTTAGTAAAAACTTAGTTTTTGGAGTATCAACAGTTTTGTTTGTTTTTTCTTTTATCTCACTTTTAATTACTCTTATTTTAATTATGATAATTACTTATACTTCAACAATTGAAAGGAAAAAGGAAATAGGAATTATTAGAAGCCTTGGGGGAAGACGTAAGGATATAAAAAGACTTTTCACTTTTGATATTATGTTTATTTCACTTATATCAAGTATTATAGGTATTATTATAGTTAAAATTATTTCTATGCCTATTAATAATTTACTTTATAATTTAACAGAAATTAAAAGTTTAGTAGAATTTAGTTTTGATAAAACAATATTTGTTATATTACTTGGAATAATAACAGCAGTAATAGGCTCACTTATTCCAGCAATTAAGGCTAGTAAATTTGATCCTGTAACTTGTCTTAAATGACATATTTCTCTTGTTTTTACCTAAAAAATAGTTTATAATAAATCTCGTGAGAAGGAGAGATAAGATGAAAAAAGAAAACGTTTTTGAAGAAACTGTAAAATTTGATAAAAAGAAGTTTGATGAAGCAATAGACAAAGCTTTTGAAAATAAAAAGAAAGATATTAAGTTAGATGGTTTTAGAAAAGGTAAAGTACCTAAAGATGTGTATTTTAAAAAAGCAGGTAAAAATAGTTTATATATGGATGCTATAGATATTTTACTTCCTGAAGCATATGATATGGCTTTAAAAAATTATAAACCAATTATTGATCCAAAAGTTGATTTAAAATCAATTAGTGAAGATGGAGTTGAATTTGTATTTACTATTACTACTATGCCTAAAATAGAAATAAAAAAATATAAAGGATTAAATATTGAAAAAGAAAAAGTAAAAGTTACTAAAGAAGAAATAGATCATGAACTTGGACATTTACTTGAAAGATTTACTGAACTTGCAGTAAAAGATGGAAAAGTAGAACTAGGAAATGTTGCAATTATTGATTTTGAAGGATTTAAAGATGGTGAAGCATTTGATGGAGGAAAAGGTGAAAATTATTCTTTAGAAATAGGTTCAAATACTTTTATTCCTGGTTTTGAAGATCAAATAATTGGTATGAAAAAGGGAGAAGAAAAAGAAATTCAAGTAACATTCCCTGAAAATTATCATGAAGAAAAATTAAAGGGGCAAGAAGTAACATTTAAAGTTAAAGTAAATGAAATAAAAGAAAAGAAAAAACGTGAACTTGATGAAGAATTTTTCGAAGATCTTGGACTTGAAGATGTAAAAGATGAAGAATCTTTAAGAAAAGAAATAAAGGAAAATATAAAAGTTGGTAAAGAAAGAGATATCGAAAATAAATTCGTTGAAGATATTCTAGGAGAAATTGCTAAGAATACAACTGTTGATGTACCTGAAGAATTAGTAGAAGATGAAATTAATCATATGATTAAAAATTTTGAAGAACAAGTTAAAATGCAAGGTATATCACTTGAAGTCTTTTATGAAATGACTAAATCAACAGAAGAAGATTTAAGAAATCAAATGAAAGATGAAGCAAATAAACATGTACTTTATAGAATGATTATTGAAACAGTTAGAGAAAATGAAAAAATAGAAGTTACTAAAAAAGATGCAGAAAAAGAAGCTTTAGAACTTGCTAAACAATATAATGTTTCAAAAGACGAATTTATTGATATGTATGGTGGTGTTGAAATGCTTCAATATGAACTTGAAATTAAAAAAGTTCTTGATTTGTTAATGAAAGAAAATGAAAAGAAATAAGCGATTTGCTTATTTTTTTAAAAGGGTGATTTATAATGAGTATTATTTTAATAAAATATGGGGAACTTACTACTAAAGGTGATAATAGAAGGATGTTTATTAACACTTTGTATAAAAATATAATGGAAAAGATTAGAAGATATAACGCTGTTATAACGAAAGAACACTCAAGAATGTATATTGAGTTTGATAAAGAATATGAAAATGAAATAATAAATGTTTTAAAAAACACTTTTGGTATTCATGCCTTTAATATTGTTTATAAAACTGAAACAAATAGCGATTCTATATGTAATAAAGTATTAGAAAAGCTTAAAGAAGAAAATTTTAAAACTTTTAAAGTTGTTTCTAAAAGAAGAGATAAATCATTTAATACTCCGAGTATGGAATTTAATAAAGTAGTAGCATCACATATTTTAAAAAATATATCTGATATTAAAGTTGATGTACATAATCCTGATATTTATGTAAATATTGAGATAAATAAAACAGATACATATATTTATTTTAATGAGTTAAAAGGACTTGGAGGTTATCCTGTTGGAGCATTAGGAAAAGGTCTTTTAATGCTCTCTGGGGGAATAGATTCTCCTGTTGCAGGTTTTTTATCTTTAAAAAGAGGAATGAAAATAGATGCTATTTATTTTGAGGCACTTCCTCATACAAGTTTAAATGCTAGAGAAAAAGTAATTAATTTAGCTAAAGAACTTTTAAAATACTCAAGTGAATTTAATTTATATATTGTACCTATTACTAAACTTCAGGAAGAAATCTATAAAAATATTGACTCTACTTATATGATTACAATTTTAAGAAGAATGATGTATAGAATAAGTGAGAAAGTTGCTAAAAAATATAAAGCATTAGTTTTAGTAAATGGTGAATCAATAGGACAAGTTGCTAGTCAAACTTTAACTAGCATGAATGCAATTAATGAAACAATTGATATGCCTGTTATAAGACCTGTTGCTTGTTTTGATAAATTAGAAATTATATCTATTGCTAAAAATATAAATACTTATGATATTAGCATACTTCCATATGAAGACTGTTGTACAATTTTTGTACCAAAGCATCCAGTTATTAATCCAAAAATAGATAAATGCAGAGAGTATGAAAGCAAAATAGATTATGAATCATTAATAAATGATGCTATAAGTAATATAAAAGTAGTAAAAATAACTGAAGAAAATGAGTTTAGTGGTTTGCTTTAGTTAGTATATTGTTATTATAAAAAATAATAGTATACTTTTTTTATTTTTTGGGGAAAATATCTATATATGATTATATTAGTATTATTTCCATTTTAAAAAAAATTATTAAAAGAAAATATAAAAATATGCAGGTATAAATTACCATATCAAATTACGTATGAAATGACAAAATTTTCACATTCTATAAATGTATAGGAGGTGAAAAAGAATGAATAACAACAGTAATAATAGTAAGAAACTAGTTGTTCCTGGAGCTAAACAAGCTATCGATAGTATGAAATATGAAATAGCTAGAGAATTTGGTGTTAATTTAGGACCAGATGAAACTTCAAGAAGAAATGGTTCAGTTGGTGGAGAAATTACAAAACGTTTAGTTGAAAGAGGAATGTCACAATTAAGTGGTTACTCAAACAACAAATAGTTTATATAAATTCTTTATTAAGCACTCTTTGATACATGAGAGTGCTTTTATTTTTAATTATTATGAATTTGTGATATAATTGTTATAGAGAAAAAAATGATAAGAGGTGTAGAAAATGAAAGTAGTAGTACTTGCAGGTGGATTAAGTCCAGAAAGAGATGTATCATTAACATCAGGTTCATTAATTGCAAATTCATTAATTAAAAGTGGTTATGATGTTATGCTTTTAGATTTATATTTAGGAGTTAAAAATAAACAAATACCAGAAGGATATAAAAATAAAGATTCTAAGGAACGTTTTTCCTATACAGTTCCTGGAGTAGAACCAGATTTAGAATCTCTTAAAAAATCATCTGGTAATGGAGAAAAATTAATAGGTGATGGAGTAATAGAGGCTTGTATGGATGCTGATATTGTGTTTATGGCTCTTCATGGTTCAATTGGTGAAAATGGTAAACTTCAAGCATTATTTGATATTTATGGAGTAAATTATACTGGAACAGGTTATGAGGGAAGTTTGCTTGCAATGGATAAGGATTTATCTAAAAAAATGATGGCATGTAATAACATATTAACAGCAGATTGGAAAACAATATCTGTTAAAGATGATAAATTTAATTTAGATGATTTTGAACTTCCATGTGTGATCAAACCATGTAGTTGTGGATCGAGTGTTGGAATTTCAGTTGTTAAAACAAGAGAGGAACTTGAAAAGGCATGGGAATATGCTAAAAAATATGAAGATGAAATACTTGTAGAAAAAATGATAAAAGGTAGGGAATTTTCTATAGGAGTTTTTGAAGGAGAAGCTCTTCCAATAATTGAAATAAGACCTAAAGCAGGTTTTTATGATTACAAAAATAAATATCAACAAGGAAATACAGAGGAAATTTGTCCAGCACCTTTAGATAAGGATATTGAAAATATGCTTAAACAAAGGGCTTTAGAAGTTCATAAAGCTCTAAGACTTGGAGCTTATTCAAGAATTGATTTTATTCTTGATGAAAACAACAATGCTTATTGTTTAGAGGCAAATACTTTACCAGGAATGACTCCAATATCACTTATGCCTCAGGAAGCAAGAGAAGCTGGTATTTCATATGATGAACTTTGCAAAAGTATTGTAAATAGTGGAATAAAAAAAAGAGTTAGATAAATATAAAAATAAAAAAGAAATTGCTAATTAGTGATTTCTTTTTTAGTGCTTAATAAATTAAATTTTGATATATAGTTATTTTTTTATGACTTAAAAATAAAATATCAAAACTTTTACTATCATGGTATAATAATATACAAGGAGTTAAATTTATGAAGTTATTTGATAATATTAAAGAAAATACAATTATTGTAACAGAGTATAAATACAAATTAAATCTTTTAAAAGAGTTAAATAAAAGTAAAGATTTATTAGATATTACATTTTTAACTAAAGATGAATTTATAAAAAAATTTTATTTTGACTATGATGAAAGAAGTATTTATTTTCTAATGGAAAAATATGAAATAAATGAAGATATTGCACGTATTTATTTAGAAAATATTTATTATGTAGAAAATAAAGAATATAAAAGTAAAAAGCTTAATCAACTTTTTTTAATAAAACAAGAATTAATTGATAATAATCTTTTAATATTTGATACCCTTTTTAAAGACTATTTAAAAAATAAAAATGTTATTTTTTATAACTATAATTATTTTAATAAATTTGAACTTAATATGATTTCTGAAATAAAAGAGATTACTTCATGTAATACTTTTATGAAAGAGTATAAAGATAATTTTAAAGATAAAGAAGTATATGAATTTTCTACTCTTCTCGAAGAAGTAGAATTTGTTGCTACAAAAATAGTTAATCTAATAGAAAAAGGAATAGAAATAAATGATATAAAACTTGCTAATGTTGATGATGATTATAAGTCTGCTATAGATCTTATTTTTCCAATGTATAATCTAAAAACAGATATAAATGATAGTTACATAATTTCTACTAAAATTGCTAAAGAATTTCTAAATTATAAAGGAACTATAAATGAAAAAATTGACTTTTTAAACTCTAAATATAAAAATAGTGATGTTTTAAATAAAATTGTAAATACTGTTAATAAATATATAAAATTTGATAATGATACTATCGTTAATGAAATGATAGTTAATGAATTCAAAAAATTAAAAGTTAAAAGAAAAATATATAGTAATGAAATTGAAGTTATTGATTATAAAAATTATCCTATTGATAATCAATATGTTTTTTTACTTGGATTTAATCAAAATAAAATACCAGTTATTTATAAAGATGAAGATTATATAACAGATGATATAAAAGATGGTCTTTTACTTGATACAACACTTGAAAAAAATAAAAAAGAAAAAGATGCTGCAATAAATAATATTTTAAATATTAAAAATTTAATTATAACTTATAAAAAGCAATCATTTTTTGAAGTTTTTTATCCTTCTAATTTAATAAAAGAGTTATCTTTTTCTGTTATAAAGGATTGCAAATTTGATAAGATTTATAGTGGTAAATATGCTAAAGTAAAACTTTCAAGAATGCTTGATGATTATGTCTTTTATGGAAGCAAAAGTATGGAATTAAAAAAACTTTATAGTACAATTCCTGATATTCCTTACAATAAATACAATAATTCATATAAGCAAATAGATAAATCTAAATTTAGAGATTTTATAAAAGATGGATTTAATTTATCGTATTCAAGTATGAATGATTATTATAAATGTGCTTTTAAATATTATTTATCTAATGTTTTAAAACTTAATATATATGAAGATAATTTTATGACATATATAGGAAGTTTGTTTCATTATGTTTTAGAAAATGGACTTAAAGATGAAAGTTTAAAGACTTCAGATTTAGTTTCTAAATTTATAGAAGAAAATGAAAGAGTTCTTGATAAAAAAGAAAGTTTTTATGTTTCTAAACTTATTAAAGATATTGACTTTGCTCTTTCTGAAATTAAAAATAATTTAAATAATACTAATCTTAAAAATATGCTTTTTGAAGAAAGAGTAGAGGTTATAAAAAATAGAAATGTTACAGTTACTTTTAAAGGATTTATTGATAAAATTATGTATAACAAAGATAAAGAAAATACTATCATTTGTATAGTGGACTATAAAACAGGTTATGCAGATATTGATTTAAAATATGTTCCATTTGGACTTTCAATGCAGCTTCCTATATATTTATATTTGGCAAAAAATTTAGAAAAGTTACAAAATATTGAGATAGGAGGATTTTATCTTCAACAAGTATTAAATAGTGAACCAGTTATTAACTCTAAAAAAGATACATTAAGTTTAAGAAAAGAAAATCTTCTTCTTCATGGTTATTCAAATAGTGATGAAAATATTTTAAAAGAACTTGATAAAACTTATAAAGATAGTAAAGTTATAAAATCGATGAAACTTACAAATAATGGTACTTTTTATAGTTATAGCAAAGTTTTAAATAACGAAGAAATAGATAATCTCATAGATATAACAAATAAAAAAATTGATGATGCTATAGATTCTATTAGTGATGCTAAATTTGATATTAATCCTAAAGTGACAGATAGAGAAAACCTTGGTTGTAAATGGTGTAAATATCATGATATTTGTTATGTAGAAGAAAAAGACAAGATTTTAATAAAACCAGATAATACTTTATCTTTTTTAGGAGGTGATTTAAATGCCTAATTGGACAAAGGAACAAACTTTGGCAATTGAAAAAGAGGGAGAAAATATTATTGTCTCTGCAGGAGCAGGTTCTGGAAAGACTGCTGTTTTGACTGCCAGGGTTATTAGAAAATTAAAAAGTGGGGTAGATATAAGACGCCTTCTTGTCCTTACTTTTACTAATGAAGCCGCAGGAGAGATGAAACAGAGAATAAGAAAAGAAATAGAAAAAGAAGAATCTTTAAAAGAACAACTTGAGTATATCGATAGTAGTTATATTACAACATTTGATAGTTATGCTCTTTCAATATTAAAAAAATATCATTATGTTATTGGTATGCCTAAAAATATTAAAGTTGTAGAAAGTTCAATAATTGAAATAAAGAAAAAAGAGTATTTAGATGAAATTTTTAATAATTTATATGAAAAAGAAGATAAACAGTTTTTGAAATTAATAAAAGATTTTACTTTAAAAGATGATAATGAAATAAAAACACAAATTTTAAAGATAAATGATTCTCTTGAGTTAAAAATTGATAAAAAAGATTATTTAGATAATTATATACATAATTATTATAATAAAGATTATGTAGATAAAATAATAAAAGAGTATTTAAGCAAAATAATAAATAAAAAAGAAGAGATAAAAGTTTTATATGAAAATGCTATAAGTAAAGAAAATGAAAAAAAGCAACTTGAATATAAAACTTCACTTGAAAATCTTTTAAATAGTAATACTTATGAAAGTATAAAGAAAAGTTTAAATATTTCTTTACCTAAAATAGTTAAAAATAGTAAAGATGAAAAAACTAAGATAAATGATTTAATTAAAGAACTTAAAGAACTTACTATTTTTGACAGCCCAGAAGATATTTTTAATACTTATATGAGTACTGAAGATTATGTAAGTGTGATCATTAAAATTATTAAATTACTTGATGAAATGATTTCGAACTACAAAAAAGAAACTGCAAGTTATGAGTTTATCGATATATCAAAAATGGCTATTCAAATTGTTAAAAATAATAATGAAATAAGAGAAGAAATTAAAAATTTTTACTCAGAAATAATGGTAGATGAATATCAAGATACTAATGATCTTCAGGAAGAATTTATAAGTTTAATTGAAAATAATAATGTTTATATGGTTGGAGATATAAAACAATCTATTTATCGTTTTAGAAACGCTAATCCTCTTATTTTTAAAACTAAATATGATGATTATAGTGCTTTAAAAAATGGTTTTAAAATTGATTTGGTTAAAAACTTTAGATCAAGAGAAGAAGTATTAAAAGATATTAACAAAATTTTTAATAAAATAATGAATGATTTTATTGGAGGAGCGGATTATATAACCAGTCATCAAATGGTATTTGGAAATAGTATTTATGATGAGAACAAAGATGAAAATATATCTTCTGAACTTGAAGTTTATAATTATAATGAAAAAGATTATTTATCTTTTTCTAAAGAAGAAATTGAAGCTTTTATTATTGCTAATGATATAAAAACTAAAATAAAAAATGGTTATATGGTTTTAGATAAAGAAACAAATAAAATGAGAAAAGCAACTTTTAGTGATTTTGCTATTATTATGGACCGCGGATCATCTTTTGATTTATATAGAAAGATTTTTGAATATAATGAAATTCCTTTGGAAGTTTATAAAGATGAAAAATTAACATCAGCAAACGATATCCTTATTTTAAAAAATATTTTAAAATTTATTATTAAAGTAAAAAATTACGAATATGATAAAGAATTTAAATACTTATATACTTCAATAATGAGAAGTTATCTGTTTGAGGAAAACGATGAAAAGATTTTTGATGCATTTGTAAACTCTGATTTTAAAAATAGTAAGTTATATGAGATATCTTCATCAATTGCTAAAACTTTAGATGAAATGTCTCCGAGTGCAGTACTTAATGAGATAATTGAAAAATTTGATTTTTATGATAAAGCTCTTAAATATCATGGTATGCAAAATATCATAATTAGAAATTTCTATTTAAATAAAATTGTTAAGAATTTAGAATCTCTTGGATATACTCCTTATGAACTTCATGAATATTTAGAAGAGATGATAAATAGTGATTTAGATATAAAATATAAAACAAAAATAAATAATTTAGACTGCACTAAAATTTTAAACATTCATAAATCAAAAGGTCTTGAATTTAATATTTGTTATTATAGTGGACTTTTTAAACAATTTAATATTAAGGAATTTAATGATAGATTTATGTTTGATAATGAATATGGAATAATTACTCCTTATTATAAAGATGGAGTAGGGACTTTATTTACTAAAAGTTTGGCAAGGGACTCTTATATAAAAGAAGAAATATCAGAAAAAATAAGATTATTTTATGTTGCTTTAACAAGGGCTAAAGAAAAAATGATTTTAGTTTGTCCTCTTAAAGAAAATGAAGAAAAGGGCGAGATTTCAAATGAAATTAAATTAAAATATAGGTCATTCTTAGATATTGTAAATACTATTGCTGATGTATTAAATATTAAAGATGTAAAAGATGTTGATTTAACAAAAAATTATAATCTAAATAAAGATGTAAGTTTCAAAAACTTAAAAATAAATGATACATATGAAATAAAAAATATTCATATAGAAGAAAAAATAAAAGAAGAAAATACTTTTTCTAAAAAAAGAGACAACCTTTTAACGGAAGAAGAACTTATGTATTTAGAAAAGGGAACAAAACTTCATTATTTATTCGAAGTAACGGATTTTAAAAATCCGAATTATGATCTTTTAGGAAATAATGGTTATCTAATAAAAAGATTCTTAGAAAATGATCTTTTAAAAGATATAGAAAATGCTAAAATATATAAAGAATATGAGTTTATATATGAGGATAAAGAAGAAACATATCATGGTATCATTGATTTAATGCTAGAGTATAAAAATCACATTGATATTATTGACTATAAACTTTCTAATATTGATAATCCAAGTTATGAAAAACAATTAAAAGGATACAAAAAATATATTAAGGATAAAACAGGGAAATGTGTTAATATTTACCTTTATTCAATAGAAAACAATATATTAAAAGAACTATAAAAGATAGACTAGAAATTACTATGATAATACACAAGTGGTGGTATTTTAAAATTTTATTATAGTAATAGTGCTATTTATAGTGATTGAGAATCTTATCTAGTAATAACAAATGAATCGTAAATTAAAACTTTGAAAAATATTTTATTTCAAAGTTTTTTCTTTTCTAATATTTTGCTATTTTATATAATTTGTGATATAATCTATATGTTGCTTACTATGTAATAAAAATTTATAGAAAAGGAGAAATTATGAGTAAAATTAAAATTTTTGCCCTTGGAGGGCTTAATGAAAACGGAAAAAACATGTATGTTACTGAAGTAGATGATAATATATTTGTTTTTGATGCAGGGCTTAAATATCCTGCCGCTAATATGCTTGGAGTAGATTATATTATTCCAAAATTTGATTATTTAATCGAGAATAAAAAGAAAATAAGGGGAATATTTTTAACTCATGCCCATGATGGTAATATTGGAGCAATGCCTGATCTTATGGAAGTTCTTCCAGATGTTCCAGTATATGCTACAAAGTTTACAATGAAAGTCTTAAAAATGGAACTTGAAAAATATAATATAGAAGCAACAAATTTAAAGGAAATAAGACCACATTCAAAACTTGATGTAGCAGGATTTTCAATATTTCCAATTGCTGTTACTCACTCAATACCAGAAACAGTTGCTTTTGTTTTATATACAGATGATGGGGCAATAGTTTATGCAACAGATTTTGTTTTTGATTCTGCAATGTTAGGGGCTTATAAAACTGATATAGGTAAACTTGCATATGTTGGAAAACAAGGTGTTCTTTGTTTAATGGCTGAATCATCTTATGCATATCGTGAGGGACATACTAGTCCAAAACATAGAATTTCTAATGATTTTTGGAATATTTTGAATCAAACTGAAGATAGAATAATTATAAGTATTTTTCCAGAACATGTTTATAGAATTCAAGAAATATTTGATGAAGTTGCTAGAACTAAGAGAAAAATTGTTCTTATGGGAAGAAAACTTCAAAGTTTGGTAAATTATGCAAGTGAACTAAAATATTTAAATTTTGATAATAAAATTATTGGGGATTTATCTAATGTTAATGATAGAGATGTTGTTATTTTAACCTCAGATGATAAAGAAAAGTCATTTGCTTCTTTAGAGAAAATAATTAGTAGATATGATAAATACATAACTTTAAGAGAGGGAGATACTGTATTTATTGCTGAACCAATTTATCCAGGTAATGAAAAAAAAGTTGCTAAAATAATGGATGATTTATCAAGACTTGATGTTGATGTTGTAACACTTCCATTTAAAAATCATGTTCTTCATCATCCCTCTAGTGAAGATTTAATGCAAATGATAAATTTAATGAATCCAAAGTATTATTTCCCAATTAAAGGTGAATATAGATATCAATATATGAATGCAAATGTTGCAGAACAAGCAGGAATGGATCCTAAAAATATTTTGCTTAAATTAAATGGAGATGTAATTACTTTTGTTAATGGAAAACTAAAGGAAACTGAAGACCATATTAATGCTGATGAAGTTTTAATAGATGGAAATACATCAGATGATATTGGTGATTTAGTAATAAGAGACCGTGAACTTTTATCTAAAAATGGTATAGTAATAGTAAGTGCAACAATAGATAAAAAGACTAAAAAAATTATTGCTGATCCTCAAATCCTTACACGTGGTTTTATCTATGTTAAAGATAATTTAGATGTTGTTTCTAAGACGGAAGAAATTTCTAAAGAAGTTATAGAAGAGTGTATAACAGGTAAGAAAGTTGATTTTACTGGAATAAAGGTAAAAATAAGGGAAAGACTTAGTGCTTATTTTAAAGAAGAAACAGGGTCTGTTCCAATGATTATTACAGTTATTTTAGAAATATAAGAAAAATAAAAGAGACATAAATTGATCTATGTCTCTTTTTTATATTTTACTATCCAGGAAATCCTGGTGGCATAGTAGTATCTTGTGGTGTCTCTGTTGGTTCTTCTTCTGTATCATTATTATTTGTTTTATCTGAATTATTATTGTTAGAGTTATTATTAGAATTGTTAGAATTATTAGAATTATTAGAATTAGAATTATTATTTTTACTTGGGGTTGTTTTTACAGGTTCTGCTTTAACTTTAGCAACAGTTAAGTTTACAGAGCCAGATATTAAATCAAGTCTTTTTCCTTCAGGATAACTTTGATCTATTATTTGACCATCATAATAACCGCTTCCAGAGCTTACTTCTTTTATAGTTGTAGTAGCGGATACTCCATTACTTGAAAGCCAGCTTCTTGCATATCCTTCACTTTGTCCTATAAAGCTTGGAAGTAGGGCATATGTCTTAGTTGCTGATTCAATATTACTTCCTATTGTTCCTAATTTGAAAGGCTTTTCAATATTAAAGTTCATTGTTTTTATAACTTTTACATCTTCAAGGCCAAGATTCTGTTTCATTGCACTAATTATTAAATCTAAACTTTCTTGATTTGGGACATAATTATATAAAACTAATCCCATACCTTCATCATATATCATTTGACTAGCACCCTCTAAATATAGTTGTTGCATATTTATTAGGTTATTAGAAGAACTAGTTAAGAATAATTTTTTTGCTATGTCATAGAAGGATAATATTTGTTTAGTAGTAAAGTTAGTATCCATACTTTTACTTATAGTATCTAAAATATTTAATAATTGATTAGCACTTTTTACACTTTTTAATTTATTCAATATTCCTTGTACAACTAACTGTTGATTAACTCCTCTTTGAAGATCTCCAGTAGTAAGAGTTTTTCTATGCCTTGCAAGGGCTAAAGCCTGTTCTCCATTTAATGTTTGATTTCCCTTTTTAAGACATATTAAGTTTTCACTTTTTGTAGATCTCATTGAGTTTGACTCACAAAAATCAAGTGGAACATCTACATTTATACCATTTAAGGCTTCTACTAATTTAATAACACCTTGGAAATTAATTTTTACATAATAATCAATATTAATTCCAGTAAAGTTTTCAATGGTTTTTATCATACAGTTTTCACCATTCCAAGCAGCATGTGTAATTTTATTTTCCTTTTGATTTTCAAAACAGGCAATTGGAACATAGGTATCTCTTGGAATACTTAAAATAGTA
Organism: uncultured Bacilli bacterium; assembly: GCA_947628535.1. Classification (GTDB taxonomy): domain Bacteria; phylum Bacillota_I; class Bacilli_A; order RF39; family UBA660; genus UMGS1449. Next base: position 19,145 of record CANRAF010000006.1, on the reverse strand, counting down.
GCATTTAAAGTATCAGGATTAAAGGTTATAAGCATTAAAGCATCGCCATTTCCTGTAGCATTCTTAGATAGGTTGCTTTCAGTTGAATCAATACCCATAACTAACATTGTAAATGGTTTATCAATTTTATCTGATGTATTAAAATTAAGAATTTCTTCACCAGTGTACTTTGATATTTCTTCTTTAGTAAGTGTTTTTTCTTTTTCATATATTACTTTAGTTTCTTTATCAATATTTTTATAAGTTCCAGCAGCTTTAAACATGCTTGGATAGTTTTTACTTATAATCATAGCATCAATTTTGTTGTTATATAAATCTTTAACTAAACTTGAAGTATCAGTATATTCAACTATTTTATTAGTATCTTCTAAATTTTCTTCATCAATAATTTCAAGGCCTATAACATATCCATCTATTGATGTTTCATCTACTACAATACCAATTTTGTTATTATTTAAGTCTTCAATTTTATTTATTTTAGAATCATTTTTAGTAGCAATAACTGTAGTATAAGTAATAGCATCTTTATTCATGCCACTAAGAGATGAATAAGTTCTAATTATAAAGTAACCAATTAAACTTTCTACTATAATTAAACCTATACTTATAACAATTGTTATTACTTTTTTTATATTTTTCTTTTTCTTTATTATAATTCTTGATTTTATAAGGACAAATGTATTTAAAATAAGTATTATTCCCATAACAATATATCTTAATATATCTTCAACACCATTTATCATATAAATTGAAACTATTAAGAAGATTCCTGATAAAGCTGTTAATATACTTAAGATATTAAGAAGTAATTTTTTTATATTTAATCTTTTTTTTGGATTTTCGATATACATTTCGTTTTGCATCTTTTTCCTCCCTAGCATTCTATAATACATATATAATTATATACTAGGAAAGAATAATATTCAAGCACAAAAAAAAGGAGATTATGTAGTATTATCTCCTCTTCCTTCATTATTATCAGGAGCAGTTCCAATAACAGTTACAACAGTTTCTGCTTTACTTACTTCTCCATCGTATTTGATAGTATAAGTTATAGTATAAGTATTTGGAGCTGCGGTACTAATTGCTCCAACAGTTCTACCGCTTGAATCTGTTATAGTTACAGTTACAGTTGCTGAAGATGTTACATCAACACCATTTTCTAATACTGTAAATGGTTTAGAAACAGGAGTGTAAGCAGGATCTCCAACATTTAAAGTAACCGACGATTGAATGTTACTAGAAATGTTTATTTGTTGATTTAAACTTTTACTAATTCCAGAACTCATATTAGCCGTTGCGTTTTTGTATGCTGTTCTAACTGTATATGTTCCAAACGGGCTTGAACCAGAATATGTATATGACGTTCCTGTAGTAAATCCAAGTAATTGATTGTTTAGATACACATTATAGCCAAATGCTCCGAGGTCACTTGAACTATCACTTGGTTTTTTAGCTGCACCCCATGATAAGTAAACAGTACCTTTTGAGTATTTTAAAGTAAGATTTGATGGATTAGGTAATTGATTATATTTAGTAGATGTCTTAGTAGGCTCTGAACCACGTTTGAATAATTCAGTTGTAATCATACTACTTGGGGTAGTAGAACTTGGAAGTTGTTCAGTACCTTTTACTACTTTTACTCTTACAACACTTGATGGTTTTGTCCATTTATCACCGTTACTATCAAATATTGCTTTAGCACAAGCACTGAATAAATTATTTCTGTGACTATACATACCAGACATTGTTAAGTAAACACCTGGTTTATTTTCAACATAACCTGTCCACATTGCCAAACTTATTGTTGGAGTATATCCTACAATCCAACCATCTGGAGCAGCATCAGTAGAGTAGCCATATCTCCTGGCAGTTTCTTCATCGTAGTTTGTAGTTCCTGTTTTCATAGCGAATTGGTCAGTTGTAATACCACTTAAACCATTGTGACCAGGAACTGCACGTAGAACGTCAGTAATCATATAAGCAGTTGCATCACTCATTGCTTTTTCACCTTCAGGAGCAAAATCAATTTGTTCTTCAGAATCACGAAGAATAATTTTGTTTACTGAATATGGTTCGTAATAAGTTCCGCCATTACTATATGCTGCATAAGCACCAGCCATTTGAAGTGGAGATGCTCCATTAAATGCTCCAAGGGCATGAGCTTCATGTAGATATCCATTTGCATCAACTTCAGGTTTAATACCAAGGCCTGTTACAAAATCTTTTATTTTTTCATTATCTACAGATTGGAAGGCTTGAACTGCAGGAACATTTCTCGAATCAGTTAAAGCATATCTTAAAGAAATATTTCCCATGTATGCCCCATCGTAGTTTACAATTCTTTGATTAGTACCTGTATAATACCATGGTCTATCATTAAAGATATGAGCAGTTGAGAAGTTTTCATATTCTATAGCAGGTCCATAATCAAATAGTGGTTTAGCAGTAGAACCAATTTGTCTTGATATATCAGTTGCATAACTAAATGTTCTCTCACCAGTTCTATTTCTCCCTGCACCAACAGCAATTATTTTTCCTGTTTTGCTTTCAACAGCAACTGCTGCACCTTGAATTGAATTATTTATCCAAGAATATGTTTTTCCTTTGAATACTTTATCTAAATCTTCTTGTTTTTTAGTATCCATATTAGTATAAACTAACATTGGTACAACATAAGGATCCATACCAGTTTTATTGACTATTTCCTCAACTACTAAATCAATATAACCTTGATAAATACTTGAGGTAGAAGCTTTAGTGCTTACAAGTAAATCTTTAACTTTAATACTTTCAGCGATTTCTTTTTCTTCTTCAGTTATATAACCATGTCTTACCATTAAGGAAAGAACTGTAGAACGTCTTTCAGAAGCAGCATCAGGATTTGAATAAGGGTCATATGCTCCAGGGGCTTGGAAAAGTCCTGCGATTAATGATGCTTCAGATAAATTTAATTCTTTAGCATGTTTACCAAAATATGTTTGAGCAGCTTGTTCAACTCCATATGAATTACTACCTAAAAATGGTTCATTAACATAGTATTCAATTATTTCTTGTTTAGTAAAGGCTCTTTCTATTTTGAAGATAGATAAGTAAATATCAGTAAATTTTCTAATTATACCTTGAATACCATCAGCTTCACGAGAAGTGAAGTTATTTTTAGCAACTTGCATTGTTAAGGTAGATCCACCACCGGCATCAGAAGATCCTGCAAGTTGACCTAATACAGCTTTTGCAAATCTCGGAGCATCTAATCCGTTATGTTGGAAAAATCTTGAATCTTCTGTTGCAATAATTGCATCTACTAAAACATTAGGAAGTTCATCGTATTCTAACTTTTCACGTTTTTCATTACCTAATGTAGCAATAGTTTCCTTTTTATTATCGTATAAAATAGTTGTTTCATTTCTCTCTAGTTTTTCAACATCAAAATCTGGTGCTGAAATTATAATTATAATAAAGAAAACAATAAATAGGAGAATTCCTATAATTCCAATAAGCAGAATTACCATAAAGGAATTTCTGGCGATTTTCCTTTTTTTAGTACCTATTGGATATTTATCAATCACTCTAACTAACCAAAGCATTAAAAGATATAAAATAGTAAATGGTATAGCAACCCAAATACCAAATACAAAATAACTAGCTACTAAAAATAGTAAAGCAGTAATTATAATAAATGCCATTATCATTCCGGATGTTTTTTTAGGAATTGCTTTATTTCCATGAATACTATTATTATTTTGTTTTATTTTTATTTTTTTTAGTTTCATAATATACCTCCATATTTATTAATTATTTCTATGTAATCAACTTTGGGCATTAACTTATCTTTTATTAAGTATCCTTTTTCTTTAAAATAGGAAAGAGGAATAGACTTTCTTGTTTCATGTTCCAAAAAGTAAGTAAAGTCTTCTCCAAATAAAAGATATGTTTCATTTAATTTAGTAAATCTAACTATTAGAAAACAAATTCCACCATGTTTCAAAACGTTTTCAATATGTTTTATTTGATGATGATGAATATTATCTAAAGGAAAAGATGACTTTTTAGTTTCTTTAGCCTCAAAATCAATATATTTTCCTTTATATAGTCCATTATAATCAGTTGTTGAAGGCTTTTCAAAATATGCACTTACTATTTTTTCATTTACTTGTTTTACAACTTTGATAGGAGTAGGCTTTTTATAAATAACAGCAATATCATTATCTAAGTAGTATTTATTAGAATCGTTAAGTTCTGCCTCTAAAGTCATACCCCTGTTGCCATAGTTTTTAAAGTGTTCATTTTTCTTTATTCTATTGGGATATTTTATCAATTCTCATCACCATACTAAAATTATACTATAAATGAAATAATTTTTCTATCTTTTTTTATATATTTTTGTCGAATCTAAGACAAAAGAGTAAAATTTAAGATATAATAGTCTGGGTGATAAAATGAATAAAGATGATTTAACTTATATTTTAAATGATATGATTAAAGAAACTAAGTATGTAAAGGTTAAATATTCAGGTAGTATTTTAGGAAAAAAGATTTAACAAAAAGACTTAGGCAATAATATTTAAATATCTATTGCTTTGTTAATTAGTAAACTTTGAAACTATTTATTTCAAAGTTTTTTCTTTTTAATATTTCCTCTATAAACCGCCTATAATCAATTGACAAAAATCTTTTTTTTTTTTAAAATATATGTAGTAAAGGTTGGTGGTCTAGAAAATGAACCAAGGTAATCTCAATTTAACACAAGATGATATATTAGAAAAAGAGTTCAAAATTGATACTAGAGGATACCGTCTTAAAGAAGTTGATCAATTTTTAGATTTAATAATTGCTGATTATGGAACTTTTATAGACGTTATAAAAAAACAAGAACTTGAAAAAGATAGACTTACAGAAGAGATAATAAGATTAAAAAAACAACTTAGAGATGCAAGTGTTAATGCTGAAATAGCAAAAGCATCACATCCATCATCTAATGTAAATAATGTAGATATTTTGAAAAGACTTTCTAACTTAGAAAAAGTTATTTTTGGTAAAGATGAATAAACTTATAATAAGATAGCATTTTAGGCAAACGCTGGAACATTTTGTTTTAGAGGAAAGTCCATGCTCACAAAAGCTGAGATGCTTTTAGTGTTTGTGCTAAGGGAAAAAATAACCTTAGGCAGATTATTCTGACGGCTTCGAAAGAACCTAAGTTATTAATATGGTTTTAGTAGATGTAAAAGTGCCATAGTGACGATAAATACTAGAAATGGTATTAGTGGAACGCGGTAAACCCCACAAGTGAGAAACCCAAATTATGGTAGGGGAGTTTTGATAAAGGAAATGAACTAAATCAAAAATCGATAAGATAGATAAATGTTTGCCACCTTTTAGGTACAGAACATGGCTTATTAAATGTTATTTTATTATTTATGAGGTGTTATATGAAAGAAATAGGAGAACAGTTCAAAGAAAAACGTGAAGAGATAGGCATCACTATAGAAGAAGTTTCTAATGACTTAAGTAAAGATGTTTTATTAATAGAAAATTTAGAAAGTGGTAATCATAAAGTTTTTAAAGACATATTAGAACTTAAAGATATGATTAGAATTTATTCTAAATATTTAGGTCTTGATGATGAAAAATTACTTGAGGAATTAGATGATTTTTTATTTGAAAAAACTTCTAAAATAAATCTTGATGATATAAAAGAAAGATTAAAAGAAGAACAAGAAAAGAAAAATGATGAGAAGAAAATAAGGACTCCTTATACTTTAGAGATTGAAAATAAAAAGAATTTAACTTTAATAGTTATTTTGTTTATAATAGTAGTAATACTTATAGTATTTTATGTACTACTTAAAAATGTTTTTTTATAGGAGGATTTTATGAAATTTAATGTACCAACAAAACTTACTTTTTTAAGACTTGCTTTAGCAGTTTTAATAATTGTACTTTTACTTTTTCCATTTTACAGAGTAGGATTTGAGTTTAAGACATTTTTATTCCACAGTATTTTAATTGACGTAAGATATATCTTATGTGGAATAATCTTCATAATTGCTTCATTTACTGATTATTTAGATGGACATTTTGCTAGAAAAAATAATGAAGTAACTGATTTTGGTAAATTTTCTGATGCTATTGCAGATAAAGTATTAGTAAATTCAATTCTTATTATTTTTGCTTCTCAAGGTTTTATTCCTGCTATTGTACCTGTAGTTATTATTGTAAGAGATATAATTGTTGATGCTATAAGAATGAATGTTGCAAGTAAAGGTGTAGTACAGGCTGCTAAATTAAGTGGTAAGATAAAAACTGCATCACTTATGATAGGTATTGTCCTTACATTTTTCTATAATTTACCATTTGAATTATTTGGACTTCAAATTTCTAAATTCTTCTTATATTTTGGAACTTTAATGTCAGTTATTTCAATGGTAGAATATTATAATCTTAATAAAAAAGCTTTATTTTCTGAATTTGATGAAAAAAAATAATATAAAAAATTGAGTTTATAATCCCCTGGAAATGTTATATTTCACAAGGGGATTTTTATTATTTGAATGTAAAAATAAGACTGAAATGTAAAACAAACAAATGTTTGAAAAAAGTATTGACAAGTAAAAAATTATGATGTATGATTAGTACAGATAGGGAGGATTAGAAAATGGCAAAAAAAGAAACTAAACAAGATAAAACATTAGATCAAGTTTTAGCGGATATTGAAAAACAATTTGGTAAAGGTTCAATAATGAAACTTGGTGAAAATAATAATATGGAAGTTGAAACTACTTCAAGTGGTTCTATAGCTTTAGATTTAGCTTTAGGAGTAAATGGTTTTCCAAAAGGGAGAATAATTGAAATATTTGGTCCTGAATCAAGTGGTAAAACTACAGTTGCTCTTCATGCTATAGCTGAAGTACAAAAAACTGGTGGGCGTGCAGCATTTATTGATGCCGAACATGCACTTGATCCTGTTTATGCTAAAAGGCTTGGAGTAAATATAGATGAACTTTTAATATCACAACCCGATACTGGAGAGCAAGCTTTAGAAATTTGTGAAGCTTTAGTTAGAAGTGAAGCAGTTGATATTGTAGTAATAGATTCTGTTGCCGCATTAGTACCTAAAGCAGAAATAGAAGGAGAAATGGGAGATTCTCATGTTGGACTTCAAGCAAGACTTATGTCTCAAGCGCTTAGAAAACTTTCTGGTACTGTAAATAAGACAAAAACTACATGTATATTTATTAATCAACTTCGTGAAAAGGTTGGTATAATGTTTGGAAATCCTGAAACTACTCCAGGTGGACGTGCACTTAAATTTTATGCAACTATTAGACTTGATGTAAGAAGAGGAGAACAACTTAAAACAAGTGATAGTGTAATTGGTAATAAAACTGTTATAAAAGTTGTAAAGAATAAAGTTGCACCACCATTTAAAACAGCAGTAGTTGAGATAATGTATGGACTTGGAATTTCTAAAGAAAGTGAAATTATCGATTTAGCAGCGGATGCTGGAATACTTGATAAAAGTGGAGCGTGGTATGCTTATAATGGAGAAAAAATAGGACAAGGTAAGGAAAATGTAAAAGCATTACTTCGTGAAAATAAAAAATTATGTGATGAGTTAGAAGCAAAAGTAAGAAATTATTATGCTAATAATAAAACAGTAGAAGAAGCTAAATAATTTAAATAATATGATTAGAGACTATAATAAATTGTCTCTTTTTTTTGTGTTTTTAGAAATAAAATAAGGTAAAAAATGAAAATAGGTAATAGTATATATGAGGTGAATTATGAATTATTATAAAGAAATAAAACAAGAACTTATAAATAACCAAATATATAAAAAAGTAAAATATTAATTAAAAAATTAGGTAAAGGTTATAGTGAGAGAAATTTAAAAAATATGAGAAAATTTTATTTGTTTCAAAAAGGGCAGACACTGTCTGCCAAATTAACATGGGATCATTATACAGAATAGAAATAAATTAAATAGTAAAAAATATTTAATTTTATATATTATGTGTGTTTTGTTTATATTGACTTTTTACTTATTTAATTTTAAAATAAAAATAGTGTTAGGTACTATATTACTTAATACAAAGAAATGGAGGTAAATATGAATAGCACAATGTTCTCCATTTTGTTGGTCATAATTGGATTATTTGTTGGAACTGGTTTGACCTTTTTAATAAATCATTTTAGAGTTAATAATGCGGAATCTAAAATAAAAACATTATCTGAAAAGGCTCAAAAGCAAGCTGAAAAAGTAAAAAGAGATATGCTTTTTGAGGCTAAAGAAGAAACTCATAAATTAAAATTAGATTTCGATAAAGAAATGAAAGAGAAAAAGGCTGAAATAAAAGAATCTGAAGATCGACTTATCCAAAGAGAAAAAAATATGGATAAGCGTGATGAAAATTATCAAAAAAGAGAACAATTATTAGATGATCGTGAAGAAAAACTTCAAGAAAGACTCAAGAAAATTCAAAATGATCAAAATGAAATGGATAAACTCAAGCAAGAACAAATCGATTTACTTTCTAAAATAAGTGGTCTTGAAAAAAGTAAGGCTCGTGAACTTATTATGAAGAAAGTAGAAGAAGATATGAATATCGAAATTACAAACTACATAAAAGAAAGAGAAGATGAAGCAAAACTTACTGCTGATAAAAGTGCAAAAGAATTATTAGTTACTTCAATGCAAAGATTTTCATCAGAAGTTAGTAATGAGCAAACTGTCTCAACAATTGAACTTCCTAACAATGAAATGAAAGGAAGAATAATTGGTAGGGAAGGAAGAAACATTAGAACAATTGAAGCAATTACGGGAGTAGATTTAATAATTGATGATACTCCTGAGGCTATAGTAATTTCATCTTTTGATCCCCTTAGGAGAGAAATTGCTAAAATTACTATAGAAACACTTATAAAAGATGGTAGAATTCATCCTACGAGAATTGAAGAAATTTACGATAAAACTGTTCGTGATATGAAAGAAAAAATAAGAGAGTTTGGTAATAATGCATTATTTGAACTGGGTATTACTAAGGTTGATAATGAACTTATCGAAATTATCGGAAGGCTTCATTTTAGAACAAGTTATGGACAAAATGCTCTTAATCATTCTATTGAAGTTGCCCATCTCTCAGGAATTATGGCATCTGAAATAGGAGAAAACGTAACACTTGCTAAAAGAGCAGGACTTTTACATGATATTGGAAAAGCAATTGATCATGAAGTAGAAGGAAGTCATATTGAAATTGGAGTAGATATTGCTAAAAAATATAAAGAAAATGATGTTGTCATCAATGCAATTGCTTCTCATCATGGTGATAAAGAAGCAACAACTATAATATCTAAATTAGTTCAAATAGCAGATAGTCTTTCTGCATCACGTCCTGGTGCAAGAAATGATTCTTTAGAAAATTATATTAAGAGACTTGAACAGTTAGAAGCAATTTCTAACGATATAAAAGGTGTTGACAAAAGTTATGCACTTCAAGCAGGAAGAGAACTTAGAGTACTTGTTAAACCTGAAGAAATTGATGATGTTACAAGTCATAAAATTGCTAGAGAAATAAAAGAAAAAATAGAAAAAGAAATGCAATATCCTGGTACTATTAAAGTAACAGTTATTCGTGAAACAAGAGCGGAGGAAGAAGCTAAATAGTTTCTTCTTTTTTTTGTAAATATTTACACTCTTGTTTTGTAAAGACTTTTCATTAAGTTTTAACATTTTTAATATTTATATTTATTAAATAACACTTTTATGATAATATTATTATAGTAGGTGATTATATGGATATTAAAACTTTATATTTATCATCGATTATCGTAATTGGAATAATAATTCTAATTGTTTTTTTCGTTGTATTTAAAAGAAAAAAATACAAAAATTTAAGAGAAAAACTTGATGAACTTGAAAGACAACGAAATTTAATTGTGGCAACTCCAGTAATGACCGAACTAGATAAAATAAAAGTAATTGTTCGAAATGAACAACTTGAAGATAAATACTCTGATTGGAAAAAAAGATACGATATAATAAAAAATCAAAGATATAGTGAAATAACAGATAAACTTCTTGATGTTGATAACTTAGTAGAAAGTAAAGAATATAATAAAGCTCGCGATGCTATAGTAGAGTTAGAGATGGAAATTTATAAACTTAGAGTAAGTACAGATAATTTACTTGATGAAATAAGAGAAATTACAATGAGTGAAGAGAGAAATAGAGCTATTGTAACTAAATTAAAATCAAGATTTAGAGAACTTGAAAGAACTCTTGAAAATAATAAATCTGCTTATGGTGATGTAATTACTAATATTGAACTTCAGTTTGAAAACATTGAAAAAAAATTCTCTGATTTCGAAGAAGTAATGGAACAAAATGAATATGAAGAAGTAGTTGGAGTAGTAAAAGTTTTAGATGAAATGATAGCGCATATGGGAGTTGTAATTGAAGAACTTCCTGATCTTATTTTACTTACAGATAAGATACTTCCTAATAGAATTAAAGAAGTAAATGATACATATGAAAGGTTAGTTGCTAGAGATTATCCTTTAGACTTTATGAAAGTTCCATATAACATTTTACAGATTGAAAAAAAGATAAATGATATAAAAACTAGAATTAAAATTCTTAATCTAGAAGATAGTATGTTTGAACTTAAAACATTTCTTGATTACTTAGATAATTTATTTAATGATTTTGAAAATGAAAAAAGAAGTAAAAAAGTTTTTGATGAAACTGCTAAAACATTTAAAACTAAACTTCAAAAAGTTAATAAGATAGTAACAGATATTTATAATCAACTTGACGATATTAAAAGCATGTATAATCTTAATGATGAAGATTTAGAGGATCTTGAAACAGTTAATAAAGATTTGTTTGAGGCTAACAACGAATTTAATAATATTATAAAAGATTTAAAAAATAAAGCATTTCCTTATTCAAAATTAAAGATTAGAATATCTAAACTTGCTAATTCTTTTGGTACTATTGAAGATAATCTTAACTTATGTCTTAAATCTTTAGGTAGTATGCATGATGATGAATTAAGGGCTCGTGAACAATTAGATGAGATAACCGAACTTTTGAAAAAATGTCGTTTTAAAATTAGAAAAAATCCTCTTCCAATAATTTCTAATAATTATTTTGTAGAACTTAGTGAAGCAAATGAGGCAATTTATGATATTGTTAAAGAACTTGAAAAAACTCCAATTACTATAAAAACTTTAAATATTAGAGTAGACACTGCACGTGATTTATCGTTAAAACTTTATAGTACGACTAATGAAATGATTAAAACTGCTAAACTAAGTGAAATGACAATTATTTATGGCAATAGATATAAACCAGTTGATAAAGATATAGAAAAAGGTCTTGATATGGCTAGTCAATTTTTCTTTAAAGGAAATTATAAAAAAGCTTTAGAAACAGCAATAGCGGCTATAAATATAATTGAACCTGATATTCATAAAAAAATGCTTAACTTATATAAAGAAGAATAATAGATACATTATGTAAATATGTGTCTATTTTTTTATGATTTAAATGTACTTCTTTAAATTTGTGTTAAAATAAAAGTGGTGGTATATATGGATAAATATATAAACCTATATTTAGATTATCTTTCTTATCAAAAGAAATATTCAAAAAATACTATTAATGTTTATAGAGAAGATCTTATATTTTATAAAGACTATGTTGAAGTAAATAAATTGTCTTTTTTAGATATAGATTATAAAAATATAAGAGAATTTTATAATTATATGGATAGGTTAAAATATTCAAAAAATACTATTTCTAGGAAGATAAGTGCTATAAGAAGTTTTTATAAATATTTAGCAAGAAATGGACATATTAAATTTAATCCTTTTTCTCTTACAAAGGGTCCTAAAAAGGATAAACTTTTACCTAAGTTTTTATATTATAATGAACTTGAGGACTTATTTTCTGTTTGTGATATGAATGATTTATATGGTCTTAGAGATAGACTTTTGCTTGAAGTTCTTTATGCTACGGGAATGAGAGTAGGAGAACTTGAAAATGTAAAAATTAGTGATATAAATTTTTATGATAATTCTTTAAAAGTATTAGGAAAGGGAAATAAAGAGCGAGTAGTTTATTTTGGAGAATATGCAAGAGAAGTTCTTGATTTATATTTAAAAAAACGTAGTGACAACTGTGAATATTTGTTTATAAATCAAAAAAATAATAGACTTACTGCTCGAGGGGTTCGTTACATTTTAAATAAAATCATTGATAAAACAAGTTTAGATACTAAAATATCACCTCATATGCTTAGGCATTCTTTTGCAACTCACTTGCTTAATGAGGGTTGTGATCTTTTAACAGTTCAAGAACTTCTTGGGCATGAATCACTAAAAACAACTCAGGTATATACTCATGTTACTAATGATAAATTAAAAGATGTATACTTAAAAAGTCATCCAAGAAATAAAGAAAGGATAGATGATTGATGAATTATAAAAAAATAATAGAGATACTTGAAAAACATAATTTACTTGTAGAATACGATAATGCTGATGTAAAATTTTCATATCTTTCATATAACTCTAAAGATATAAAAGAAAATACACTTTTTGTCTGTAAAGGCGTATCATTTAAAGAAGATTATTTATTTGATGCTATAAAAAATGGAGCAATTTGTTATGTAAGTGAAAAAAATTATATGGTAGATGCTTTAAAAATAATTGTAAAAGATGTAAGATGTGCTTTAGCAGTTATTTCTGAACTTTTTTATCCTGATAACTTATTTAAAATAGGTATTACTGGAACAAAAGGAAAAACGACTACTAATTATTTTATTAATAATATTTTAGAAAATTATTTGGGTTATAAACCAGGTATTTTTGCAACTCATTATTTTTATACAGGAAAAGAAAGCGGAGAGAATCATTTAACTACTCCAGAAAGTTTAGAACTTCATAAATATTTAAATCAAATGATGCAATCTAATATTAAATATATGTCAATGGAAGTATCTAGTCAGGCATCTTATCATAAAAGAATATATGGAATGAATTTTGATATTGGGGCTTTTTTAAATATAAGTGAAGATCATATTTCACCTTTGGAACATAAAAATTTTGAAGAATATTTATCGTGTAAAATAGAATTTTTAAAGCAGTGTGATACAGTAATTATATATAAACATACTGATTATTATGACGATATTATAAAGACTCTAAAGGGTAAAAAAATAATTACTTTTGGTTTTAAGGATGCAGATTATGTTATAAGTAATATTAAAAACAATAATGGTTTAACTTTTGATATTGATAATAAAAAAGATATAAGAACATATAAAATAAGTATGGCAGGAAGATTTAATGTTATAAATGCCACTTGTGCTATTGTGATTGCTGAACTTTTAAATATTAGTTATGAAAATATTAAAGATGGACTTTTAAAAACTTCTGTTTCTGGGAGAATGAATGTTTTGACTAATGGAATTTGTCCAGTTATTATTGATTATGCTCATAATGAATTGAGTGCAAAAGCTTTATATGAATCTTTAAAAGAAGATTATCCAGATAAAAAAATAAAAGTAGTATTTGGTTGTCCTGGTGATAAAGGAATAAATAGAAGAAAAGATATGGGACTTCTCGCAGGAAAATATGCTGATTACATTTATTTGACAGCAGAAGATCCAGGTAATAGTAAAACTATAGATATATGTGAAGAAATTGCTAGTTATATAAAAGAATATCATAGTAATTATGAGATTATAGAAGATAGAGAAGAGGCAATTAGAAAAGCTATAGCAAATGCTACTAAAGATGATGTTATTGCTCTTTTAGGCAAAGGAGACGAAACATATCAAATAGTTAACGGAAAATGGCTTCCTTATAAAACTGATATAGTTATAGCGAGAGATGAACTTTCTAAAATTAAGGAGTAAGTGAATATGGAAAAATTAAGTATTGAAGAGATTGAAAAATATTCTAAGGGAAAACTTTTAATTAATAAAAATAATAATATTGTTTTAAAAATTTCTATTGATAGTAGAGAGGTAGATAAAGATACACTTTTTATACCTATCATTGGAGAAAGATTTGATGGCCATAATTTTATGGAAAGTGCATATGAAAGTGGCTGTAGAAACTTTTTATGTGATAAAAAACATAAGTTTTCTAAAAATGATATAAATTTAATTGAAGTAGAGGACACAAGTATTGCTCTTGGGGATATTGCAAAGGGTTACAAAGAAAAGTTTAATATTCCTTTGATTGCTATAACAGGTTCAGTTGGTAAAACTTCTACTAAAGATATAATTTATTCAGTCCTTAAAGAAAAATATAATACTTTAAAAACAGAAGGTAATTTAAATACTAATATTGGACTTCCAAAGACACTTCTTAATCTTTCTAATAAAAATGAAATGGCTGTTTTAGAAATAGGTATGGATAAAAAAGGAGAAATTTCTTATCTTACTAATATAATTAATCCTGATGTTGCTATTATTACTAATATTGGTATGAGCCATATTATGAATTTTAAAAATCAAGAGGGTATATTTAATGCTAAAATGGAAATTGTAGAAGGTTTAAAGAAAGATGGTCTTTTGATTGTAAATGGTGATGATAAATTTTTAAAAACAGTAAAAGGAAATGATGATTATAAAGTATTAACTTTTGGTTTTAATAAAGAAAATGATATTTATTGTAAAGAATATAGTTTAAAAAATAATAAAATTAGTTTTAAAGCTATTTATAAAGAAAAAGAATACGACTTTATAATTGATAGTATTGCAAAACATAATATTGGCAATGCTTTAGCAGCTATTTTACTTGGATTTAATTATGATATGAGCGCTCAAGAAATTCAAAAGGGACTTTTAAATCTTGAATTTTCTTCAAATAGATTAGATATATTTGATACATCAAATTATAAAATAATAAATGATACTTATAACTCAAGTTATGATTCAGTAAAGAGTGCTTTAGAAGTTTTAAATAGTTTTAATGGGCGAAAAGTATCTATACTTGGAGATATTTTAGAAATAGGGGACTTTAGTAAAGAAATTCATGAAAAAATTGGAAAAGAGTTAAAATGTGATGTTCTTATTACAATTGGAGAGTACTCAAAATATATAACTGATGAAGCACAAAAAAGGGGAATAGAAAGCTATCATTATTTTACTAAAGATGAATTTTATAAGAATATGGACAATGTTCTTTTGAAAGGTGATATAATTTTAGTAAAAGCATCAAGGGCTCTTCATTTAGATGAAGTAGTAGAAGTTTTAAAGAATTGTCAAAAATAAAAATATAAAATTTAAATCTAAAATATAAGGGTGTAAAAATTTACACTCTTTTTTGTTAATTTTACTTATTTTCTGTTATAATAATTATGGAGATGATAGAAATGGCACTTAAGTATGACGAAAATAGTATTAAAATTCTCGAAGGATTAGATGCTGTCCGTAAAAGACCTGGTATGTATATTGGGTCTACTGATAAACGTGGACTACATCATTTAATATGGGAAATTGTTGACAATTCAATAGATGAAATAATAAATGGTTTTGGAGATACTATAAAAGTTATTCTTCATGAAGATGGAAGTGTTAGTGTTGAGGATAAGGGAAGAGGACTTCCTGTTGGAATGCACTCAAGTGGAAAAAGCACTCCAGAAGTTATATTTACAGTACTTCATGCAGGAGGTAAATTTGAAACAAGTGGTTATAAAGTTTCTGGAGGTCTTCATGGCGTTGGAGCATCTGTTGTTAATGCCCTATCATCTTGGCTTGAAGTTACAATACGCCGTGATGGATATGAATATTATATGAAATTTCAAAATGGCGGTAGAGTAGCAATTCCTCTTAAAAAAGTAGGAACAACTAATAAACATGGAACATTAGTAAGATTTAAACCAGATTATGATATTTTTAAAGGTGCAAGTTTTTCTTATACAACAATTGCTGAGAGAATGCAAGAAAGTGCTTTTTTGATAAAAGGTCTTACAGTAGAAATTGCTGATTTGGAAGATAAAAAGCAAGATAAATTTTACTATGAGGATGGATTATCTGCTTTTGTTGAAATGATAAATGAAAATAAGAAAACGTTACATAATGTTTATACTTTTTCTGGCTCTAAAAATGGAATAGAGGTAGATATTGCTTTTCAATACACTGATTCTTACAATGAAAATATAGTATCTTTTGTTAATAATGTAAAAACTACTGATGGTGGTACTCATGAAGTTGGATTTAAAACTGCTCTTACTAAGATATTTAATGATTATGCTAAAACAAATAGTTTCTTTAAAAATAAAGAAAAAGGATTTGATGGTAGTGATGTAAGAGAGGGTTTAACAGCTGTTATATCTCTTAAAATACCTGAAAATTTACTTCAATTTGAAGGGCAGACAAAATCAAAACTGGGAAGTCCTGTTGCTAGAACAGTGGTAGAGGCTGTTACTACTGAAAAATTACTTTTCTTTTTAGAAGAAAACAAGAAAATAGCAACTGAAATAATTCAAAAATCTTTAAAAAGTAAACAAGCACGTGAGGCTGCAAGAAAGGCTCGTGAAGAAATAAGAAAGGGAAAAAGTAAAGGTGCTAAGGAAAAACTTTTATCAGGTAAACTTACTCCAGCAGGTGGAAAAGATAAAAATAAAAATGAACTTTTCTTAGTCGAAGGTGATTCTGCAGGAGGTTCTGCTAAGCAAGGAAGAGATTTTAAATTTCAAGCAATTTTACCACTTCGTGGAAAAGTTTTAAATACTGAAAAAGCTAAAATGGAAGATATTTTAAAAAATGAAGAAATTAATACAATGATTCATACTATTGGAGCAGGATCTGGATCAGAATTTGTACCAAATGATATTCAGTATGACAAAGTAATAATAATGACCGATGCTGATGATGATGGTGCTCATATCCAAGTACTTCTATTAACATTTTTCTACAGATTTATGAGACCTTTAATAGAACTTGGAAAACTTTATATTGCACTTCCACCTTTATATAAAGTAACAACTGGTAAAAACATTTCATATGCTTATAGTAATGAAGAGTTAGCAGAACTTACTGAAGGTAAAAAATGTGAAATACAACGTTATAAAGGACTTGGAGAAATGAACCCAGAACAACTTTGGGAAACAACAATGAATCCACTTACTAGATCACTTATTAAAGTAAATATAGATGATGCATCTTTAGCAGAAAAGAGAGTAAGTGTGTTAATGGGTGATAAAGTAGAACCAAGAAAAGAATGGATTGAAGAAAATGTTGAATTTTCTTTAGAAGATGATTATAAAATTTAATACTAAAAAAATAGCAATGTTCATATTATTTAATGAGGTAATGTTATGAATAATGCTATTTTATTTTTTTTTAATATAAATGCTTCAGAAATAAAAAAAATAAATAATAATTATTACTTTACGTATTTAGGAAATAATTATGGTATTTATTCTTATGTTCGTGACATTAATGAAGCATTACCTCTTTATAATTTAAACTTAGAACTTTTACAAAAAGGATTAATTGGTTTTGAAATAATTAAAACTAATAGTGGTGAAATCATATTTATGCATGAGGGGAATTATTATATACTGATGAAATTTCCAAATATTAAAAATAGAATAATTACCTATGAAGATGTAGTAAGTTTTTATTTTCCATATAAAGGTAATAGTTTTCCATCACTTAATAAATCAAATTGGAATTATAACTGGCCATTAAAAATAGATTTTATTGATTATCAGTTTAAACAAATGGAAAAAAAATATCCTATTATTTTTGAATCTATTGATTATTTTATTGGTATTTGGGAAAATGCTATTAGTTATTATAATAACAACGTTACATTTAATCATGATTTAGTAGTATGTCATAAAAGAATAGATGTAGATATGGATCTTTTACAATTTTTAAATCCTCTTAACTTTGTTATAGATTATAAAGAAAGGGATATAGGAGAATATTTAAAATCATTTGTTATGAAACATAATTATTCTTTTAAGCAAATTGATGAGTTTTTAAAAGGATTTGATAGAGATAGTATTATAGTATTAGTTTCTAGACTTTTATTTCCTTCTAATTACTTTGATTTATATGAAGACATCATTTTAGAGGAAAAAGATGAAAAGTTAATAAAAGAACCTATTAAAAAAGAAGAAAATGTTTTAACACTTGTAAAGTATATATTTTCAAAATATGCTGATTATAATATTCCTTATATTGAATGGATAAAAAAAGATTAGTCTTCAACTAATCTAACTTCTTTAACTTCTGGTACCTTTTCAAGAATTGATTTTTCAATACCATCTTTAAATGTTAATGCTCTCATAGGACAACCACTACAAGCACCTTCAAGTTTTACATAGACTATGTTATCCTCAATTTTTACAAGTTCTATGTTACCACCATCATTCATTAAAAATGGTCTTAAATCATCTATTACTTCTAAAACTTTTTCTTTCATTTCAATCACCAGTTTTTATTATATAAATAATTTTTTGATTTGTAAAGATAGAAAAAACTTTAAAATTTAAGAGGAATAGGCTATAATATATGTTGGAAGTGATTCTTATGACTAAATATAAAGTTGATAGTATTGTTATAGGTAGTGTAACTGGAATAGAAGATTATGGTGTGTTTGTAAGTTTAGATGACTATTATAGTGGGCTGATTCATATTTCTGAACTATCTCATGGTTATGTTAAAGATGTAAACAATTTTGTCAAACTTGGGGATACAATAAGAGTAAAAGTTGTAGATGTTGATGATGAGGCTTGTCATTTAAAACTTAGTATTAAAGATATAAATTATCATGTATCTAAACCTAAGAGAATGGAAATAGTGGAAGTAGGAAGTGGTTTTGGTATTTTAGAAGAAAAATTACCAAATTGGATTGAGAATAAGAAGCAAGAATACGAAATGAACAAATGTTAAAAAGTTAAAAAAAACGTAAATTGTATTGACAAAAATCTTATAATATATTATATTTATAAGCGTCAGCAGTTGATGTTTTGAGATGGGCGATTAGCTCAGTTGGTTAGAGCACTTGCCTTACAAGCAAGGGGTCGGGAGTTCGAGTCTCTCATCGCCCACCATTTTTATGCCGAAATAGCTCAATTGGTAGAGCAACTGACTTGTAATCAGTAGGTT
>CANRAF010000005.1 GCA_947628535.1 uncultured Bacilli bacterium | reverse complement strand
GAAAGGTGAAAAGGGTAATGCCAAGAAATTTGCTGAAGAAATGATATCTAGTGGCATTGTAGATAGAGTAAGAAAGGAAGAAGGTAATCTAAAATATGAATATTTCTTACCCTTCGATGATAAAGAAACAGTATTGCTAATTGATAGATGGAAAAATGAAGAAGCATTAGATATTCATCATAAATCAGAAATGATGAAAGAAATTGCTAATTTAAGAAATAAGTATCATTTAAGTATGAAAGTAGATAAGTTTAAAACTTTAGATAAGGAGGAAAAATAATGAAGAAACAAACAGCAGGTCGTGATAATTTAGGTAACATTGCGCCAAAATTTGCAGAATTAAATGATGACATTTTATTTGGAGAAGTTTGGTCAAGAGAAGATAAATTATCTGCTAGAGATAGAAGTTTAATAACAATATCAGCATTATTTGCGATGGGAGCATTTCCACAGTTAAAATCACATCTTGCAATTGGGAAAGAACACGGATTAAAAAAAGAAGAAGTTATTGAAACAATAACTCAACTAGCATTTTACTCAGGGTGGCCAAAGGCTTGGAGTACCTTTCCTTTAATTGAAGAAGTTTATGGAGGTAATGATACAAATGACTAAAGAGGAATTTAATAATAAAAATTTATTTGGTTTAGGAGAACCTAATGATGCTTATAAAAAGTATTTTACAGGTAATAGTTATTTAAATCCTTTAACTGATAATAATAAATGCAAAGTATTTATGGCTAATGTAACATTTGAGCCCTCTTGTAGAAATAATTGGCATATTCATCATGCAAGTAAAGATGGTGGACAAATTTTAATTTGCATAGCAGGTAGTGGTTGGTATCAAGAATGGGGAAAAGATGCAATAAGTCTAAATCCAGGAGATGTCATTTTTATACCTGCTAATGTAAAACATTGGCATGGTGCAAAAAGAGATTCTTGGTTTAGTCATATCGCTGTTGAAGTACCAGGAGAAGAAACATCTAATGAATGGCTAGAGCAAGTAACAGATGAAGAATATAACGCATTAGTATAGGATGGAAATATGAAAGTAATAACACTTAAACAACCATGGGCAACTTTGATTAAAGAAGGTTATAAAAAATATGAATTTAGAACCTGGAAAACAAATTACCGCGGAGATATTTTGATTCATGCTGGTAAGGAAATAGATAAAGAAGCTTTAGAAAAATTTAAACATCTTAATTTAGAATATCCAAGTGGATGTATTATTGCTAAAGCAAATATAACAGATTGTGTAAAAGTTGATGATGAATTTAGAAATAAACTATCAAAAGAGAACAGTTTAATATATTCTCATATAATAGAAGATAAAAATTGGAATGGTTTTGGATTTAAACTTGAAAATATAGAAGAGGTAAATCCCATTTATATTAATGGGAAACTTAGTTTATGGGAGTATAAATATAGCAAATGAAAAAAGTTTATCACGAGTTAGAGCCATTTTATAAAGAAACATCTGAAATACTTATTTTAGGAAGCATTCCATCTCCTAAATCAAGAGAAATAGGTTTTTATTATGCTCATCCCCAAAATAGATTTTGGAAAGTTTTAGCAAAGTTATATAATGAAAAGCTTCCTATTTCATTAAATGATAAAAAACTTTTTTTAGAGAAACATAAAATAGCTCTCTGGGACGTTTTATCCTCATGTAATATTAATGGTGCAAGTGATAGTAGTATTAAAAATCCAAAATTCAATAATATAAATAAATTAATTAAAAATACTAATATAAAAAAAGTGTTTACAACAGGACGTACTGCTTATAATCTATATAATAAAAACGTTAAATCAAAAACTAAAATAGAAGGAATATATCTCCCTTCGACATCACCTGCTAACTGTAAGTTAAGTTTAGAAGATTTAACTAAAGAATACGAAGTTTTATTAAAATAAAAAAATCTCAGAACGAATCTGAGATTTTAAATGTCATAAATTCCTTATGACATTATTATAATATACATTTTTTCTTATTATATACATAAAAATATAAAAAAAATTATGTTATACTAATAGTAGTTTTAATAAGTAAGGAGATAATTATGGAAAAGTTAAGAGAAATAATTGAAATATTAACAAGGGAAGAAAAAACTTTATCTACAATGGAATCATGTACAGGTGGTGGTTTAGCTAATGCAATTACTAATATAGAAGGCTCTAGTGAAGTTTTAAAATATAGTGCAGTTACATATTCAAATGAATATAAAATAAAAATGGGTGTTTCTAAAGAAGTAATTGATAAGTATAGTGTTTATAGTATAGAAACTGCTAATGAAATGAGTAAAAATATAGCTGGGTTTACAAATTCAAATTATGGTATTGGTATAACAGGAAAACTTAATAGAGTAGATAAACATAATTTATATGGAAGTGATAATATAGTTTACTTTAGTATTTATAGTAAAGACGATGATAGATTTTATGAGTATAATCTTGAAGTATCAAAACCCTCAAGAAAAGAAAACAAAGAAGATGTCATTAAAATGATAGCAGAAAAGTTATTAGAAATTATAAAAAAATAAATGTAAAATATTTGACTTTCTCATGAAAATAGCATAAAATTAAAATGAAAAGCAATGACGAGGACACGATAAATAATTAAATTATTTAAGAGAGTTAATGGTTGGTGAAAATTAACATAATTATTATTTATTACTACCTTTAAGCTGATCTAGAAATAGTTTCCGGATAATTCCGTTAAAAATATGAGTTATAAGGTAGGATGGTACCGCGTAAATACGCTCCTTTTTAAGGAGTTTTTTTAATATTTCTTTACAGGAGGGTGTAGTATGACAAGTATTAGAAATTTAAAAAATTATATAAAAAAACCAATATCTTTAGATGTGTTCTTTAATGTTTATTATAATTTCCCAAATGGGACTTTTGAAGAATTAACACATAAAGATATAGCAAAACTCATGCCACTTATTCAAACATTTAAAACTAGTTATATTACTAGAGAAAATGTCCTTTCAGGAGAAGCAATTTTAGTTAGAGATAAAAAAGGAGTAGTTCTTGCATATAAAAATCCATTTATTTTTACAAATGACTATGAGCAGTTT
The DNA here is from genome assembly GCA_947628535.1 of uncultured Bacilli bacterium. GTDB lineage: Bacteria > Bacillota_I > Bacilli_A > RF39 > UBA660 > UMGS1449. The sequence continues at coordinate 60,616 of CANRAF010000005.1, read as the reverse complement.
TTAGAATTTAGAAAGCAAAATAGTAAAATTAGTTTTGAATGTTTTGAAACGGATAATGAAAAATCAAACTATGATATTGACGTAAAAGAATTAACAGATGATGATATTAAAGAACTAACTAATTACGAATTATACAAAATTTATAAAAATGCTAAAATTGAGAACAATTTCAAATTAGCTAAAAAGATAAAACAGGAATTGTTTTTTAGACCTGAAACTCATCAAGAACATAAACATAAATCACTTGAAAGAATATTAAAAAAAGAAGAAAGGATGATAGAGTATGATTAATATAAAAGAGGATAAAGATTTAAATATTTTAAATCATAGTTGTGCTCATTTACTTGCTCAAGCAGTAAAACATTTGTATCCTCATGCTAAATTTTGGGTAGGACCAGTTATTGAAAATGGTTTTTACTATGATATTGATCTTGGAGACGATGTAATAAAAGAAGAAGATTTACAAAAAATCGAAAAAGAGATGAAAAAAATATCTAAAGATGGCAAGAGAATTTATCGTGAGGAATTAACAAGAGAAGAAGCTTTAGAAAAATTTAAAAATGATGAATATAAAATAGATTTAATTAATAATATGGATGATGATGCAGTTATTTCTTGCTATACTCAAGGAGATTTTACCGATCTTTGTCGTGGACCACATGTTGAATCTGTAAAAGTGATTAAACATTTTCATCTTTTGAAAGTATCTGGAGCATATTTTAAAGGTGATTCTAAAAATAAAATGCTTCAACGTATTTATGGAATCTGCTTTGATAGTGAAGAAAAGTTAGAAGATTATATGAATTTTTTAGAAGAAGCTAAAAAAAGAGACCATAGAAAATTAGGTAAAGATCTTAACCTTTTTATGATTAGTGAATATGGACCTGGTTTTCCATTTTGGCTTCCTAACGGAATGATCTTAAGAAAACAACTTGAAAACTTTTGGTATGAACAGCATACTAAAGAAGGTTATGAATTTATTCAAACACCAATTATGCTAAGTAGAGAACTTTGGGAAATATCTGGGCATTGGTTTAATTATCGTGAAAATATGTATACAAGCGAAATTGATGAAAAAACTTTTGCAATCAAACCGATGAATTGTCCTGGAGGAATGCTTGTTTATAAAAATTCACTTCACTCTTACAAAGATCTTCCAATAAGATGTGGAGAGCTTGGACTTGTTCATAGACATGAAGCAAGTGGAGCTTTATCAGGACTATTTAGAGTTCGTAATTTTACTCAAGATGATGCTCATATATTTATGAGAGAAGATCAAATGGAAAGCGAAATAATAAGACTTGTCAATTTCATTGATAGAATGTACAAAGTATTTAATTTGTCTTATCATGTTGAATTATCTACAAGACCACTTGATAAGTATATTGGAGAAATAGAAACTTGGGATAGAGCAGAATCAATTTTAAAAGATGCTTTGACAAAAGCAGGTAAAGATTTCAAGCTTAATCCTGGGGATGGAGCTTTTTACGGACCAAAATTAGATTTCAAAGTAAGAGATTCATTGGGAAGAGAATGGCAATGTGGAACTATTCAGTTAGATATGCAACTTCCTGAAAGATTTGATTTAACATATATTGACCAAGATGGCTCTAAAAAAAGACCAGTTATGATTCATAGAGTAATTTATGGATCTATTGAAAGATTTATTGGGGTTTTAATAGAACATTTTGCAGGATCATTCCCACTTTGGATGGCCCCTGTACAAGTAAATGTAATTCCAATAAATAATGAATATCATTTAGAATATGCTAAAAAAATAGTAAAAGTTTTAGAAGAAAATGGTCTTAGAACAATTTTAGATGATAGAGATGAAAAATTAGGGTATAAAATACGTGAAGCTCAAGTTAAAAAATATCCATATAACTTAATAATAGGGCAAAAAGAAGTAGATGAAAATAAAATAAGTTATAGACGTCACGGTAGTGAGGAAACAACTACTTTAGAACTTTCAGAATTTATAGAAAAATTACAAAAAGAAATAGAAAACAAGGAAATAGTCAAATAAGACTATTTCTTTTTTTGTTAAAATGTTATAATAAAAAAAGAATAGGAGAAGAGAAGTATGGATATACAATTATATAAACATAATATAGAGGCCTATGAAAAAGTAAAAGAAATGTTTATTAAAGAAAATATATGTTCTGTTATACATCCAACAGGAACAGGGAAATCTTATATTGCTTTAAAATGGATTTTAGATAATAAGGATAAAAAGTGTTTGTATGTAACTTCTCAAGTTTCAATAATAAACCAAATAGAGAGAACATTAAGACAAAAAGGTTTTGATATTGAAAAAGATTTTCCAAATTTAAGACTAATAACTTATCAAAGATTATTAAAAGATAGTGATATAAAAGCGGAAATGATAGTACTAGATGAATTTCACAGAACTGGAGCGCCAAAATGGGGAAAAAAGGTAGACGATTTATTAAAACAAAATCCTGATGCTAAAGTTCTTGGACTATCAGCAACTCCAATAAGATATTTAGATAAAAATAAAGATATGTCTGAAGAAATATTTAATGGAAATGTAGCATCACATATTACTTTACCATTTGCAGTAGCAAGTGGAATTCTCCCTGCCCCAACATATATAACAGCATTATATAAATTTGAAGAAGACATTAAAGACTTAGAAGAAAAACTAAAAGAAGTAACAGATAAAAAAACAAGAGAAGAGTTAGAGAAAAAATTAAAAGAAGTTAAAAGACAAGTAGGAAAAGCAGAAAACATAGATGAAATATTTGAAAAATATATGGAAAAGAAAAATGGGAAGTATTTAGTATTTTGTAAAGATATAAACCATTTAAAAGAAATGATAGAAGAAGCAAAGAACATGTTTGGGAAAGTAAATAAAAATATTGAAGTAATGTACATACATTCTGAAGAAAAACAAGAAGAAAACAGATATACATTAGATAGATTTCATTATATGAAAAATAATAATTTAAAATTATTATATTCTATAGGAATGTTAAATGAAGGAGTACATCTAGATGATATAGATGGCGTAATAATGTTAAGGCCTACGCACTCTCCAATATTATATCAACAGCAATTTGGTAGAGCCCTAACAACAGGTGATACAAAAAGTCCTTTAGTATTTGATGTAGTAAGTAATATAGAATGTTTAAAAGATATAAATTTACTTAGAAAAACAGTAAAAATAGTAATGGAAAAACAAGGTAAAACAAAAGAAGAAATAGAAAATTTCATGATGAAATTTAAAATAATAGATGATTATAAAAAAATAACAGATTTAATAAGTGATTTAAATGAAAGTACAACTATATATGGTTGGGATAATAAATATAAATTACTAAAAAAATATATAGAGGAACATAATGGTGAGTTCCCTAAATTAGATGAACCAATAATTGGACAGTGGTTAAAAACTCAAAAAATGCTACACAAAAAAGGAATTCTCAAAAAGGAAAGAGAAGAACTTTTAAATAACCTTGGATCGTGGGTTTCTCATTATGAAGATATGTGGCAGGAAAAATATGAACTTCTTAAAAAATATGTTCTGGAACATAATAACCATTTTCCTTTAATAACAGAACCACAAATAGGGATATGGTTAAATAATCAAAGACAAGCGAAAAAAAGTAGTAAACTCAAAAAAGAAAGAGAAGAATTATTAGATCAATTAGGAAACTGGTTTTATCCTCATGATAACAGATGGCAAGAAAAATATGAACTTCTTAAAAAATATATAGAGGAACATGATGGAAGTTTTCCTCCTGGGCAAACAACAGAACTGGGCAAATGGATAGATACTCAAAGACAAGCGAAAAAAAACGGTAAACTCTCAGAAGAGAGAGAAGAAGATTTAAATAAACTTGGAAAGTGGCTCCATCCTCATGATAACAGATGGCAAGAAAAATATGAACATCTCAAAAAATATATGGATGAGCATAATGGTGAATTTCCTGTAATAGCAGAGCCACAAATAGGCTCATGGTTAAATGCTCAAAGACAAGCGAAAAAAAATGGTAAACTATCAAAAGAAAGAGAAGAATTATTAGATCAATTAGGAAACTGGGCTATAAACAATGATGATAGATGGTTAATAAGCTATGATAATCTAAAGAAATATCTAATAGAAAATAATGGTCGCTTTCCTAAGAGGAGAGATAATTCTGTAGGATTATGGCTTTATAGACAAAAACGAATGTATAATAATAACGAACTTTCAAAGGAGAAAGAAAGTAAGCTCAATGAACTAGGAGACTGGAAAACACAAGATAGAAAAAAAGTTAAAGAAATAGTTAGTAAAACAGAAATAAATGAAACATCTAAAAAAAATAATAAAAAGATTTAAGAATTAATAAATCTTTTTATTACTCTTCATAAGTATTTAATATTTATTTAAAGTAAGATAAAATCTAAAAAATATTACTATTCTTTTTATTAAATATAGTAAAAAATCTTTGCTTGAGTAAAATTAATATGATAGAATATATTTATAATGAGGTGATAATATGGCCAAAAAAAATATAGAAGAAAAAAGGAAAATTCCAACTAAAAACTATATAATTTTAGGAGTTATTATTTTAATAGCTATTATAACAACTATCTATTTGTGCTCTTGGTATAAAAATTATAGCGAAAATAAAATTACTAAACCAATAATCACTAATACTTTAAGAGAAGTAGAGTATAACAATTTAAATACAGTTTTAAAAGAAAGAGATATTTTAATAATGTATATGTGTACTACTGATGAAGATATTTGCAGAAACTTTGAAAAAAAATTTGCTAAATATATTAAAGAAAATAATTTAACTGAAGAAATAATTTATCTTAATTTAGGATACTCAAGTGATGAAAAGAATCTACTTGACAAAGTTTATAATACATATAAAAGTGATAATTTAGTAAAAAAAGTTTATGAATACCCAACTCTTATTATATTTAATGAACAAAAAATAGTAGATGTACTAAGTTCAAATGGAAAAAATAAAATTACTATCAAACAAGTAGAGGATTTTTTAGAGGATTATGACCTATGATAAACATAGTTTTATATGAACCAGAAATACCTACTAATACGGGAAATATTATGAGAACCTGTGTTGCAACAGGTGCTAAACTTCATTTAATTAAACCACTAGGATTTTCTCTTGATGAAAAAAGTGTAAAAAGAAGTGGTGCTAATTATATTGATAAACTAGATTATAAAGTTTATGAAAACTTTGATCATTTCAAAAGTGAAAATGAAGGAGAATATTATTATTTCACTAGATATGGTAAAAAACCTCATAGTGATTTTGACTATAGTGATAAAAGTAAAAATATTTATTTAATATTTGGCAAAGAATCAGAAGGAATTGACAAAAAAATCTTAAAAAATAACTTAGATAGATGTATGAGAATTCCTATGACAAGTGATGTAAGAAGTCTTAATCTATCAAATTGTGTAGCAATTGTTATTTATGAAGTGTTAAGACAACAAAATTATAATGATTTGTTAAGATATGAACCACATAAAGGAGCAAATTTTTTAGAAGATTTAGATCTATAATAATTTAAATCTTTTTTTATTGAAGTTTTTATATTTATATGTTAATATAAATAACTAAATAAATTAACGGGTGGTTAATATGGATAAGGATAGTAAAATAAGTATTAGTAATATTTATGTAGGCTTTAAAGTTGCTAACGAAATAGATAAGTACTCCGATATATGCTTCCCAAATGAAGAGATAAAGATACTTTTAGATACTAAATATGGATTATCTATTGATGGTAAAGAAAAGGTTCATATATATAAATCAATAATAACTGGAGAAGATTATTATGTAAAAGAAAATGGGGATATTTTTGATTGTTATCATATTGTAGATAATCCAGATGAGATTCCCTTTTTTGAAAATATTATAAGTTTAAGAAAATTAATTAAATTACATGAAAAAGATAAGAAACATGGATTAATATCAGAAAAAGAAATTTTAGATATAGCTAATAAAATAGAAAATCTTATAAAAAATAAAAAAGTTATTAGTTATGATGACTTATATGAAATTAGGGGAAATATATTTAGTTTATATTATTATGTTTTATATATGATAGATGAAATAGAAGAAGATTACTTAGAATATGAAGAAAATGAAAAAATAAATAATGTTATAGATTTTTATAAAAGTAGAGAGCGTATTATTAATAAAGATATTAAAAAATAAAACAAAGAACATATGAGTTTTTAATTTTAAACTTATATGTTCTTTTTTATAACATCTAAATCATTATATTTTTTATATTTATTTTTAATAGCCATATAATTATCTGTACCTTTTCCAAGTATTAAGATAATATCATCTTTTTTCGCGGTTTTAATAGCATATTTTATAGCTTTTTTTCTATTTATAATTTCAATATAATTATCAGTATCAACATTTTCTGTAAGATCTTTAATAATATCTTTAACTTTTTCATATCTTGGATCATCCATAGTAAATATAACTTTACTTGAAAGTTCTGTAACTACTTTGCCAATGTCTTTTCTTTTTTCTCTTTCTCTTCCACCAGCACTTCCAACAACTGTAATAATATTACCCTTTCTAACTTTATTTGCAAATCTTAATATTTCAGAAGTAGAATTAAGAGTATGGGCATAGTCAAGTATAATTTGAGCGCCTTTTTTAGTATAAAAAATATTCATTCTCCCACTTACAGGTTTTAAATCTTTTACATATTTAATAATGTCATAAATACTAATATCCAAAGATTCTAAACAAGCAATAGCACATACTAAATTATAAACATTAAATTGTCCTAAAAGGGGACTTTCAATTTTAAACTTTTCTCCTTTTCTTTTTAAATTAAAAATAGTTTTATTACATTTTTCAGATATATTCATTATTCTATAATCAGCATTTTTGTCTTTTCCATAACTAATCATATTTACATGTTTCTTCTTTATGGATTTATAAGATATATCATCAATATTAACAATAGCTATACCATCTTCTTCTAAATAGTCTAAAAGTTTAAGTTTTGAATTTAAATAATTATCAAAACTCTTATGAATATTAAGATGGTCTCCAGTCACATTAGTAATAATAGCTCTTTTAAATTTTAAATTTTGACACCTATTATGAAGAAGACCCTCACTTGAGGCTTCCATAACTAAAGTATTTATATTTTCTTTTTTTAAAATATTTGCATATTTTAGAATAATATCAATAGCAGGGGTAGTATTTCTTGTTTTAAAAGACTTATCTTTATAAATAAATCCATTTGTACCAAGATATGAAGTATCAAAAAAATTATTAAGTAAATTTTTAATAATAAGGGCAGTAGTTGTTTTACCATCTGTTCCCGTAATACCAATAATATCTAAGTTTTTTAAAGGTTTGTCATAGTAATTGTTATAAATGTCAAACAAAGTATCATTAGTATTATTAACTTTTATTAAAGGAATTTTGCTTCTTTTTTTTATATCTTGATCTATGACAATAGCACTTGCTTTTTTAATATCTTTTATATATTTATGTCTGTTTTCCATCTCGTCGTGAATACAGACAAAAATATCATTTTTTTTTACATATTTTGAATTTGTTTTTATGTTCATTTTACATCATATTCATACTTGTTTGATAATCATAACTTTGTGTTTTATAAGAGCTGTTTTCTAAATTTTTAACCTTTTCTTCTAAAGTATTTATTCTTTTTTCAAGTTCATTTATTTTATTTGGGTCCATCATATTATTAAATGGCATAGCATTTCCTGGGTTAAAACCGCTCATTCCCATAGAATTCATATAACCAAATGGCATTTGATTAGGCATATTTCCTCCTCCTTTTTCATTTTTATTCTATGCTAGTATTTATTTTCTGACTAGGCTATAGTATAATATATGAATGGTGGTATAAATGAGGGTTAGAAATCTAAAAAATAAAAAAGATATATTAGAAAATAGTAACTATTTTATAAAAAATCCCGAAAAATATAAAGGAAAGTGGAATAAACTTTTTGGTAATAAAAACCAAATAAATGTTGAAATTGGTTCGGGTAAATGTAAGTTTATTTATGAAATCGCTAGTAAAAATCCTGATAAAAATTATATTGGGATTGAAAGAATTGATACCGTTCTCGCGCTTGGTATTAAAGAGATTTCTAAGCTTCCTAAACTTAATAATTTACGCCTTATAAACTATGATGCTTACAATGTAGATAGTATCTTTGACAAAGAAATCAACACGTTATATTTAAACTTTTCCGATCCTTGGCCTAAAAAAAGACATGCTAAAAGAAGATTAACAAACTTTAGATTTTTACAAAAGTATGATATAATGTTCTCAAGTGATAGAAAAATTATATTTAAAACGGATAACAAAGACTTATTTGAATATTCGATAATATCATTATCAGATTATGGATATAAAATAAAAGATATATCACTTGATCTTCACTCGAGAGATGATAAAAATAATATAACGACAGAATATGAAAAGAAATTCTCTAGTAAAGGTTTTAAAATTTATATGTTAAATGCTGTAAAGAAATACAAAAATATCGATTAATTTGATATAATAAAAAGAGGTGAGTATGAAAAAATATATAATTATATTTATAGCTTTATTTATATTAACAGGGTGTACAAATATTAAAGATTTAACTTATGATGAAGTTATAAATAAAACTTTAAACCAAAAAGAAGTTAAAAAAAATACTTACTTAGAAGGATATAAATTATATCTTCCTGAAAATGTAACTATGATAGGGGATTTAAATGGTAATGATATTTTATATTCAGGTGGAGATAAGTATTATCTATATGTAGATCTTATAAGTTATTATAATAAAAAACAAAATATATATAATTTAGAAAATAAAAATTATACCTATAGCAAAAATTTTGATTATAACAAATTAAATGGTTATGTTACTATAAGTAAATCAAAAGGTGGATTTTTAGTTGAAATTATGTATAATTATGCTAAAATAGAAGTAGTAACAAAAGATGTGAAAAATGCAATTGCAAATAGTTTAATAGTTCTTAAAAATATTGATTATAATTATAAAATAATTGATAGTATGATTGGTTCAAATGCTCTTGTATATGATGCTGAGACATTTACCTTATTAGGGCCAAAAACAAAAGAAGACAACTTTCTATCTTATGTAGAAGAATATGGGGTTTATAATGAAAAAGATTCTCCTGAAGATGAAGACATAATTGAAATGGAATCTGCAGATTAGAGGTGTTAATATGAAATTATTAGATAAGATAAAAAATGCAATCTTTGAAGAAGATGAATTTGAAGAAACTGAAGAAGTAGAAACAGAAGAGAAAAAAGAAGAAATAGATGATGTCGTTAAAAAGATAGATATTGAAAAAACTATTCCAAGAAAAATAGATCTTCCTAAAATAGAGGAGGAAAATCAACCAGAACCTGTTATTGATAAGCCTCTTAAAAGAGAAAATAGAAGAACTCCAGTTATATTTGATGAAGAAGATTTTGTTATGGATGATAAAACTACTAAGCCCCCTATACAAGATTTTCCTAAACAAGAAGAAAGTAAAAAGACATTATATGGTGGTTATAAAGATGACAAAGTAAAAGAAAAATTCAAACCATCTCCAATAATATCACCAGTTTATGGTTTTGTAGGAGTAAGTCCAGTTTTAGAACAGCCAAGAAATGATGAAATATCATCATTTAATGAAATGCTTGCAAAAGAAAAAAAATCCAAAAGAGAAGTAACTTTAGATACTGTAAGACAAAAGGCTTTTGGAATTGAAACAAATAATGATGATTCTGATAGTTTAGGACTTTTATATGAAATGGATAAAGATGAAGCACCTGCTATTAACAAAATCACAATAGGAGATGCTGAAGAGTATTTTGAAGATTTAGGGCTTGAATATAATGTTGACTATAAAGACAATAAAAAAGAAGTTCAAAATAAATCTACAAGAAGTAAAAAAAATAAAGAGTTAACTAAAAAAGTAGAAGAAGAAATAAAAAGTGAAGAGACTTTAGATTCTACTAGGGAACTTGAAATTACTAAAGAACAATTAAAACCAAAGACTGCAGAAGAGATAAAAAAAGATAAGAAAATGAAAGAAGCAGATTTTGAAACAGAACAATCAAAAGAAGAACCAGATGAAAAAAATCTTTATGATTTAATAGATATGATGTATGAAAATAAAGAATAAGGAGGATTAATATGATGGAAATAAATTCAGCACTTTTAACAGTACTTTTAGTTCTTTGTTCAGTTTTAGTAATATTTTTGATAATTGTTTGCATAAAGTTTATGTATACTGCTGATAAACTAAATAGTGTTCTTGATGATGTAAACAAAAAACTTAAAAGCGTAAACGGATTCTTTACTGCAATTGATACTGTAACTGAAGCTGTTACAACTATAAGTGAAACAATTGTAGGAAAAGCGCTTTTAATGATAGATAAAATATTTAAAAAAAAATAAATAGGAGGATAAAAAATGAGTAAAAAAGGAATAGGAAGTTTAATAGCAGGTGCTTTAGCAGGAGCATCATTTGGAGTTTTATTTGCTCCAAGAAAAGGTAGCGAAACAAGAAAAATTTTAGGAGAAAAATTAGAAGATTTATCAAAAAAAGTAAAAGAACTTGATTATGATGATGTAAAAGTTCAAATCGAAGAAAAAATATCAGAAATAAAAGATGAAATAAAAGATTTAGATAAAGAAAAAGTTCTATCTATTGCAAAAGAAAAAGGAGAACAAATCAAAAATAAAATAGAAGATTTAGCAAAACTTGCTAAAGATAAAGCAACACCTGTAGTAGAAGATGCTATAGAAGATTTAAGAAAATCTGCAATAAAAGCAACAAAAGAAATTACAAAAAAATTAGAAGAAAAAGATTCAAAGAAAACAAGTGAAAAAAGTACAAAAAAATAATTATTAAAAAATGACAATAACTTTTTAGTTATTGTTTTTTTATTTGTGTTTTGTTATAATAAAACTATAAGAAACTAAAGGAGTGATTCAAATGAAGAAAATTATACCTGGGGGGGGGTTATATAAAAGAAAAATAAAATATATAACATCTCTAATAATAACAGTAGTAGGACTACTGTCTTTAATAGTGGGAACAAGTTATGCAATATTAAAAGGAGAGACAGATAGTAAAAACGAACAAGTAATAAAAGCAGGAAGTGTAGAACTAGAACTTTCTGAATATTATGAAAGTATGAATAAAGGAATAGAAGTAAAAGAAGATAAAGATGGATTATTAGGAGAACCATATAAATTTAGTATAAAGAACATAGGAAGTGAAGTAGCAAAGTATGATGTAAAACTAGTGAATGAAGAAACAACAGAAAATAAAATACTAGATAAATATATAAAAATAGGTCTTGAAGTCAACGGAGAAGAAATGGGACCAATGAATATAGGTGATGTAAAAAATATAATAGATAGTAATATAATAAATGAGAAAGAGATAATAAATTATAGTTTAAGGATATGGTTAGATAAAGAACATGAAGAAGAGATAGAGCAAATAGAAGATGCAAAAGCGATATTAAAGATACAAGTAGAAGCGAAACAAAGAGAATATGAAGAGAACTTAGATAAAAGTGGAGCAAATAAGCCAGTACTTTCTGATTCAATGATACCAGTATATTATGATAGTAAGAAAGATGTATGGAGGAAAGCGGATAAAGATAATAAAATAGAAAGTTATAAATGGTATGATTACAATAATAAGATGTGGGCAAATAGTGTAACATATGATCATACTAAGGCTTATAATGAAGGGAAAACAATTGAAGGAAAAGAATTCAATGGCACTAGTGATTACATAGATATGGGCTATGCAAAAAGGGAATTAGGAGATAAGTTAACTGTAATATCAAGATTTAAAATAGATGAACAAGAAGATCAGTATTTAATAGGAAATGCAGAAAATTCTGGATTTGGGCTACAAATATATAAAAATAAAATTGGAATATCAATATATAATGGAAGTGGTTATACAGCAACATATTTATCAGAACTGGTAGAGGCAAATAAATGGTATACAGTAGTAGCGGTATTTGATGGAACATTAGAAAATGATAATATAAAAGTATATGTAAATGGAAATTTGGAAATTACAAATACATTAAAAAGTTCATTAGTACAATCATCATATCCAATAACAATAGGGGTAAATCCAGGATCAAAATATGAGGATTACTTTCAAGGAACAATGAGTGATGCGATAGTATTAACTGAGGTAATAGATGAAAATACAATAAAAGAAAGATACAGTGGAGAAGTAAATCATAAAGATAGAGAAAATCAGTTATTTTATGCTAAATTTGATAATGGAAATGAAATTATAAACGGAGCACAATATACAAAAGATGGAATGACATTTGATGGAACAAATGATTATGTAAACTTAGGACTATCAAATTATGACCTAGGTAACCAAATAACAGTAGCAGCAAAATTTAAGATTTCTTCTTTAAATAGCTCCGATGCAAATTTACATATAATATCTAATGCAGAAGATGCAGGATTTTATATAGCACATAATAAAAATAATAAAATAGAGTTAGCAATTTATAATGGAAGTAAGTATATAACATTGTTATCAAAAGCAACAATAGAGCAAGATAAATGGTATACAGTAGTAGGAACATATGATGGAACATTAACAGATAAACAAAATTTAAAGTTATATATAAATGGGGAATTACAAGGAACTAAAGAAGAAACAGAAAATATAACTTCATCAACAGTACCAATAACAATAGGAGCAAATCCTAATAAAAGTAATCATAGGGGTTATTTCAATGGAACAATAAGTGATACTTTATTGGTGGGAAGTACATTAACAGGAGAGCAAGCAAAAAGATTAAGTAAAGATGATAATTTTAAAGATTATTCTGATACTGACAACACATTAATATATAACAATTTAAGGAGTTATGAAACAAGAGAGAATGGAACAGAAGTGCCAATGGATATGATAAGTACAATGGAGGTATGGATACCAAGATATAAATATAAAGTATGGAATTATAATGAAAATGGAGATAAAACAAGTGAACCACAAACAATAGAAATAACATTTGAAAAAGGAAATAAGAGTACTGGAGATATAACATGTGAAGACAATATTCAAGGAGAAGGTGGAAATGGAAAAAGTGAGACATGCACATTAAAAAATACGAAAGCAGAATGTACAGATGCTACATGTAAAGATAAAACCTATACCCATCCAGGGTTCACATTTGGAGAAGAAGAACTCACAGGATTTTGGGTAGGAAAGTTTGAACTTTCTAGCGATACAGTGTGTACACCAACAGATGATGCAACATTAGGAAATAATTGTAATTTAGAAACAATAAGTCCATTAATAAAACCAAATTTATATTCATGGAGAGGAGCACAAATAAGTACATTTGAAACAGTCGCTTTTGCAATGAAAAATACAGGTAACAAATACGGATTTAATGATAAAGATGACACACATATAATAAAAAATAGTGAATGGGGAGCAGTAGCATACTTATCACATAGTAAATATGGAAAAGATAGAGAAGTAGAAAATAATGCGAATAGTATTTACATAACAGGGTGTGGACCACAACCAAAAGAAAGCAGTGAAACAACTACAATATGTAATAGTTATGAAACAGATTTAGGACAAAGTGCATCCACGACAGGTAATATATATGGGGTATATGATATGGCTGGAGGAGCATGGGATGTTGCAATGTTAAATATAATAGGAAATGATGGAGAATCAAAAATGAGTGGATACAGTGAAAAATCTAATTCAGGATACAAAGGTAAATTATATAATGGTACGACATATACAGATTACACAACAGGAAAAGACTATCCAAAAGAAAAGTATTATGAGCAAATAAGTTTTGGAACGACATACAATGATTCATCTGCAATAAAAAGAGGAAAACTCGGAGAAATGATAAGAGAAACAAAATCATGGAATAAAGATTCTGCAGACAATGCTTATTCTACTCATCCGTGGCTCTGTCTGGGCAATCAATCAAGTGGTAAACTCTCTGCGGGGGTTTTTGCCTTTACGAACACATATGGTCGTGCTAGCACTCCCATATCATCTCGTTTAGTGATTTCAAACATAAACTAAATTTACTTACACTATATGAAATATAGAGTGTTTTTCAATTTCTAATTAATATAAAAATGTATATGATAATAGAAAAAATTAAAAATTAATAAAGATACATTTACATACTATAAATATAGCTCCTATACTTGTCTTTTTACTTCAAAAAATATATAATTATATTAAATCAAACATTAAAAAAGGAGTATAACTTATGAGTAAAAAACAAAAAAAGATATTTAAAATAATTATTACAATTCTCGCAGCTTTGCTCATTATAGAACTTATTTTCTTTGCTTTTAGATATTATCAAAATAGAAAGAATAGTACTTTTTATTCTATATCAAATGGCATTATTTTAACAGATTCTGGTTATATTGGCGCAGGGTTTAGTGATTATAGACATAGTAAATTTAATGATTATAAAGATGGTTATAATAAAGCAACTATTTTTGTAAATGAAAATGGGAAAATAACTAATGAAATTGGATTAAATTTAGGAAATAATAGTTATTATAACGATATAATAGAAACAAAAGATGGGTATATTGCTGTTGGAAAAATAGAAATGACAAAGTCTCAAACTGAAGAAAAATTATCTGAAGGATTAATTGTAAAATATGATAAAAACTTTAACATTGTTTGGCGCAGGAATGTTAGTATTTTAGATAAAACAGAACTACTTAAAGTAAAACTAGATAGCGATAATAATATAATTATTGTTGGATCTTCAGTATACGGAGATGGATATGTAGGAAACCACACAACAGGTGGAGGAATTTTACTTAAATATAATCAAAAAGGTAAACGACTTTTTAAAATAAATAATGGTGGTCCTTATAGTGGCACTTTTAATGACGTTCTACTTTTAAAAGATGGTTACGTTGTTGTAGGACTTGGTAAAGCAAGCTCGGGAATTATTATAAAATATAGTTTAAAAGGTAAAAAAGTTTGGACAAATTCATATGGTGCTACTGATAAAAATGGTATTACAAGCATTATAAAAGTAAAAGACAAGTTTTTAACTACTACAACAAAAGTTATCGATACTAAAGATTTATCTGAGTATAGTGCTGCTATTGTAAAATTCGATGAAAATGGTAAAAAAATAGATGATGTAAAATACTCATCAGATAAAATAACTTATTTTAGTGATATTATAAAAGATAATGATAATAACCTTTACGCTTGTGGTTATACAGGTAAACTTGTAGATGGAATCCTTAAAGGCGATGCAATAATCGTAAAATATGATAAAGATTTATACCAAGAAGAAGAAAACATTTTAAAAGGTGATAATAACGAAACATATTCTAATATGTCTATAAAGGATAAAAAAATAATTGCCTTTGGATACTCTAATAGTAAACTTGATATTAAAGCTTTAAATGGGAAACTAAATGGTTATGACTACTTTGATATCTCTAAAGAATATAACCTTGATTTAAAATAAGAAATGATTAATTAATACTAAAACTAGTCCTAAAATATAGAAAAAATATGTAATTTTGTATCTTTTATATTTAATAGCATTAGGAAATAACTCATACATTGAAATATGAATCATAATACCTGCAATAATAGCATAGATAATTCCTAAAGTTATAAAAGTAGGTTTTAAAAATAAATAAGCAATTAAAGCCCCGAGAGGTTCACTAACAGCACAAATGAAAGTATAGAAAAATGCTTTCTTTTTTGATTTTGTGTAATAATAAATAGGAAGAGCAATACTAATACCCTCAGGGATATTATGCATTGTAATAGCAATAGTAATAGAAATTCCAAGTTTTATATTTTCATTTGTCGTAATAAAAGTTGCAATACCCTCGGGAATATTATGAATCATAATACCAATCATAGTAATAAGCCCAAGTTTATAAAGTGTTTTTTCATCAAAAGTACTCGGAAAAAGTTTATCAATAATAATAGATAAACATACTCCAAAAGAAAGAGAAATAAGCCCAATTAAAATAGTAGGAACATATTTATAAGTATGACTTAAAAAACCAAAACTTTCTGGAAGCAAATCAAATATCGACAAGAAAAACATAACTCCTGCAGCAAAAGATATTCCGCCCACTAAAAAGTTTAAAGTTTTCTTTTTAGTCATAAATATAACAAATGCTCCAATTATAGTCGAAAGACCTGCAATACTTGATAAAGTAAATGCTAAATATGTATTCATTTCATCACCTTAAATG
This sequence comes from uncultured Bacilli bacterium, assembly GCA_947628535.1. Lineage (GTDB taxonomy): Bacteria > Bacillota_I > Bacilli_A > RF39 > UBA660 > UMGS1449. The sequence goes on along the minus strand of CANRAF010000005.1, from coordinate 44,310 downwards.
TATAATTTGTTAAAATAAATGCTAAAATTCCAAGGATAACACTTATTAAAAAACTAAAGTTAAAAGTTATACTAAAATTCATAAGAGTAGGAATAGTTGCTAAAGAAAAACCTAATATAGCAAAATAAGTATAACCATAATAATTATTAAGAGAATAATTTATAATTTTAGAGAGAAGAAAAGTTGTTATAATAAATCCTATTGATGTGGGTATTAACACAAATAAATTAAGAGAGGAAATGCTATAAATATATATGCCATAAATATTAAAAATAGAAAGTAAAACAGTTGATGATATTCCTGGAATAATAGTAGAAATAGAAAGTAAAGCTCCAATAAGAAAATATTTTAAAATTGATAAAAAGTCATAATTTATAGCATAACTTATATTTTTAGTACTTAAAAAAAGCATTAAAATACCAATAGATAAAGTTATTAAAAAAGGAATTATATAACTATCTTTAAAACCATTTTTTACAGCTTCCTTTAGAAGATGGGGTATAGTACCAAGTAAAAAGCCTGTGAAAACAATAAAAGTTGGTTCTGGATAATTTTTAATAAAAATAAATATAACTTTACTAAATAAATAAGTACCTAGAACAATTCCTAAAAAAATAGGAAATAAAAACGAAATAGTTTCTTTAGGTTTTTTAAAAAAATTGCTTATAGCACTTATACATTTTTCATAAAGATTTAAAATAATAAGTAATACGCTACCACTTAAACCAGGTACAATATTAAAAATTCCTACAAAAATTCCTTTTATAAAATTTATCATAGTAAACTATATGCTAAAAAAATAAAAAAACCCACTGAATTTTCAGTGGGATAAATAAATTAATTATTCATTTTTTCAAATATTTTTTTGTTTTCTTTAAGTCTTTCTATTTCAGGACTTTTTTCAATAGCTTTATCTATATAATAAAGGGCTAAATGTTTATCATTTTTATAGTAATAGGCTAAAGAAAGTAGGTCATCTATAGTATGATCATAACTAAAACTTTCATTTATATAAGTTTTTTGGTTATTTTTAATATCTAAAGCAAGGTTACATAAATATATAACATTATTGTAATCTTTTTCTTCATACATAAGAAGTGCTTTTTCTACATAAGAATCTCTTAAATAAGGAGCTTCATCAATAGCCTTATCATACCATTTTATAGCATTTTTAATATCATTTTTTCTTCTATAGCATCTAGCAATAAATCTCATTGAAGCACATCTTTCATCTTTCCATAAAGCAGTTTTAAGATTTAGATGTTTTTTTAAAGTGGTTATAGCTTTATCATTTTCACCATAATACATATATTCTCTTCCTAAATAATGCATATTTCTATCATCTAAAGGGCTCTCTTTAACAGAAAGTTCAAGTAGAGGAAGATAACTACTTCTTGATTTTAAATGATCTGGATAATGATTTAAAACAATATTGTCAATAGTTATTTGTTTTTCATAATTTTTAGTGGTAGGCTCTAAAATTTCATGAATAGGATGTGTCCATTTGTAATTGTCTCTTGTATGTATTTTACTTATATAAAAAGCAATTATAGGCTTATTGTTTTTATCTAAAGACCAGTTACAAGTATATCTTGCCCTGGTACAGTTTTCAAAGTTTTCTTCTAAAGTTTTTCGCCAACCTTTCTCAAACACTTCATCTAAATCGGTACAAACACATATATCAGTATCTAAAGGAACAAGATTTAAAGATTCATTTCTTGCAACATCAAATCTCCAGGGAGATATCACTTTTGTTGTTACATTTACCCCATGAGATTTTAATTTTTTAACAGTATTATCTTCTGAACCTGTGTCTAATACATATATTTCATCAGCTTCTTTCATTGATTCATACCATCTATCAACAAATTTTTCTTCGTTTTTTGAAATGGCATAGACACATATTTTCTTTTTTTTCATTTAATTATTAAGCAGCAGGTCCAGTAGGTCCTTGAGGTATAGTAAGATTTAAAACAAAGTTTGGCGCATCTCCAGTAATTGTAGCAGTAGCGGTAGAACCAGGAGCTCCTGTATCAACGGTACCAATAGTTAGTGTTGGGGTTGCTCCATCAGCACCAGCAGGTCCGGCAGGTCCAGTATCACCAGTTGGTCCTGTAGGTCCAGTAGGCCCAGTAGGTCCAGTAGGCCCAGCAGGTCCAGTAGGTCCGGTAGGACCAGTTGCTCCGTCAACACCATCAACACCAGCAGGTCCAGTATCTCCAGTTGGTCCTGTAGGCCCGGTAGGTCCGGTAGGTCCAGTAGGCCCAGTTGCTCCGTCAACACCATCAACACCGGCAGGTCCAGTGTCACCAGTTGGTCCTGTAGGCCCGGTAGGTCCAGTAGGTCCAGTAGCCCCAGTAGGTCCGATTGGTCCAGTTGCTCCAGTAGGTCCAGTAGGTCCGGTAGGCCCAGTTGCTCCAGTAGGTCCTCCAGCAGGACCAGTAGGCCCAGTTGGTCCAGTAGGACCAATAACTCCAACAAAGTTTATATTACCAGGTGGAAAAGGTTTTTGTCCGCATCCATTATGATTTTGTCTATTATTCATATTTATCTCCTTTCTATAATATGTTATGAGATGAAATATTTTTTATAAATAGCAAATATCTAATAAACTTATGATTAATTTTATTTTTATTATAAATACTTTATATTGAAACAATTAACATAAAAATATTTTGTAAATATATTTTTAGTTTTTTATTTCCTCTAAAGTAGTTGCATCTATTTGTAAATAAATAAAACGCAATATGTAAAATTTTATACTAAACAAAAAATATGCGTAACTAATATTATACTTTGTGTGTTATAATCACTTTATCAAATGGGAGTGATTAAATGCACAAAGATTTTTTTAAACAATTTAAAACCATAATAGAAAATGATATACCAAGTGAATATAAAACCTGGAAAAATGATTTTGAATCATGGCTTTATACTTTAAATGAAAATGAATTAGTTAATGAATATAAAAAGTTTGTAAATTTTTCTAAAGAAATGGAAAAAACATATGAAATTTCTAAAGGTAATAATAGAAAATCTGAAATAGTAATAAAAAACTGTAAAAAATGGAGAATATCTATTGTTCCTGTTATTATATTAGAAAAGATATTAGATGAAAAATTCCCTATTGAATATAATAGAGAAAACGTTTATAATTATGCAAAAGTTCACGGCATAAAAGGGACCTCAAGATATTTTAAAAAAAGTCCTGCATCTATAAGAGAACAAATTAAAAAATATGAAATGGAACATGGAATTGATACTGATATATAAAAATGATAAAACCACGACATTAAGTCATGGTTATTTTAATTTTTTTTCTAATAAATCTATTAAAATATATAATAAGTAAGATATAATTCCTAAAACAAATATTGAAGTTATAACAAGATTTAAATTAAACACTTGTGAACCATAATTTATTAAGTATCCAAGTCCTTTTTTTGATACGAGAAGTTCTCCCATAATAACTCCTATTAAAGATAAACTTATATTTATTTTTAAAGTATTAATAAGACTAGGAATATTACCTCTGAAAACAAGTTTAGTAAATATTTGAATTTTAGAAGCATTAAATGATTTCATAAGAGTTATTTTATATGGATCAGTACTTATAAAGGCATTATACATATTAATGATAGTTGTAAATACTGCTATTAAAAGGGCCATAAATATTATTGAATTAACTCCAGCACCCATCCATATTATAATAAGTGGTCCAAGAGAAATTTTAGGTAAGGAATTTAAAACAGTAAGGTATGGATCAAGTATTTTTGATATTGTTTTACTACTCCAAAGAATACTTGATATAACAATTCCAATTATACTTGCAAGTGAAAAACTTATAACAGTTTCATATAATGTTACCCATATATGTGTAAGTAAATTATTTTCTTTGAAAAGATCAAAAATAGTTGTAATTATCTGACTAGGGTAAGAGGTAAGAAAGGCATTTAAAATTCCTGTTCTTGCACACACTTCCCACAAAGCCATAAAGGAAACTAAGATAAAAATTTTAAAGAAAAGTACTACTTTTTTTTGCCTTTTTATTCTTTTTAAAAAAAGTTTGTGTTCATCGCTATACATGATGATCTAATTCTTTCCATATCATATCGTAATACTTTACGAAATTTTTATCTTTTCTATTTTCTGTTGGAGTTCCTTTTTTCTCTAACTTAACATCAATTATCTTTTTAACTTTTCCTGGTCTTGATGTAATTACAATTATTTTATCAGACATACTTATAGCCTCTGCAATATCATGAGTAACCATTATTGCAGTTTTATTTTCTTTATTAATTATGTCTTTTAAATCATTAGAAAGGGCAAGCCTTGTTTGATAATCAAGAGCCGAAAATGGTTCATCTAAAAGTAAGATATCAGGATTTAAAGCTAGAGTTCTGATAAGAGCAACTCTTTGAATGTAGTAAAGACACTTTTTTATATATTTAACATAAATACTAATCTATTTAAAATTCCATTTGATTTTAATATCTCTACATTTTTTTTCTTTATTTAAATTTCCTATGTAAATCTTGTCAATAAATTCATCGACAATAAATTTGTTTAATTCGCTTAAATTCTTATATTTATTAAATATTTTTTTCTTGTTTTTTAAATCATTTTCTTTTCTTTTATAATAATCTATTTCATTGTTTATAGATTTTATTTGTTTATTATACATATCTTCATTTTTAGTATAAGTAGACATTAAATACTTAAATTGTTCAGTTGATATAATTTTATTAACTCTATCCTCATATAAATTTTTTAAATAGTATTTTGTTTTAGTAATTTCTTTTAAAACATTTATTTTTTGTTTTTCTAAATATTTAAGTTTATCGCTAAATATATTAGATTTATTTTTAGAATCTATTTTTTTTAATTCTTCTTCACTATAAAATTTTTGAATTTTTTTATTAAGTTCTTCTAAAACTAACATCTTTAATTTATCATATCTAATTCCATATTTATTAGAACATTCATTATATCCATAACTATTATTTGAGCATACTAAATACTCATGTTTAGAAGAATTCTTTTTTCTCATATACTTATTACATTCAAGACAAAACACTTTGCCTGAAAAAAGGTGGACAGTTCCTGTTTTTTTCCCTGTTTTTTTTCTTTCTTTTATAGCATTTTGAGCCTTGTTAAAAGTTTCTTCATCGATAATTGCTTCGTGAGTATTTAAAACCTTAATCCATTCACTTTTATCTTTGTTTTTAATTTTATGATTTTTATAACTAATAGTAGTTCTTTTACCTTGAACTAAATGTCCTAAATATATTTCATTAGTCAAAATAGTTTTAACAGCATTTACATTCCATTTTATTTCTTCACGTACTTTATTACTAGTTACATTCAATTTAATACCTTTTTGATACTTATAAAGAGAAGGACAGGGGATGTTTTTATTATTTAAATATTTAGCTATACTTGTAAATCCAAATCCTTTAAGATATAGATTAAAAATATCTTTAACAATTAAAGATGCCACTGGATCTATTATTAATTTATTAGAATTTTCTTTTGCTACTTCATAACCAAATGGTGCGAAAGGGGAGATGAATTCTCCCTGCATCATTTTGGCTTTAAAAGCACTTCTTATATTATTTGAAACATCTTCTAAATACCATTCATTTACAAGACCATTTATCTGTCTTGATTTCTTATTACCAATATTTGCAGTATCAGCATTATCTGAAAGACTGATAAATCTAACATTCCATTCAATAAATTTATTGTGGAGGTATTTTTCAATAATTTCCATATCCCTTGAAAACCTTGATTGACTTTTACATAAGACAACATCAATTTTACCATTTTCACAATCTCTTATAAGTCTTTCAAATTCTGGTCTATAAGTACCTGCTCCTGATAAATCTTCATCACAATATTCATCTACTAATACAAATTCATCTCTTTTTTTAATTTCTTCCATAAGAAGATGTCTTTGATTTTTAATAGATTCACTTATCTCTTCTTTTGATGTTTTATTCCTGTCTTCATCAGATAATCTTTCATAAATTCCAACTCTTAAATATTTATTATTTTCAAGGTTATTCATAATAATTACCTTTCTTTAAAAGATAATTATTAAGCATAAAGTAAACTCTATTTAGTAACATTGATATTAAACTCCATAAATTCAATAATTTTATATATTTTTTTATTAATTATTTCCTTTAGTTTATCATCCGATAAATCTTTGTTTTCAATATCAGTAACAGTATAATTCATATTTACCCCTTTCAAAATTCAAATAATAATATATTTTTAATAAGATTAAATTATTGTCATTATAGTATATTTTATTATTATTTAATTTAGAATATTTGGAATTTAACTAATAAATAAAAACATAAGAAAGTGAATTTACCATAAAAAAAGTTTATCCAAATCTAGAATAAACATTCAATATATTATTATCTTTTATTAAGAAATTATTTCAGGAATCAATTCATTCAAGTAATCTAAAATTTCTTGTTTTGAGTATTTATCTTTATTTTTTAACCATTCTATTCCAATACTAGTTACAGCACCGAGATAAAATCTTACCAAAATATCTGTTGGAACGTTACCTTTATGAATATTATCAATTTCAATTCGTTTATTTATGTCCTTTACTGCGACATCGATAATAATATCAACAATAATACTACTTCTATTACTCATTAAAATAGAATAATAAATATCTTTTTGTTTATCGATATGTTCCAAAATTAAACTAATCATTTCCATATAATATTTTTTAGTATTTACTATATGTTCATTTTGTTTTAAATCATTTAATAAATTATTTTTTAAATCATTTATAAAATCTATTAATAGTTCATATTTATCATTATAATGAGCGTAAAAAGTGGAACGATTAATTAATGCATTATTACAAATATCAGCAACTTTAATATCTTCAAAAGGCTTATTACTCATTAGTTTTGTTATAGATTGAAATAGTAAATTTCTAGTTTTAATAACTCTTAAATCTTTCTTTTCTTTCATTTGTATCACCGTTTAATATTATACATCAGTATTTAAAAAAATCAAAAATAATAATATAAATGTTGTGTATTTATTAATACAGCTTTTAAAAAATGTTGGTTATCATACAAAATTAAAAATATAGTAGTGGAAATAAATAATGATTTGCCATAGAATATAGTGCAAATGGAGGGTTTTATTATGAATCGTTTTTCTAATTTTATATGTAAACATAGAAAAATAATAATTTTTGTATATTTAATATTACTTGTTTTATCTTTTGTTGGAATAAAGCTAACTAAAGTAAATTATGATATTTTAGTTTATCTCCCTGAAGATATTGAAACAATTAAAGGACAGAATATATTAACAGATGATTTTAATATGGGATCTTATTCTATTGCTGTTGTTGAAAATATGAGTAGTAAGGAAATATTAAATTTAGAAGATAAAATCAAAAGTGTTGATGGAGTTAACGAAGCTGTTAGTTTATATGATGTTATTGATACTTCTATTCCTGTTGAAATGCTCCCTAGTGAGGTAGCAGATAAAGTTCATCAAGAAAACACAGATTTATTATTTATTACTTTTTCAAATTCGACTTCAAGTGAAAAAACTTTAAATGCAGTTGAAGAAATAAGGAATATATCAAATGATTATGTAAAACAAGGTGGAATGAGTTCAATGGTTTTAGATACTATGAACTTATCTGAGCAAGAAATATTTGTTTATGTAGTTATTGCTGTTATTTTATGTATCATTATTTTGGAACTTTCATTAGATTCATATATTGTACCCTTTATACTTATTGCTAATATTGGTTTTGCCATTTTATTTAACCTAGGAAGTAATGTTTTCTTAGGACAAATATCTTATATTACTAAAGCTTTAGTTGCTGTACTACAGCTTGGAGTAACCACTGATTTTTCAATATTCTTATATAATTCTTATGAAAAAAAGAAACAGAAATATAAAGATAAAGAAAAAGCAATGAAAGAGGCTATTAAAGAGACATTTACAGCAGTTACAGGCAGTTCACTAACTACAATTGCCGGTTTCTTAGTGCTTTGTACAATGATTCTTACTTTAGGAAAAGATTTAGGAATTGTTATGGCTAAAGGTGTTTTACTTGGGGTAATTTGTGTTTTGACATTATTTCCTAGTCTATTACTTGGATTTGATAAATTGATAGAAAAAACTAAACATAAAAAAATTACTCCAAATTTCACAAAATTTAATAAGTTCATTATTAATCATAAAAAAATAATTTTTGCTTTATTTATTATACTATTTGTACCAATTTTCTTAGCATATTCTAAAGTAGATGTTTATTATAAATTAGATAAATCACTACCATCTACATTGGAAAGTATAAGTACAAATGAAGTATTAAAAGATAAGTATAACATTGTAAGTCCAGAAATTATTCTTTTAAATAAAAACCTTAAAAATGATGATGTTACAAATATTACCAAAAAAATAGAACAAACAGATGGAATAGAGTGGTCATTATCATTATCTAAATTAAAACAAATGGGTATAACGGAACAGATGCTTCCTAAAGATTTTGTAAGTTTAATTAAAAATGAAAACTATCAAGTAGTTTTAGTAAATTCTAGTTACGAAACAGCAACTGATGAATTAAATAAACAAATAAAAGAAGTAAATAATATTGTCAAAGAATATGATGATGATGCCATTGTAGCAGGTGAGGGACCTTTAATGAAGGATTTAGTAAATATTTGTCATATAGATTTTAAAAATGTTAATACTTTATCTATAGTTTGTATATTTATTATTTTATTCTTTATTTTAAAATCATTTAGTTTACCATTATTGCTTATTTCGGTAATAGAGTTTGCAATATTTGCAAATATGAGTTTTTCATATTTTAATGGTACTGTTTTACCATTTATTGCCCCAATTGTTTTAGGAACGATCCAGCTTGGAGCCACTATTGATTATGCAATATTACTTACAACAACTTATTTAAGAAAACGAAAAGAAAAAATACCTAAAAACAAGGCTATGTTAGAAACTTTAAATTATACAGGAAATTCAATTTTAATAAGTGGAATGTGTTTTTTTGCTGCTACTTTTGGAGTAGGGGTATACTCTAAAATTGAAATGATTGGATCTTTATGTGCCTTAATTGCCAGAGGAGCTATAATTAGCATGTTAGTAGTAATTATGGTTTTACCATCGATTTTATTAATCTTTGATAAATTAATTATGAAAACAACTTTTAATAAAAAAGAAGGGAAAAATATGAGGAAAAACAAAAATAATAAAACAAAAAAATTAGTTATGATGTTTATAATTACAGGTCTTTTAATAAGCCCAATATCAGTATTTGCATTAACAAAAAATGAAACAGTTTATACAAAATTAAATGAAAATGGAAAAGTTAAAAGTACTATTGTTAATGAACAATTAATTAATTCTGCTAAATCAGATACTCTTGAAGACTATACAGAGCTTAAAAATATTTTAAATGTTGGAAATGACAATACTTATAAAAAATATAGTAATAAACTTATTTGGAATGCTTTAGGTAAAGATATATTTTACCAAGGAACTACTAATAAAAAATTACCAGTTAATGTTGATATAACATATAAATTAAATGGTAAAGAAAAAAAAGTTTCCGAAATGCTTGGAAAAAGTGGTAAAGTTACAATTACTTTAAAATATAAAAACATTGATAAACACATTGTTACACTTAATAATAAAGAAGAAGAGATATATACTCCGTTTGTAGTTACATTTGCAACTGTACTAAGTAATGAAACAGATACTAATATTAAAATTACTAATGGTAAAATTGTTACTAATGGTAATAAAAACGTTGTTATAGCCTTAGCAACTCCAGGGTTATATGAAAGCTTGCAATTAGATGAACTTAAAAAGATGAATAATATAACCTTAAGTTATGAAACAACTAAATTTTCTCTTTCAAGTATTTATAATATAGTTACTCCGAAATTAATTGAAAGTGATGATTTGAAAGTATTTAACAAAATGGATAGTATATATGAAGAGACAGATTCTTTACAAAAAAATATGAATAAAATTGATGATGGTGCTAAAGAAGTATCAAAGGGTAGTGCTAAATTAAAGCAGTCTTTATCAGCGGCTATTAAAAAGATAGAAAATGATAATAGTAGTGCTCTTTCAGAAAGACAAGTAAATGAAATTAGAGAAAGTGCTGTATCTGAAATTAAAAATACATTTACTGATAATTATAAAGAGAGTATAGCAGATACAGCATGGAAACAAGTACAAATGAAATTATCCCCTGATGATGAAGAAGTCAAAAAATATGTAACCTCTTCTGTTACCAATATAATGTCCAGTTATTTAGGAGAAAATATAACTTTATACGGTGGTTGTTTAAAAGGCAATAACGATGCTTGTAACTTGTTATCTAGTAAGGGTGTAGATATTAACAAAGCTTTAGCATTCCAAGAAGAAGTTACTAATCAAATTGCTAACACTGCTACTCAAACAAGTCTTTATGTTGCCGAAAATACCTCTAAACAAGTGGCAACAAGTGTTAGTGAAAAGGTGGCAACTGAAGTCGCTTCAAATGTAGCAGAAGCAATCGCCCCAACAGTAGCTAATCAAGTAAAAAGCGCATCTTTAGATGTACTAAAAGGAGCTTTAAATAATTTATATGGTGGGGTTGTAAAACTAGATAATGGAATTAATAATTTATCCAGTGGAGTTTCTACTTTTAATAAAGAAGGAATTAATAAAATTTCTGACATGGTTAATGGAGATTTAAAAATAAAAGAAGATAAAATGAAACAATTAACAAAGTTAAGCGATGAATATAATTCATTCACTACAAATAACAATTTAAAAAATAGTGAAACTAAATTTATCTTAGTAATAGATGGACAAAGTGTTCCTAAAGAAAAAAGTGATAAAAAGGTAGAAAATACTAAAACAACATTTTGGGATAGAATTAAAAATTTATTTAAATAAATAAAAAGTTTCTTTATTAGAGACTTTTTCTATGTATTATTTATTAAAATTTTTGTGTCTATATCATACTCAAGCAACTCTTTGCTTTAAGCCTCCAGAAAGACTCCTTGGGTAACTATTTATAAATTCTTTAAGTCCATACTTTTCAAGAAGATTTATAACTTCTTTTTTTTCTTTTACTCCTAAACTATTTTTTATCTCTAAACCTAAAGTAGCATTATCGAGTACTGTTCTCCAAGGAAAAAGAGCATCTTCCTGAAGCATATATCCTATCTTTGGGTTTTTAATATTAAAATTTATCTCTCCACTTGATTTATCCAAAATATTAGCAAGTATTGTTAAAATAGTAGATTTTCCACAACCAGATGGTCCAACTATAGATATAAACTCTTTTTCTTTTACATTAAAGTTAACATCTTTAAGAGCAACTATTTCGCCATTTTCACTATGATATATTTTACTTAAGTTCTTAATCTCCAATAGATTATTTGACATATATTAAATCGTTGTAACTTACTTTTTTATCTAAAAATCCTGCTTCAATTACTATATCTTGTAAATGATTAAATGATTCTTCAGAAAAATTAGTAGTTTTAGGCCAAGTATCATTTTTTAAATAACTTTCAACAGCATTTTTAATATCGTTATATGAAGCATCTGGGAATTGATCCATAATTGCAGTAGCAACTTCATCACTAGATTTTTCATGAATGAAATCAAGACCTTTTTGAATTGCTTTAGTAAAGCCTTCAATTACTTCAGGGTTTTCTTCTAAATAACTTATTCTTGCATTATAAGCAGTATAAGGTACATTATCTGTTAAAGTTCCAAGTTGAGCGACTTTATATCCATATCCTTGATTTACAACTTGAGTTGCAAGTGGTTCGAATAGGGCAACAAAGTCTCCTGTTCCTCCAATAAATGCTCCTGCCATAGATGCAAATTCAATACTAGTGTCAATTGTTAAATCTTTATCTGGATTAATACCATTTTGTTTAAGAGAGTACTCTAAAGTCATTTCAGGCATTCCTCCCTCTCTACCACCAATTACATATTTATCTTTTAAATCTTCTACTTTAAAGTTTTTAATATTATCTCTAGCTACTAAAAATGACCCATCTTTTTGTGTAAGTTGAGCAAATGTTTTTATATAATCTTTTTCACCTTTATTGTAAACATAAATTGTAGCTTCACTTCCTGAAAGCCCAATATCAGCATCTTTTGAAAGAACTGCAGCCATTACATTATCTGCACCACTTGTTAAAGTAAGTTCAACATCAAGTCCTTCCTCTTCAAAAAATCCTTTTTCAAGTGCAATATATTGTGGTGCATAAAACACACTATGAGTTACTTCCGCAACTTTCACTTTAGTCAAATTGTTACTCTCTTTGCTAATACAGAAACTATAAACTACAAAACATAATATTATAATAACTATACAAACAATAAGAGTAATGAGTTTTTTCATATTTTTTCCTCCTTTAGTTACAATTTATTATATTCCGTTTGACATAAAATGGTACTATTTACTAGATGTCATAAATAATAAGTGGTATAATTAAAATGGAGGAAGGGTATGGAAGTAATTTATACAGGGGAGGAACTTGAAAATGATAAAATAACAATCTTTTTAGCAGGACCAACCCCAAGAAAAGAAAATGTTCCATCATGGAGAAAAGAAGCAATTGAGATATTTAAAAATTTAAATTTTGATGAAACACTTTATGTTCCAGAACTGAAACACAAATGTTATTGTGATGATGAAACAGGAGATAAAGAGATAATTTGGGATCAAACAGCTTTAGAATCCTCTGATATTGTAATGTTTTGGATACCAAGATCTTTAGATATGCTTGGTCTTTCAACAAATGTTGAATTTGGATATTGCTTAGATAAAAAAAATATAATTTATGGAAGACCAGATAATGCTATGAGATGCGAATTTTTAGATCTTTTATATAAAACAAGACTTGGAAAAGATGCAAATACAACTCTTGAAAATACTATTATTGAAGTAATAAAAGAAACAAATAAGTTAAAAAAAGAAAGGAAAGTAAGAAGTTATGAAAAAATTTATCGATAGAAGAGATGGAAAAAGAGTAACAAATTTAAATGGAATGAATTACATTATGTATCATTTGAAAAAAAGAAGAAGTGAAAGTGAAGTTTATATAGATTATCCAATTGAAGTAACTAATCTTATGAAATACATGGATAAAATAAATAAAAATAAAGATGTTCATATAACATATTTCCATGTTTTTGCAACAGCCTTAGCAAAAGTTGTGTATAATAGACCTTATCTTAATAGATTTATTGTAAATGGTCATTTTTATGATAGAAATGAAGTATCTATATCTTATGTTGCAAAAACTAAATTTGATGATGATTCAGAAGAACTTATGCAAGTAATTAAAATAAATGAAGATGATAATTTATTTAAGGTAAGCGATAAAATTACTAAGAGTGTAAATAAAACTAGAAATAGTTCTTCAAGTGGAACAGATGACTTTGTAGCAAAAATTGGTAAGATGCCTAGACCTATAAGAGGATTTGTAGTTGCAATATTTAAATTTTTAGATAAACATGATTTAGTACCTACTGAAATGACTAAAGATATTATTTATTATAGTTCCATTTTAATGTCTAATATTGGAAGTATTGGATGTAAAAAAGCTATATATCATAATTTAACTGATTTTGGGACTAATTCTGGAGTTGCAACAATTGGTAAAATTTATAAAAAAGAAGTAATAGATGAAAATGGTAAAAAACAAATAAAAGATTTTTGTGATTTTGGAATAACTTTAGATGAAAGAATTGCCGATGGTTTTTATATGATAAAATCAGTTCAACTTTTAGAATATATTTTAAATAATCCTAAACTTTTAGAGGAAAATTGTAATGAAAAAATTGAAATCAAATAAAGAACATCCTTGGTACAATTTTTATGGTGATGTTCCAGAGCATTTGGAATATTCAGATGATTTGATTGTTAAAACTATTATGGAAACAGCTTTAAAGTACCCTAATAATTATGCTATTTTCTATTATAACAATAAAATAACTTATAAAGAATTTGCCGAAAAAATAATTGATTGTTCTAAGGCATTAAAGAAAATAGGGGTAAAAGAAGGAGAAGTAGTAAGTATTTGTATGCCAAATACTCCTGAAGCTTTAATTATGTTCTATGCTGTTAATATGGTTGGAGCAATATCTAATATGATTCATCCCTTGTCAAGTGAAAAAGAAATAGAGTTTTTTCTTAATAAAACAAAATCTAAATATATTTTAACTATTGATATTAACTATCGAAAAGTAATTAATATTATTAATAACACTTCAGTTACTAAAGTAATAGTATCATCTGCGGGATATAGTTTAAAAGGATTTAAAAAGTTTATGTATTCTATTTTTCATGCTGATTTAACAAAGGCTACTAAAAAAATAAGACATGTCTTTTTAAAAGCTTTCCAAAACCGTGATGTAATGAAATATAAAAGTTTTATTCAAAAAGGAAATAAGTATTATGATGATTATTCAGTTTCTAGAAAAGGTAGTGATGAAGCAGTTATTTTGTATAGTGGGGGTACTTCAGGTAAACCTAAGGGTATAGTTCTTACTAATTTAAATTTTAATGCTTTATCTCTTCAAGCAAAATATATGTGTGCACCTCTTGGGCCATCTGACTTAATGCTTGCAATACTTCCAATTTTTCATGGATTTGGTCTTGGAGTATGCATTCATACCTGTTTTTTAGTAGGAGCAACTTCGGTACTTATTCCAACCTTTAAGGCAAAAAAACTTGGAGATTTAATAAATTCTATAAAACCAACAGTAATTGTAGGAGTTCCTACTTTATTTGAAGCACTTTTAAATAGTAAATCTAAGAAAAATTTAGATTTGTCAACAGTTAAGCTTACAGTTTCTGGTGGAGACATAATGGATGAAGAAAAGTTGAAAAAATATAATTCATTTCTTAAAAAGCATGGCTCAAAAGCAGAAATTCGCGTAGGGTATGGTCTTACTGAATCAACAGCAGCAACATGTTTAACCCCTAAAGGAATGCATAAGAAAGATAGTATAGGAATTCCTTTTCCTGATGTTAATTATAAAATAGTTAAGCCAGGAACAACTAAAGAAGCATCTATTATGGAAGATGGAGAAATATGTATAAATGGGCCAACAGTTATGAAATGTTATTTAGATGAAGAAGAAGAAACTAACAATGCATTAAAAAAACATAAAGATGGAAAAATATGGCTTCATACTGGTGATATAGGTTGTATGGATAAAGATGGTTTTATCTATTTTAAATCTAGACTTAAAAGAATAATTATAACTTCTGGTTATAATGTATATCCATCTTATATTGAAAGTGTAATAAATAAACATGAATATGTTTCCTCATGTACGGTTATTGGCATTCCAGATAAATATAGAGGTCAAAAAGTAAAAGCTTATATTGTTCTTAAAAAAGAAGTTAAATTAAATGAAGATGTAGAAGAAGAAATAAAAAATCATTGTAGGAAATATATTTCAAAATATGCTCTTCCAAGAGAATATGAATTTAGAAAAGAACTTCCTAAAACTTTAGTAGGTAAAATTGCTTATACAGTTTTAGAAGAAGAAGGAAAGAAAGAAAAACGGGAAAAGAAGAAAGAGAAAGAAAAAAAGGAAAAAAGGGAAAAAAAGGAAAAGAAGAAAGAGAAAAAGGAAAAGAAAGAAAAAAACAAATGAAAAAATCTATAGAAAGTATTAAGTAGGTGATTATATGAGTAAATATCCAAAATTAAAAGTAGATTTAAAAAAACTAGATAGCAATATAAATAAGTTAAAAGAGATGTGTGCTAAACAAAACATAAGTATTGCAGGGGTTATAAAAGGTTTTAATGGTCTTCCTGATATTGCTTTAACTTTTGATAAAAATAATCTCCCTTTTATTGCATCCTCAAGAATAGGAGAGTTAAAGCCATTAAAAGATAAAGTTAAAGCAGAACTAATGTTAATTAGGACCCCTATGTTAAGTGAGATAAGTGATGTTATAAAATTTACTGATATTAGTTTAAATAGTGAAATAGAGGTTTTAAAAGCATTAAATGAAGAAGCTAAAAAAGAGAATAAAATTCATAAAGTTATTTTAATGAAAGATTTAGGAGACCTTCGCGAAGGATTTTGGAGTGATGAAGAAATTTTAAATGCTGCTCTTTTAATAGAAAATAGTCTTTCTAATCTTTTTCTCTTAGGAATAGGAACTAATCTTGGATGTTATGGTTCAATAACTCCAACACCTGAAAAACTTAATGAACTTGTCTCATGTGCTAATATGATAGAAGAAAAAATAGGTAGAAAACTTGACATTATTTCTGGAGGTGCGACATCATCACTTCCAAGAGTAATAGATAATGATATGCCAAAAAGAATAAATAATTTACGAATAGGAGAAGGTATTTTACTTGGTAATGTTTGGGGTCATGATATGAATTTCCTATATAAAGATGTATTTAAGTTAGAAGCTGAAGTAATAGAAGTAAAACAAAAACCAACATATCCCGTTGGAGAAATATTTGTTGATGCATTTGGTAATAAGCCTACCTATGAGGATAGGGGCATTAAAAAAAGAGCAATTGTTGCCTTAGGGAAAGCTGATTATGCCTTTTTTGATAGATTAATTTTAAAAGAAGAAGGAGCCTTTTTAGTAGGCTCATCAAGTGATCATACTATAATTGATATTGAAAATACTAAAAGAGATATAAAAGTGGGAGACATAATTGAGTTTGATCTTTGCTATGCGACACTTATTTATTTAACAAGTAAAGATGATATAAATATAGAAATTATAAAATGATTGTAAAACCTACTATATCAATATTAAATTTACTGTATTATAAGTAGAATTTAATGCAATAATAATATAAGGAGAATAATATGATTAGATTTTATTTAGGACTTTGGTCAGCAAAATTTTTAATTTTTATACTTAAAATTTTAAATAGAGCCCAAGATGACAAACCAGGACTTTTAGCTTATAGGTTTTGTAGCAACTTTTTAGAAAGACTTGCTAAACCTGAGATGGTTGTCGCTATTACTGGAACAAATGGTAAAACAACTGTATCATCACTTATAGCAAATATGTACAAAGAACTTGGAAAAAGTGTTTGTTATAATGATTGGGGTGCAAATCAGTTAGCAGGACACACTAGATGTTTACTTGATTGCGTAACTATTTTTAATAAACCTAAAATAGATGTAGCAGTTCTGGAAACTGATGAACTAACATCAATTGATACTATTCCAAATGTTAAACCTGATTATTTAATTGTAACTAATATATGTAGGGATTCTATAAGAAGAAATGCTAATACTTATTTTATTTTTGATAGACTTAATAGTGCAATTTCTAAAGTACCTAATACTAAGCTTATATTAAATGCAGATTGTCCTATTAGTAGTTTTTTAGGAAGTGATTTTAAAAATGAGAAAATTTTCTTTGGAGTTAAAGGCACTAAAACAAGTGAAAATAAATATTTAGCAGATGACTTTGGTTTTTGTCCTAAATGCTATGGGAAAATAGAATATCTTTATAGACATTATCGTCATATTGGAAAAGTTAAATGTTTATCATGTGATTTTAAATCTTTTGATAGTGATTATTTAGTAAATAAATATAATGAAAATACTATGAATGTTAAATCTTTAGGAAAAAATGAAGAATATCCAGTTGTTTCACCAAGTATATTTAATATTTATAATGAGATAGCAGTAGTCACATTTTTTAGGGAAACTGGTGTAGATGAAGAAACATTAAATAAAGGATTTAAAAAATTAATTATTCCAAAATCCCGTGAAAATACTATGGAAATTGGTGGTATAAAATTAATAGCTCAAATGGCTAAAGGACAAAATGTTTCAGCTTGTTCAACAGTTTTTGAAGAAATATCTAAAACAAAAGAGAATATTGCTCTGGTATTTTTAATGAACGAAATGTATGGTAAAGAAAAAATAATGGAAACTATTACGTGGTTTTACGAGACAGATTTTGAATTTTTAAATAAAAAAAATATTAAACAAATTTTAATTGGTGGTCCAAGAAATTTAGATTATAAATTAAGACTTAAACTTGGTGGATTTGATGAAAGTAAGTTTAAGTGCATTCCAAATGACGAAGATTTATATAAATATATTGATTATAAAGATATAAAAAAGGTTTACTTTTTATTTGAAGTAGAAGCAGTTTCTAAAGCAATGAAAATTAGAGATGACTTCTATCACAGAGTAGAAAAGGAAAGGGGGAATAAATAATGGTAGTAGAAGTTTTATTTCCTGAACTTTGTAACATTTTCGGGGATATTTGGAATGCTAAATATTTAAAAATGTGCTGTGATGATATAAAAATTCATTATACAAGTATTACTGAAGAACCCCTATTTGTTAAAGAAGACGTTGATATGATTTATTTAGGAGCAATGCCTTATAAACATCAGGAAATTATTGTTAAAAAGTTAAAAAAACATAAAAAAAGACTTTTAGAACTTATTGAAAAAGAAAAAGTAGTTCTATTTACTGGAGATGCTATTGAAATAGTTGGGAAATATATTCTTGATACAGAGGATAATAAAAAACATGAAGGACTTGGACTTTTCGATGTTTATTTTAAAAGAACTTTCTTAAAAAGATATAATTATTTCTTTTTAGGAAAATATAAAAATATTGATATGGTAGGTAGTGTAAGTACTTTTTCAAGAATGTATGGTGATAGTAGTAATTCTTTTATAAATGTAAAAAAAGGTCTTGGAATGGCTGATAACGATAGTGTAGAAGGAATAAATTATAAAAACTTTTATGCAACATACTTAATAGGACCACTTTTAATTCTGAATCCAGATTTTACTAAATTAATTCTTAAAAAGATAGGAGCTAATGATAAACTTTGTTTTGAAGATGATATATATAACGCCTATAAACATAGATTAAATGAACTTCTTGATGATAACGTTAAAATATTTATGGGTGATCATGGCTAGAAAAATATAAATATTAAAACTTGAAAGAAAATAAAATTCATTTCAAGTTTTTTAATTATTTCAGAAAAAAATTATTTTTACTTGATTTTAATCATAAATTATAGTATATTATTATTGCTTCCATAACTTGGATAGATTAAATCCTCATTTATCTAGGTTATGGTGAATATGAAAAAGGAGGTAAATTATGGCTTTAACAAGTGCAAAAAAGCAAGAAATAATTAAGAAGTTTGCTAAAGATGAAAAAGATACAGGATCACCTGAAGTTCAAATAGCAATACTTACTGAAGAAATTCTTGCACTTACAGAACACTTAAAAGAACATAAACACGATTATCATTCAAGAAGAGGAATGCTTAAAAAAGTAGGACAAAGAAGAAGTTTACTTAACTACTTAAAGAAAAAAGATATTACAAGATATCGTGATGTAATTAAAAAATTAGGATTAAGAAAATAGATAGGCGCTTATTTTTTAGTGTCTTTTCTTTTTATAGGAGGAATATATGGAGAAAGAATTTAAATTTGATTTTAGAGGAAGAGAAATAATAGTAGAAATAGGAAAAATGGCAAAACAAGCTGCTAGTTCTTGTCTTGTTAGATATGGAGATACTGTAGTATTAAGTGCAGTTACTAACAAAAAAGAACCATCAACTGGAGATTTTTTTCCACTTATGGTTTTATATCAAGAAAAACAATATTCAGTAGGTAAAATTCCGGGAGGGTTTATTAAAAGAGAAGGTCGTCCTACTGAAAATGCAACTTTAGCAGCCCGTCTTATTGATAGACCAATAAGACCACTTTTTAAGGAAGGATTTAAAAACGAAGTTCAAGTTGTTAATACTGTTCTTTCAGTAGATACTGATAATTCACCAGAAATGACTGCACTTTTTGGTTCAAGTCTTGCACTTTCTATAAGTGACTTACCTTTTGAAGGACCAGTAGCATCAGTAATAGTAGGAAGAGTTGATGGGAATTTTGTTATCAATCCAACAGCGGAAGAACAAGAAATGAGCGATATTTATCTTACTGTTGCAGGAACAAAAGATGCAATTAATATGGTTGAATCAAGCGCTAAAGAAGTAAGTGAAGATGATATGCTTGAAGCCTTAATGTATGGACATGAAGCAATAAAAGAATTAATCAGTTTTGAAGAAAAAATAATTGAAGAAGTAGGACTTCCAAAAAAAGATTATCCACTTGTCAAAATAGATGATGAAATAAATGGTAAAGTTCGTGATTTAATTACAATTAAAATGATAAATGCCATTAGAATACCAGAAAAGATAGAAAGACAAGAAAAAATTGATGAACTTAAAGAAGAAGTTATAGAAACATTTACAAATATTTATAAAGATAGTGAAGATTTAGAGAATATTATAAATCAAGTAAATGAAGTTCTCGAAGCAATAGAATACGAAGAAATAAGAAGACTTATAACAGATGAAAAAATAAGACCAGATGGAAGAAAAGTAGATGAAATAAGACCACTTTCATCAGAAGTAGATATTTTACCTCGTACTCATGGATCTGCTCTATTTACAAGAGGACAAACTCAAGTTTTAAGTGTAACCACTTTAGGATCTATTAACGAATATCAAATACTTGATGGATTAAGTGATGAAGAAGGTAAAAGATTTATGCATCACTATAACTTTCCACAATTTAGTGTAGGAGAAACAGGAAGATATGGAGCTCCAGGAAGAAGAGAAATAGGCCACGGAGCTTTAGGAGAAAAAGCTTTATCAAGAGTTTTACCAAGTGAAGAAGAATTTCCATATACTATCAGAGTAGTATCAGAAGTTTTAGAAAGTAACGGATCATCATCACAAGCAAGTATTTGTGCCGGTTGTATGAGTTTAATGGCTGCAGGAGTACCTATTAAAGATATGGTTGCAGGTATTGCTATGGGATTAATTACAAATGGAGATAATTATACAATTTTAACAGATATTCAAGGAGCAGAAGATCATTATGGAGATATGGACTTTAAAGTAGCAGGAACTAAAAATGGTATTTGTGCTCTTCAAATGGATATTAAAATAAAAGGTATTACTAAACAAATATTAAAAGAAGCTTTAGAACAAGCTAAAAAAGCAAGATTTGAAATACTTGAAAACATGAAAACAGCAATTGATAAACCTAGAGAAGAATTATCACCATATGCACCAAAAATTAAACAAATTAAAATTAAAGAAGAAAAAATCAAAGATGTTATTGGACGTGGTGGAGATGTTATTACTAAAATCATTCAAGATGCAAGTGGTGTTGTAAGCGTTAATGATAAAAATGCCGTTAAAATTGATATCGAAGATGATGGTAGAGTAATTTTATATCACACTGATTATGCTGTAATAGATAAAGCGATTGAGCTTATTGAAAATATAGTAAGAGAAGTTGAAGAAGGTGAAATCTATACAGCTAAAGTTGTAAAAATTGAAAGTTTTGGATGCTTTGTAGAATTATGGCCTGGTTGTGAAGGATTAGTTCATATTTCAAAACTTGCTAAAGAACGCGTTGAAAAATGTGAAGATGTAGTTAAAGTTGGAGATGAAATAGTAGTAAAAGCAATTGGTACAGATAATAAAGGAAGATTAAACTTTTCAAGAAAGGATGCAATGTAGTGACTGAAATAAAAAAAGGAATGATTCTAAAACATTTTAAAGGTCACATAATTGAAGTTCTTGAAATTGCAAAACATACTGAAACAATGGAAGAGCTTGTAATATATAAACATTTAGAAACAGGAGATATATGGGCTAGACCTAAAAGTATGTTTTACGATAAAGTTGACAGAGAAAAATATCCAGACATAAAACAAGAGTATAGATTTGAAATGCTAAATAATAAAAGTAAAGAAACTATATAATACAAAAATTATGTAATGTAAAGTTTATTTATGATAAACTAAACATATAGATAATAAATAAGGAGATTATATGACAAAGTATAAAAATATAGAAGATTTTATAAATAACATAGTAATGACATTTTCTAATAATGTTATTATTGATAAATTTTTAAAACAGTTATACGATTTTAATGAATATGGTAGCTATGAAATAATAGAAAATAATATTAGTTGGAGAAGTAATAATAAAAGGAAACGCTGTATATTTACTTTAGATTTAGATAATAAAACAATTGAAAAGAAAAGCTTTGGAGTAAAAGGAACAGGTACTAATAATAATTCTTATTTAAATTTTTATCGCTATAGTGAAACACCAGAATTAACAGTTCATCAAAGTTGTAATAGAAATTATACTATAGATAATAATAACCGAGATGAAATTTTAATTACTTCAGTTACTTCTGAAACATATAAATATTATAAACAAAATGACTTTATAGGATGCATGTCTACTTTAAAAGAAAGTCAAACTGTAAAGGATAAACATAATGGAAAAATTAATAATGATGAACATAATGAAAGTGAATTTATTTATGTACTATCTACAGGTGATAGAATAAAAATGGAACAAAATGATGAAGAAAAACATTACTATTTATATAATAAAAAAGAAAATAATGATGATAAAATTTTTAGAGAAATAACAAAAGACGATTTTGAGAAATTAATTACACTTAGCAATAATCCTTATAATTTAATTAATAGTGAGACTTATAACAAATACATGTAAAGTAAAGGTGAAAAATAAGTGAAATAATAATAAATGATCTTTTTAGTGGTATAATTATACAAAGAGGTGAAATAGCATAAAAATAAAAGATATAGTATTAATTATTTTAATATCACTATTTATTGCAATAACAATACTTGTAGTTAGTGATAATATATTATGGTATGACAATTTTTTTATAAATTTAATCAGAAATATATCAGATGTAAAAACAACTTTTTTTAAAGATATAACATTTTTAGGTAGTCCTTTGTTTTTGATATTAATAATTGCCTTTTCATTTATCTTTATAAAGAATAAAAAAGTGTCTCTTTATATTGCTTTAACTATAATAATAACAGCAATTGTTAATAATTTTGGGTTTAAAATGTTATTTCATAGAGCAAGACCAGATGATATGTTAGTATATGCAGGAGGTTACTCTTATCCAAGTGGTCACTCATTTGTAGCTATGGCAATTTATGGACTTATAATATATTTAATCTATAAAAGTAATTTAAATAAGAAATTAAAAATAATAATTATTATTTTATTAGGAACAATAATTGCTTTAATAGGTATAAGTCGTATCTATTTAGGGGTTCATTTTCCATCTGATGTTACTGCAGGGTTTATATGTGGTATTATATATTTAATTATATTTTCTAAAATAGTTGATGTAAAAGGAGCAAAGTATGAAAAAAAATAAAGATAAAAAAAAGAAAAAATTAAATGGTTATAAAATTATTGGTATTTTGTTAATGCTTAGTTCACTAATCTTTTTAGCGGTCATTCTTTATATTAATATTTTACCAATTAAATATTTATCTATTGTAATTGGAATATTAGTACTAATAAATGTAATTATTAATTTCTTTCTGTTTAGAAAAAAAGTTAAGAAAAAACCAAAAAAAGTATTTACAATATTAGCAATAATCTTTTCATGTATATTTTTGTTAGGATCGTTTTTTATCTATAAAACATTTGGTGTTTTAGATGATATGAGTCAAAAATATAAAACATATACATACCATGTTTTAGTAAAAAATGATAGTAATTATCAAAATATAGAAGATATTAAAGATCAAAGTTTAGGATATTACAATAACAATAGTGATTCTATTAAAAAAGCTAGAGAAGTACTTGCTAAAAAGGTTACAACTAAAGAAGAAAGTTATGGAAATTTAGATAGTCTTGGTAGTGCACTTTTAAATAATGAAAGTGAAGCTATTTTAGTAGAGGAATCTCAAAAGACAAAACTTGATAATGCAGGAAATAGTTCTGATAATAAATTAAGTGGTTTTTCTAATAATTCAAGAGTTATTTATACATTTAAAGTAAGAGTTAAAGTTTCTTCTAAAGGAGTAAATGTAACAAAAGATGTATTTAATATATATATAAGTGGAATGGATGAATATGGTGCAGTTTCAGATGCTTCCAGAAGTGATGTTAATATGATTGTTACAGTAAATCCAAAGAAAAAACAAATATTAATGACCAATATTCCAAGAGATTATTATGTAGCACTTCATGATACTACAGGTTATAAAGATAAACTTACTCATGCTGGAACATATGGAATTGAAACATCTATTACAACAATTGAAGATTTATTAGGTATTGATATAAATTATTATTTTAAAGTTAATTTTAGTAGTTTAGTCAATATAATAGATGCTCTCGGAGGAGTAGATGTTTATTCAGAGTATGCTTTCCAAAGTTATAATGGATATAATTTTAGTAAAGGTTATAATAGTGTAGATGGAAAAGCAGGACTTTCATTTGTACGTGAAAGAAAAACATTTGCAGATGGAGATAATCAAAGAGGAAAAAATCAACAAGCTATGATTGAGGCTATATTTAGAAAATGTACTAGTCCAAGTATAATTACTTCATATAATAGTTTACTTAATTCCTTAGAAGATAGTATGATTACTAATATGTCAACGAAAGACATAACATCTCTAGCGAAAATGCAACTTAGAGATAGTGCTAAATGGACTATTACTTCTAATAGTTTAACTGGTACAGGTAGTTATGATTATACTTATACTTATCCTTATCAAGAGTTATATGTAATGGTTCCAGATGAAGAATCTGTTACAGAAGCTAAAGATTTGATTAGCAAAGTAGCAAATGGAGATGTACTAGAGTCTTCTTATAATGGTGATTCAAGTGATGTTCATTCAGTGACAAAATCTGCTGTTTCAAATTATAATGCTAACAAAGGTAGTGTAGGAACAACGACAAAGAAAAAAACTACTACTCCAACAACAAAAAAGAAAGTTACTACAAATAAAACAACTACACCAACTAAACCTGAAGAAGATAATTCGGATAATACTGGAGATTCAGAAATTCCTTCTGTTTCTGATAATTCTGGAGATGATACTACTGATGGTAATGGTGGTAATAATGGTAGTGATGTTGGAGGATCTCAAGGAGAGGGAGAAGGAACTGGACAAGATAATTCCGGATCAACTGGAAGCCCTAATACTCAAAGCCAAACATAATTTAATATTTAAAGAATTATTAACAAGTTTAATAGTTCTTTTTTTGTTTATACTATAAATGGTGATTTTATGAATGTATTAATAACTGGAGCAACCTCTGGAATAGGACTTGCGCTTACACAAAAATTAATAAAAAAAGGGCATAAAGTTTATTTATGTGTTCATAATGAAAAAGAAGTAAAAACAGCCTTAGATAGAATAAAAGAAATAGAATATCAAGATAGGGTAAGTATAATGAAACTTGATATAACTAATAGTGAAGATAGAAAATTGATTAAAAAATTAGACATTGATTGCTTGGTAAATCAAGCAGGTATAGGAATAGGCGGTTCACTTCTTAATATGAGTGTTAAAGACATTAGAGAAAATTTTGAAGTTAATTTCTTTGGAACTTTAGAACTAACTAAATTATATATTGAAACAAGAAGAAAAAGAAAAGGTAAAGTATTAATAACTTCATCAATTGCAGGACTTATGCCTATTGCTTTTTTAGGAAGTTATTGTGCTACTAAAGCATCATTAATAACTATAGCAACATGCTTAAAGAAAGAACTTAAAAAAACTAATTTAGATATAAAAATAAAATTAATAGAACCAGGAGCTTATAGAACAGGTTTTAATCAATATATGCTTGATAATAAAAATTTACTTAAAAGTGATATTTTTATAGAGGATATGGAAAGTATAACAGAAACTCAAAAAATAGAATTTTCCCTAATGGAAAAGAAAAAACTTAATTCAATAGTAAACAAAATGTATAAAGCAATTGAATCAGATTCAAATAAATTAATA
This sequence comes from uncultured Bacilli bacterium, assembly GCA_947628535.1. GTDB lineage: Bacteria > Bacillota_I > Bacilli_A > RF39 > UBA660 > UMGS1449. Next base: position 18,390 of record CANRAF010000005.1, on the reverse strand, counting down.
TATCGTGCACCTTTAATTCAGGTAATAGGAGCTAAAATATATATGCTACTATTTAAGTAAATAATATGTAAAGTTTTTGTATATTATTTACAAATATAAGTGTATAATATATACTTAATATAGAATAATAAGGGAGCCTAAGTTATTACTTTATTTAGAGAAACAAATGTTTCTCTTTTTTATATGCATTTTACTTATACACAAATGAATATTTTGAATACTATAAACTAGATAGGAGGATTTATAATGTTTGAAAATATGAATCAAAATCCATTTATGATGCCAGAACAAGAAAGCTTTATTGACATTGATAATAATAATGGAAATATTGATATTGATTTAGATCAAAGTCAAAATCTTACAAATGGACCAATGATGGCAGGAGGAATGACAAGTACTTCTGCACCAATAATTGAACCAGTTAGAGAAAGGGTAGTAAATAGAACAATTGAACATGTTGTTCCACATGTTTGCCCAATAAGAACTAGAATAATTAATCATCATGTATTTAAACATACTTACCAACCAGATTATTCATGTTGTGAAGAAAATGTTTGTTCAAACGTACAATGTGGATCTTGCTGTAACTTTTAGTATTTAAAAAGAACTGCTATTATTTAAGCAGTTTTTTTGTGCTTTACTAAGAAAAAGAAAAGAGTTATAATAAAACTATAAGAAACTAAAGGAGTGATCCAAGTGAAGAAAATATTGTCTGGGGGGGGGGTTATTAAATAGATTAAAAGAATACTTATCAAAAGATATAAAAGAATATAATAAAGTATTCTTAGGCTTAGTATGTTTAATAATCCTAATGACAGCAGTATTCACTTCCTATAAAATATCAAATTCATATGCAATATTTACAGATAGTATAAAAGGAAAGGAAACAATCACATTAACACTAGATAAGAATTTGGATAAAAGTGGAGCAAATAAGCCCGTTCTTTCTGATTCAATGATACCAGTATATTATAGTGATACAGACAAACAATGGCATAAGGCGGATGAAAATAATAAAGATATAAACCATAAATGGTATGACTATGATAAAAAGATGTGGGCAAATAGTATAACATATGATCATACGAAGTTAGCAAATGAAGCAAAAACAATAGAAGGAAAGACATTCAATGGAACAAGTGATTACATAGATATGGGTAATGTTAATGTTGATTTTGGAAAAACAATAACACTAGTTACAAGATTTAAAATAAGTGAGTTAAATGATGAAACTAAACATATAATATCTAATTCTGAAAATGCAGGTAGTTATATTTATTTATATAAAAATTATATATATTTTAGGATATATTCAAAAGAAAAAAGTAATTTTATAACAATAAATTCTATCGCAACAGCAGAAAAAGATAAATGGTATACAGTAGTAGGAACATATGATGGAAATGTTATGAAACTATATATAAATGGGGAACTAGAAGTAGAGCAAAAAACAACAGATACAATAAAACAATCGCAAATGCCCTTTATAATAGGTGCCAACCCAAATAATAATAATGTCATTAGAAATTATTTTAAAGGGACAATAAGTGATGCCTTAGTAATAAATGGTGCCATAGATGAAAATACAATAAAGAAAAACTATTCAGGAGAGGTAAATCATGTAGATAACTCTAATCAATTATTTTATTCTAAATTTGATAATAAAATAGGGAATGTAAATGAAGCACAATATACAAATGAAGGAATGACATTTGATGGAGAAAATGATTATGTAAATGTAGGACTTGCTAATTATGATTTTGATAAGGAAATGACAGTAGTAGCAAGATTTAAGACAAAAGCATCAGAAGAAGAAACTCAATATTTAATAGGAAATGCAGAGACATCTGGATTTGGGCTTCAAACAAATTTTAATATCGATGAAAGAAATACTACTGTTGCAGGTATAGCAATATATGATACAAGTAAAAATAGCTATGCTAGTGCAATATCGAAAACAGCATTAGAAGTTGGTAAATGGTATACAGTAGTAGCAACATATGATGGGAATAATATAAAATTATATTTAAATGGAGAATTAGAAGATACTACAAGTATGACTTCAGATATAGTAAAATCAACGGCTCCAATAGCAATAGGAGTAAATCCTGGAGCAACATATATGCGGTATTTCAAAGGAACAATAAGCGATGCATTGGTAATGAATAAGGCATTAAGTGATGATGAAGCAAAAGAGTTAAGCAAAGATAATAATTTTAAAGATTATGCAAAAAATGATAATACCCTAATATATAACAATTTAAGAGAATATGAAGAAAGAGAAAATGGAACAGAGCTTCCAATGGACATAATAAGTACAATGCAAGTATGGATACCAAGATATAAATATAAAGTATGGAATTACAATGAAGATGGAACAAAAACAAGTACACCCCAACCAATAGAAATAACCTTTGAAAAAGGAACAAATAAAACAGGAGACATAACATGTGAGGATAAAATCCAAGGAGAATCAAATAGTGATGGAACAAGTGAGACATGTAAGATAAATAATAAAACATGTACAGATGAAACATGTAAAGATAAGACCTATACTCATCCTGCATTCCAATTTGGGGAAGAAGAGCTACCAGGATTTTGGGTAGGAAAATTTGAACTATCAAGTGATACAGTATGCACCCCACAAACTTATGATAATGAAGGTACTGGTTGTAATTTAAATACAATAAGACCATTAATAAAACCAAATTTATATTCATGGAGAGGAGTAAGTATAAGTACATTGGAAGATGTAGCTTTTGCAATGAAAGAGGTAAATAATAAATATGATTTTAGTAATACAGATGATATTCATATGATAAAAAATAGTGAATGGGGAGCAATAGCATATCTTTCACATTCAAAATATGGAAAAAATGGAGAAGTAAAAAATAATGCAAATAGTAGTTTCATAACAGGATGTGGGCCTGAATCCAAAGAAAGCAATGAAACAACTACAACATGTAATAGTTATAATACAACTTTAGGGTTTGAGTCTTCAACAACAGGGGACATATACGGAGTATATGATATGGCAGGAGGAGCTTGGGAATATACAATGGCTGATATAGTAGGAAAAGATGGTCAAACAATGATAAGTGGTTTTGATAAATCAAAATATTCTGGATATAGTGGAGTATTATATAACAACGGGAATTTTGGGAGTGTAGAAGGAAAAGATTTACCTGATGATAAGTATTATGATAAATATAGTTACAATGAAGCGGATAATATAAAAAACTTAAAAATACATAAATTAGGAGACGGAACAAGAGAAATACATCGAGAAACAAATGGTTGGTATGACGATTTCAACTGTTCTTTGAATGCTTATGTTTCGTGGGGTTTAAGAGGGGGTAAAAATAGTGTTAATAAAGAAAAGGCAGGGATATTTGCAGCTTATAATTCTAATAGTAGTTCAAGCATAGCATACGGAAATGCCGCTCTTTCTGAATCCTCAAGATTAATTATTTTAAGTAAATAATATAGAAATTTAAAAAAATAAACTTTAAAACAAAACAAAAAATAAGAAATATTAACCAACATTAATATTTCTTTTTATTCTTCATAATATATATTATGAAAAAGATACTTCAAATAATTATAATTAGTTTATTTACAGGTTTTAGTTTTTATTATACTGATAAAATAATAGAAATGTTTAAAGAAAAAGATCCAATAATGACAATGATTGAAGATGCAAGTAAAAAAAATGAAATAGAACCTGTGAATGGTATTTTATCAGAGCACTCTATGCTTGTAGGAAAAAGTGGAGAAGTAGTAGATAAAGAAACAAGTTATGAAAAAATGAAAAAACTTGATGAATTTAACGAAAATCTACTTGAATACACCAAAGTAAAACCAAGTATTACTAAAGAAGAAAATTTAGATAAACTTATTACAGGAAGTAGTACTAATGATAAAGAAATAAGTTTAGTATTTTCTTTAGAAAACTTAAATCATCTCGAAGAAATAGCTTATATTCTAAATGAAACTAATACTCCAGCAACCTTTTTTATGGATGGTAACTTAATAGAAAATAATCTTTTAAAACTAAAGAGTATATTTAATAGTAATATAAAAGTAGGTTTTTTAGGATACAAAAATAATTACAAAGCAGCAGGATTTAGATACACCAATGGATTAGTTACTAACAATTTACCTTATAGTAATTACTGTATTTATAGAAATCCTATTTTCTTAGAAAGTTGTAGTAGTTTTAAAGTTAATACGATTATTCCAACATTAATTGAAAAAAATTTATATAATTATATGAAACAAAATAAAAAAGAAGGATTAATCTATGAAATAAAAGATACTAATCTTAATATACGTGAACTTAACAGTACAATAATTTACTTAAAACAAAAAGGATATAAAGTAAAATCAATTGATAAACTTTTGGAAGAATAGATTTAAAATGTTGACTTCTAAACCCTAATATGATAAAATCTTATATGTTTAAGGCCTCAAATGCTTTAAACCACATTGAAAAGGTAAAAGTTCTATTTATAGACACCTTAAAAGTGAGTCTTAGGTAATTATAAAGGAGGTATGTATGAAAGCAATTATCAAAACTGGTGGAAAACAATATTTAGTTGAAGAAGGTTCAGTAATATATGTAGAAAAGTTAAATGCTGAAGAAGGAAAAAATGTTGTTTTTGACGAAGTGTTAATGGTTAATGGTAGTTTTGGTAATCCTTTAGTTCCAAATGCTAAAGTAACTGGTAAAGTTGTTAAACATGGTAAAGGTAAAAAAATTAGAATTTTTAAATACGTTAACAAAAAGAAAAGCACTCGTAAAGCACAAGGACATCGTCAACCATATACAAAGGTTGAAATTACTAAAATTAATGGGTAATTAAAATGATAAAAATAAAAGTTGTAGAAAATGAAAATAATCTAAAAGAGATTAAAATTACTGGTCATGCTTTATATGATGATTATGGTAAAGATATAGTTTGTGCAGCTGTAAGTAGTATAGTAATAACTACAATAAATGCTATAGAAAGAATAAATAAAGATGCTATTTGCTACGAAGAAAATCCATTTTTTGTAAAAGCTATAAAAAATGATAAAGTAGTAAATGAACTTATTTTAAATATGATATCTTTACTAAAAGAATTAGAACATGACTATCCAAATAATATAAGATTTTTATAGGAGGAATATTTATGATGAAATTAAATATCCAATTATTCGCTCATAAAAAAGGTGGAGGATCAACTTCAAATGGTAGAGATTCTGCTGGACGTAGACTTGGAGCTAAATTAGCAGATGGTGAATTTGCTAAAGCAGGAGCTATTATTTATCGCCAAAGAGGTACAAGAATTCACCCTGGAGTAAATGTTGGAATGGGGAATGATCATACTTTATTTGCTAAAATAGATGGTGTAGTTAAGTATGAAAGATTAGGTAGAGATAAAAAACAAGTAAATGTATACGAAAAATAATACATTTACTTTTTATTTGCCTATTTATTTGACACTTTTTGACAAAATTCTTGCAAAGTATAATAAAATTGTATATACTTAACTTATATAGTACAGTTGTTTCTTGAAGGGAGACTTGTTTTATGTTTAATATAAGAAAAAGGGTTGCAGTATTTACGCTTTTAATAATATGCAATTTTTTTATTGCACCAATTATAGAAGTAAGTGCTGAAGAAAGTAATATTAATTATTTAAGTAAAATAAGTGAGGAAGAAAATATCATAGAAAATAATTTATTATCTTTAAAAAATGATACTTATTATGAAAATGATAGTTATAAGTATGCTATAGATAAAATAAATAGAGATTTTTCTAATTTAAAAGTAGATTATAATAGTTATAAAAATAGTGCTTTAAATAATATTTCTATTGAAGATGTTTTAATAGATAATAATATAAGTTTAGATAATATTAATTTAGATAATTATGCTTATTTAAATTTAAATAATTTAAAAGATATTACTTATTATGATGAAGAGAAGGAAGAAAATGTAACAGTTTTAACTAAAGATACATTAGAAAGTTATGTAACTAAATATTATTTTAATGATTACTATAATAGATATGAAGAATTTTCTAATAACTATTTAACAAATATTAGCAATTATCAAAGTTTTTATAATAACGTAAAAAATAATTATGATAATTCTATAACAAAGATAAATAAAATAAAAGAAGAAATAAATACATTTATAGAAAATCAAAAAAATCTTGGAAATAATCCAGTAACTGTTTATCAAAACAAAAGTATAAATTATTATTTAAGTGATTTATATTATGATTTAGATAAATCTTTTAAAGCATCTTTAGATAATGAACTTGAAAATAATTTTAATGATATAAATACCAAAGCAATTAATTTAAAAACAAATATTTTATCTATAAATAGTAATGATACAGATGAATTAATTGAAAAAATAAATAATTTAAAAGAAGAATATGATAATAAATATAACGCTTTAAAAGATAAACTTAAGGAGAATTTAGTAGATTTAGAAAACAAAAACTATGAAAATATTAAAAATTTAGATAGTATCAAAATTAAAGAAATTATAGATTTTTTAGAAAATAGTTATGCATCTGATATTAATTATAATTCTTTATTAAATGAAATAGATACATATCTAAATCGTATGCCTAGTGAAGAAGAAAACTTTACTTTACCTTTAAAAGAGTTAGAAGATAGTTATAATAATCTTTCAAATGAAAACATATATGAAATATATAAAAATATTGTAGAAAATTCAAATTTAGAAAATGAAGATATAGTAGATGTACTTCTTGAATATAAAAATTTAGTATCTTCAAGTGATGAATACACAAAACTTATAAATGCTAAGGAAAAGTTTTATACTCTTAAATTAAAAGATGATAAAAATTATCAAATCAAAATAATTGGAGATACTCTTGTTATAATAAATGGGAACAATATTTCTTTAAACGATTTTAAAAATAATATAGATTATAATGCCCAATTTTCTTTAACAGGAAGTAAAATAATAGATAAAAATTCAAGTTTACTGCTATATGATAAAAATAATAAACTTCTTAAAACATTAAAAATAGTAATTAAAAATGATATAAATGGTGATGGAATAATTGATGATTTAGATGTTTCTTTGCTTAAAGATAAAGTATTAAAAAATGATTCTAAATTGGAAACAGTTATATGTGATACTAATAGTGATGGAAAAGTAGATATAAAAGATGTATTTGATTTATATAATTATGTAAATAAAATTGATAGTTTGAAAACTACTAAAAGTGCAAAATTTAAAGTAGATGTAAAAGAAGAAAAAGATAATATAACTTATAATGTTTATTTAAAATCAAATGGAACTATATATGGACTTTATTTCGATATTTTAACAAGTAACAACTTAATAAATCCTAAAGTTAAATTAGGTAAAGGTGTAAATTATCAAACTAATGATAATTCTTTAAAAGTAATAGGACTTGGAAAATATAAAAATGATGATTTAATAATTAGTATTACTTACAATAAAAAAAGTGAAAGCGATATAAAATTTCAAATTCAAAATGGTATTATAAAATTATCTGATACTGTTTATCTTGATAATATTAATTATCAAAGCACTATTAAGAATAAAACTGAAAATAATATTAATAGTATTAAAGATGTAAAGCCAGTATTTCTTACAAATTATAATTATAATCCTTTAAAAACTGAAAATGAAGTTCAAAATGCAAAAGATATTATTTATCTTGAAGATTATGAAGGTGGAAATGTTATTAAAACAAAAACAGAAGAAAAGAGTAAAGATAATATTAATATTCCTTGGAAAAATGTTATAAAAATTTTAGTTATAGTTTTACTCGGAGCATTGATTATTTATTTCTTAAATAAAGATACTGAAGTTGTTTTTGAAAATGACGAAGAAAAAAATAGTAAATAATAATATAAAAAATAAATAGTAAAAAACTATTTATTTTTTTAGTTTACATATTAACTACAAAAAAGATTGACAAAAAAGCTGGGGGGGGGGGTATTATGAGTATATAAAGTACAAGAGAGGAGTTAAAAATATGTATTGTAAAAATTGTGGACATCCACTTAATCCAAACACTAATTGTTGTGAAAATTGTGGCTTTAAAAATGATCAATCTAACACACAATCTCAAGTTCAATATCAGGCAGCATACAATAATTCGTATCAATATCAACCTGAAGTAAATTCAAATGAACCATACAATCCTTTTGCAGACAATTCTGATGATAAAGGGCAAGTTTTTAATAAAAATATAAAAACTGATGTTATTCAAAAAAAAGTAAATACAAATATAGCATTATCTTTCATAACGGCTACAATTTCTATTTTTATATTTGGATGGTTATCAATAGTTGGATTTAGTTTAGGAGTAAATGCATTTAGATTAGCTAAAAAGAATAACACAAAAGGAAAAGTACTTGCGCTTTTAGCAAGTATACATAGTTGTATCTGGATGGCTATATATTTTATATTTGTATAAAAACAAGGTAAGGAGTTTTATATGTTTAATAATGATATAAATAATTTGCGAAGAAGATTAAAGAAAAAATCAATACCTAAGATTATTATATTAATATTATATATTTTATATATTCTTATAACAATTCGATACATCCAAAAAAATGGAATAGAGTATTTTGTTACCGAGCTCATCCAAAGTAATGGAATAAAATTAATAATTGGTTTTTTATTGATTAGTGCTTTCGTTATATATATTTTAATTATATTAATTAGAAATATATATTTAATTAATGTTCCTAATAAACATAAGAATTTTAAAAAATTTAACTATTCCATGGATTTGATTAATAAAATACTAGAAGAAATTAATAGTCAACAAGAGTTTGTAGCTTATGATACTACGTTTTCTAAAGATTACTTAAAATATACTAAAAAAAATGATTTAAAAATTATGAAATATATTGAAGTAAAACAAATAATATTAAGTGTAGAGTATAAAAAAGACACAGTATTTGTAGTAACATTACAGGATAATTTTAATGATCAAATAAATATTGAATGTTTTGGAGCAACAGATGATCAAATTAATAAATTTCTATTATATTTGAAAGGTAAGTGTCCAAATGCATATGAAATAAATACAATGTAAAAAATAATAAAAACACAAATGAAAAATAGGGAAACCTATTTTTTCTTTTTTTAAAACTTGATATAATAAAAAAGAGGGATAACTATGAAGTGTGGAGATTTAATAAAAGTAAAAATAGAAGACGATAATCAAAATGGTAATGGTATTTATCATGCAGAGGGTCTTCCTATTTTTGTAAAAGGCGCAAAAACAAATGACGAAGTCTTAATAAAAATTGTTAAACTTAATAAAAAATACGGAGTAGGGGAAATAAAAAACTATTTAAAAGAAACAAACAAAGAAGAGATTCGTTGTCCATATTACGAAACATGTGGAGGGTGTTGCCTGCTTCATATACCCTATGAAAGAGAATTAAAATTAAAGAAAGAATACATTGAAAAATTATTTAAAAGAAAAAATATTTTAATTACGCATTTTGATAGATTTAATTATCGTAATAAAGTAACTTTACACGTTAAAAATGGTCTTCTTGGATTTTATAAAGAAAATAGTGAAATGCTCATTCCTATAGATAAATGTCCTTTATTAGATAATGATATTAATAAATTAATATCATATCTTAAAGATAAAGACTTATCTAAAGTAAGTGAAATTCTAATAAGAAAAGGAGAAAAAAATCTTTTACTAAGTTTTAAAGGAAAACTAAATTCTGAAGATATTGAACTTTTAAAAAAATATAAAAACCTTTCTAGTATTTATCAAAATGATAAACTTATTTATGGAGATGAATATATAAAAATAAAACTTAATAATGTAACTTATAACATAAATCATAATTCTTTTTTTCAAGTAAATACAAAATGTGCTTCATCTTTATATGAAAAAACTTTAAAGTATGCTTTTAAATGTGAAAAACTTCTTGATCTTTACTGCGGTAGTGCAAGTATTGGAATATATTTAAAAGATATATCAAAAGAGATAGTAGGTATTGAAATAAATGAAGATTCTGTAAAATGTGGTCTTGAAAATATTAAAGAAAATAATGTTAAAAATTATAAACTAATAAAAGAAGATGCCAAAAATTTAAAAGATAGTTTTGATTTAGTTATAGTGGATCCTCCGAGAAGTGGACTTGATGCAAAAGTTATAGATAAACTAAATAATATGAAGATAAAAAAATTAATTTATATTTCCTGTAATCCAGGAACCTTAAAAAGAGATGCAAATCTTTTAAATAATTTTAATTTAGATAAAATAGAAGTATTTAATATGTTCCCAGCAACTAAGCATATAGAGTGTTTATGTCTCTTTTCTAAAAGATAAAAAATCTTAACACTAAAATAATGATGTGATACAATTAATTTAAAGGATAAAAATATAAAAGTACGGAGGTAAATACATGTCAAAATTCGATAAAGAATATATAAAACTTTGCAGAAAAATATTAAGCGAAGGTAAAGAAGTGGAAAATAGAACGGGGATAAATACAATAAAAATACCAAGTTATACTTTTCATTTTGATTTAGAAGATGAATTTCCAATGTTAACTACAAAACAAGTATTTTATAAAAATGCTATTACAGAAATGCTTTGGATTTACCAAGCCCAAAGCAATGATGTAAGATGGTTAAAAGAAAGAGGAAACCATATTTGGGATGAATGGGAAATCGATGAAAATGGCATTTGGAAAGCCAATCAAATGGTTTTAGAAAAAGATGGTAAATTAGTAAAAAAAGATATTGAAAAAGATTTTGGAAAAGAATGGGCTCATACTATAGGAACTGCTTATGGATGGATTGTAAATAGATATCATCTTGTGGATAAATTAATAGATAAAATAAAAAATAATCCTAATGACAGAAGAATGTTAATGAGCTTATGGCAAGATGAATTTTTGGATACTGCCGTACTTCCTTCTTGTGTTTGGTCTAGTGAATGGGATGTAACAGATGGAAAACTTAACTTGCTAGTGCATCAAAGAAGTTGTGATGTTGCTTTAGGTCTTCCTTTTAATGTTACTCAGTATGCCACACTTTTAAGTATGATAGCTCACTGCACAGGACTTAAAACCGGAACTATGGACTGGTCTATAAAAGATGCTCATATTTATGTTAATCAAATAGAAGGCATCAAAGAGCAAATAAAAAGAGAAGAGAGTTTAGAGGATTTAAAGGCTCCAACTTTATGGCTTAATCCAGAAGTTAAAAATTTTTATAAATTCGATAATAGTAGAGAATTAAAAGATATAAAAATAATAGATTATAAACATCATGGCAAAATTTCTTTCCCAATAGCACAATGAAAATATCTATAATTGCAGCAGTAGGAAAGAACTTAGAACTTGGTTATAAAAATAAATTAATTTGGAATCTTAAAGATGATTTAAAATACTTTAAAAAGGTAACCGATGGTAAAACAGTAGTAATGGGAAAGAATACTTTTTACTCAATAGGTAAACCACTTCCAAATAGAAAAAATATAGTTCTTTCAAAAAGTGAAGATATAAAGGAAGATGTGGAAACAATAAAAGATTATAAAAAAGTATTAGACCTTACCGATAATGAGATTTTCATAATTGGAGGAAGTGAAATTTATAAAATATTTTTACCTTTTGCCGATAACTTATACTTAACTGAAATAGAAAATTCATTTCCTAAAGCGGATTGCTATTTTCCAAAGTTTGATAAAGATTTATATTATAAAACAATAATTAAAGAAAACGAAGAAAATAATATAAAATACTCTTATGTTTTATATAGAAAAATAAAGTAGTATGGAGGAATAATATGACTGGAAAACTAATTGTAATTGAAGGTGCCTGTGATGGAATTGGAAAGTCAACTCAAGTAGATTTGCTAAATAAAAGGTTAATAAAAGACAATAAAAAAGTAGTAAATCATCATTTTCCAACTTATGATGAAGTACAGGGGGCCTGTGTTAAAGATTATTTAGAGGGTAAATTTGGACCTTTAAAAGATTTATCTCCTTATTTTATCAATAGTTTATATGCTGTCGATAGAATAGTAACTTGGCATAAAAAATTAAAAGAAAAATTCTTAGATGGTGATGTAATATTACTTGATAGATACACAAGTTCAAGTCTTATTTATCAGTCTGCACTTATTGAGGACATGGAAGAGAAGAAAAAATTTATTGATTATGTAATTGATTTTGAATATAATAAACTTGGACTTCAAAAACCAGATGTAACAATATTTTTATATGCTCCATTTGATTTAGTAAATGAAATGAGAAGAAAAAGAAAAATAGAAAATGGAGAAGCCATTAATGGTGATATTCACGAAAATGATCTTGAATTTATGAAAAAAGTTTATGATAATGCTATTTTTGTAGCAGATTACTTAAACTGGAAAAAAGTAGATTGTAGTTTTCAAAATAAAATGAAATCAAGAGAAGAAATTCATGAAGAAATATATAATATAATAAATAAATGAAGATGGTAAAAATAAAATAAAAAAGTATAGACTTTTTTGAAGTCGTTAGGGCATATAATGAATTAGTAGGTAAAATCTTAGAAAATATAAATGCTAAAATGGAAAAAAGAACTTTTTAGAAAACGTAAAAAAAGATAATGGAGTGATAAAATGTTTGAAAATAAAAATATTTTAATTTTAGGACTTGCTCGAAGTGGAATAGCAGCCGCTAAATTTTTAGTAAAAAGAGGATGTAGTGTTACAGTAAATGATAAAAAGGAAACAGAAGATGAAAATATCTTAAAAGAGTTATCCTCTCTTGGAGTAAAAGTAATTTTAGGAAGACATCCTGACGATTTAATAAATAAAGATGTTGACTATTTAATTAAAAATCCTGGTGTTCCAATTGATCATAAATATGTATTAAAAGCAAAAGAGCTTAATATACCAGTTATAAATGAAGTAGAAATGGCCTATCTTAGCATTCCCAAAGAAAAAAATATAAAAATTTTAGCCATTACTGGAAGTAACGGAAAAACAACAACTACAACTCTGGCATATGAATTCTTAAAAGCAAATAAAAGCAGGGTAGTTCTCGCAGGAAATATTGGTATACCTCTTTCATCACTTATAGATAATTTAGAAAAAGATACAATTATCGTAACAGAAATATCTTGTCAACAACTAGAAAATTTAGATAAATTTAATCCAAATGTTGCTATAATGACTAATATTGTAGAGGCTCATATTGATTTCATGAAAACTTTTGAGCATTACAAATATGTTAAAAGTAAGCTAATAAAAAATCAAACAAGTAATGATATTGCTATTTTAAATAAAGAAAATGAAAATCTTTTAGAGGCTGTAAAAAATGCAAAAAGCACTAAAAAATATTTCTCTTCAAAACAAATTATTGAGGGATCTTACATAAAAGAGGGCAAAATTTATTATTACGATGAAGAAATAATATCTTTAGAAGAATTAAAACTTCGCGGAGTTCATAACTATGAAAACATAATGGCTGCTGTTATGGGAGTTAAAGAATTTGGATGTACTACTAAAGCTATTAAAAAAGTTTTAACTACCTTTACAGGAGTTGAACATCGTTTAGAATTTGTCTGTAATAAAAATGGTAGATTAGTTTATAATGATACAGAAGCCACTAATATAAAATGTAGTCAAATAGCTTTAGCAAGCTTTACAGAACCTACCATCATCCTTTTAGGGGGCCTTGAAAGAGGACAAAATTTTGATGATTTAATACCATATTCTAAAAACATCAAAGCCATAGTTGCCATGGGAGAGTGTAAAAAACGAGTAGTAGAATTTGGAAAAAAAATATCTGTCCCAACTTATGAATGTGATTATATAACAGATGCTACTTTAAAAGCCTATGAAATAAGTAATAAAGGAGATGTAATTTTACTTTCCCCAGGAAGTGCTTCATGGGATCAATTTAAACAATGTGAAGACAGGGGAGATTTATTTAAAGAAACAATAAAAAATATAAAATAACCCATATTTAGACATAGTTTTATAAATATATTATTTATAATAAATAAGGTGAGTAATTATGAAAATATATTTAGACTATGTCTTTTTAATTAACTTTTTATTTGATTTCATATTACTTCTCGGAGTAAGTATAATACTTAAAAGAAAGATATCTAAAAAAAGACTTTTATTAGGATCTCTTTTCGGAGGACTTTCTTTTTTTATTATCCTGTTTAATATCTCATCTCTTTTATTTTTTATATTAAAAATGATACTTGCAATTGTAATGCTTTTAATTACTTTTTCTTATAGAAGTTTTAAATATACTATGAATAATTTTATTTATTTAATCATATTATCAGTAATAATGGGAGGAGTTCTTTATTTAATAAACATTGAAGTTGGCTACTCTCATTTAGGAATGCTCATTTTTACAAATGGAAAATCTCTGAATTTAATAATTTTACTTTTTATTGGACTTTTAACAGTTTTAATCTATTCAAAATATATAAAAGGAGTAAAAAAAGATTTAGTTCATAAATACAAAACAACACTTTTTATAGACAATAAAAAATTAGATTTAATTGGTTTTCTAGATACAGGTAACTGTCTTTCTTATTTAAATAAACCTGTACTAATTTTAAATAAAAATATTAAAGTAAACTTAGAAAATAAAAAAATGTACTACGTTCCTTATAAAACAATTGATAAACCTGGAATTATGAAATGTATAAAAGTAGATAAAATATTTATTGAAAATAAAGGTTTTTTTGAAAATGTTTATTTAGCCCTTTCAAATGACAAATTTCACTTAAATGGTGCTGATATAATTTTAAATATGAATTTATGGGAGGATAAAAATGAAATTAATAATTCAAAAAATAATAAATAAGTTTTTTAAACGTAATAATATTTTCTTTGTGGGAGCAACAGATATATTACCACCACCTTTAAGTAAGAAAGAAGAAGATTATTACTTACAGTTAAAAGAAGAAGGGAATGAAGAGGCTAAAGATAAACTAATAGAACATAATTTAAGACTTGTGGTTTTCCTAGCAAAAAGATATGAAAATACAAGAGTTGATTTAGAAGACTTAGTAAGTATTGGGTCTATAGGATTAATCAAAGGAATAAATACTTATAAAAGAGGAAAAAATATCAAACTTGCAACTTATTGTTCCAGATGCATTGATAATGAAATACTTATGTATTTAAGAAAAAATAAAAAAACAAAAGCTGACATCTCTTTTGAAGAATCTTTAAGTTTTGACAGTGATGGTAATGAACTTCATTTAGAAGATATTCTTGGAACTGAAAGTGATATTGTTACTAAACCTTTAGAAGAAGAATATGATAGAAAAATATTAAAAGAAGAACTATCTAAATTAGATAAAAGGGATAAAGAAATTATGTATTTAAGATATGGTTTAAATGGAAAAGAAGAATTAACTCAAAAAGAAGTTGCTAAAAAGTTAAATATTAGTCAGTCCTACATATCAAGAATTGAGAAAAAGGTAATTAAAAAGTTAAAGCAAATTATAAAGATTTAACTTTTTTTAATGTCTAAAAAACTATAATTTATGTTAGAATATAACTAGGTGGTTTTATGACTTATACATTTGTTGGAAATAAAGATTATATAAAAGTTGAAATAGATAAATTAATAGAGAAAGAAAAGTCTTCAAATATTATAAATTATTCTTTAGAAGAAGTTTCTATAAAAAAAGTAATTGAAGAATTAAATACTATTAGTTTATTTGGTAAAAAAATAGTTATAGTAAAAGACTTAGAAAAAATAGATGATGATAATGTTTTAATAAAATATTTAGAAAATCAAAGTGATAATATATTAATATTAACATCTACAAAAGAGTTAGATAAAAGAAAAAAAATAACTAAAGTAATATACGATAAAACAAATGTAAAAGAAGTTTTTAGTTACGATTTAAAAAGTTTTATTTTAAAAAATCTAAATGATTTTAAAATGTCTACAATGGCTATAAATATTTTAATTAATTATTGCGATAATAATATAAATAGGGTAGAAAGTGAACTTGAAAAACTAAAATTATATAAACTTAAAGAAAAAGAAATAACAGAGGAAGATATTAAAAACTTAGTTAGAAAAGGAACAGATTTTTCTATTTTTGACTTAATAGATGCAATTAATATCAAAGATAAAACTAAAATATTTAAAATATATAATGAACTTTTAGAATTTAGTGAAAGCGAAGATAAAGTTTTATATACAATTGCTAATCATTATAGATTATTATTTCAAATATCAATTAAAGAGAAAACAAATAGTGATTCAGAAATTATTAAAGAATATAAAATGCATCCATATAGATTAACTAAATTAAAAGAGCAAGTTAAATTAATTAGTCAAAATGATATGCTTTTAATTCTAAAAAAATTAAGTGATATTGATATTGCGGTTAAAAGTGGTAAGAAAGATATATCTACGGCAATGTTTATGTTTTTTGAAAGTTTATAATTTATATATTATTTTTAAAATAGGCATGGTATAATAATAAAGAGAGTAAGGAGATTATATGGAAGAGATCACATTATTAGTAAATCAAATAGTTGAATATATGGGTTCCTTTGGCTTTTTAGGAGGCTTTTTTCTCGTTTTATTAGAATCTATTTTTCCCCCTCTTCCTTTAGGGGTAATTGTAGGAATAAATGTTTTATCATTTGGTAAAATATTTGGATTTTTACTTTCTTATGCAGCTACTATAATAGGCTGTATGGCATCATTTTGTTTATTTAGATATTTATTAAAAGATAAACTTATTCATTTATTTAAAAAGCAAACTCAAGTTAAAATAAAAAAATGGATGACTAAACTTTCAAATATTAATTTTAATATACTCGTGGTACTTTTTGCTCTTCCTATAACACCAGCATTTCTTGTTAATATTGCAGGAGGATTAAGTGATATTTCTTTTAGAAAATATTTTATAGCTTTAATAGTTGGGAAACCTGCAATGCTCCTTTTTTATAGTTATATTGCAGTTTCTTTTGTGGATAGCCTAACAGATCCAATAAAAATTTTAAAAGTTGTGGCTCTTGTACTCGGAGCTTACATAATAAGTAAAATAATTGAAAAAGTAGTAAAGGTGGAGAAGTAAATGGATTATATTATAATCGGTATTTTAATAATTATTTTAATTTTAGTAGTTATAAGTATTACTAAAAATATAAATGAAGCAAATATTACTGAAAGACTTGGAAAACTTGAACTTAATGTTACTAAAGAACTCGGAGAATTTAAAAATTCTCTTAATAAAGATTTTAATGAATTATCTTTAAAACAAGAAGAAAAACTTTCTATGATGAATGATAAAATAAATGAAAGACTAGATCAAAATTTTGAAAAAACTAATAAAACATTTACTAATGTTTTAGAAAGATTATCAAAAATAGATGAGGCTCAAAAGAAAATAGATTCTCTTTCAAGTGATATCGTATCTCTTCAAGGAATACTTACTGATAAAAAGACTCGTGGTATTTTTGGAGAAGTTACTTTAAAACATATTTTAACAACTGTTTTTGGAGAAAAAAATGATAAAGTTTATAGAATGCAATATCCTCTTTCTAATGGAAGTATTGTTGATTCCATTTTGTTTGCACCTCTTCCTTTAGGAACTATTGGTATTGATTCTAAATTTCCTTTAGAAAATTATCGTAATATGGTTGATAAAAATAATAATGCTTCAGAAAGAGAAAAATATAGCAAACTTTTTAAAAATGATGTAAAAAAACATATAGATGCAATAAGTGAAAAATATATAATTGCTGGTGAAACATCAGATCAAGCTATTATGTTTTTACCTGCAGAAGCCATTTTTGCAGAAATTAATGCTTACCATAGTGACATAATAGATTATGCTTATAAAAAGAAAGTTTGGCTTTGTTCACCAACAACTTTAATATCAACACTTACAGTTATTCAAATGATAATTAAAAATATCGAAAGAGATAAATATACGTCTATTATTCATGATGAACTTAATAAACTTGGAACAGAGTTTTTAAGATATAAAGATAGATGGGATAAGTTATCAAGAAGTATTGAAACTGTGAGCCGTGATGTAAATGATATTCACACTACAACAGAAAAAATTACTAAGAGATTTGATTCTATTAGTAGAGTAGAGTTAAATGATAGAAAAGATATAAAACAATAAGTATAATTAAAATTTAAATATATTGATTTTTATCATTAAAAGTGATAAATTATTAATATATTTATTTTGCAGATGTAGTTTAATGGTTAGAATATGGCCTTGCCAAGGCTAGGATGCGGGTTCGATTCCCGTCGTCTGCTCCAGTGACGTTTCTGTTCGAACTTTTATAGTTTGAACTTAACATATATAATCAATCCGTTCGGGTTGATTTTT